>JANPHA010000070.1:0-1875 GCA_031424255.1 Burkholderiales bacterium | reverse complement strand
CCGGACCTGTACGACCGCACCGTGACGATGAACGGCGTCTCGAAGGCGTACTCGATGACCGGATGGCGCATCGGCTACTGCGGCGGCCCCCAGGAGCTCATCGAGGCCATGGAGAACGTGCAGTCGCACAGCACTTCCAACCCGACCTCGATCTCCCAGTACGCGGCCGAGGCGGCGCTCACCGGCGACCAGTCGTGCATCGACCCGATGGTGGCGGCGTTCAAGGAGCGCGGCAAGTTCGTGGCCGAGGGATTGAACCGCATTCCGGGCGTGAAGTGCCTGCAGCCCACGGGTGCGTTCTACGCGTTCCCCGATTGCCGCGAGGCGATCCGCAACCTGCATGCGGCCGGGCGCATCGCGGCGCCTACGGATCTAGCATTGTGCGACTACCTGCTCGCGCTTCCGCAGGCGGTGGCGGCGGTGCCGGGCTCGGCGTTCGGCGCGGAAGGCTACCTGCGGATCTCTTTCGCGACCTCGATGGACAACATCCGCAAGGCGGTGGACCGGATGGCTGCGGCGCTGGGCACCGTGCCGGTTGCGGCCTAGCGGAGCGCGACGCGCTCAGCCCTGGGCACTTTGACGTCGTAGAGCTTGGCGAGCTGCAGCGCGGCTTCCGTAATCACCAGGTGGCAGCCGTGACTGCACTTCCATGGCGCGCCGATGCGCCAGTTCTCGGACTGGTTGTCGCCCGGCTCCCAGTAATAAGGCAGCGGCACGTGGCAGAACGGGCACGGGCGCGAGCGCCCCTGGCGGAACGCCTCGTCGAGCAGATTGCGCAGCTCGGCGGTGGTGACCACCACCCGCGCAGGCGGTGCGTGCCCTTCCCTTTGCTCCTGCAGCTGGTGCGGCATTGGTGACTCCTGGTGACTGCGCTCATTACCGCACCGAAGCTCGCCGAACTCTGTTCGGAAGCGCACATAATGGACTGATTCTTCAGTAGGCGGATTCCTACATCCGCTCTAGCGCACGCTGCGCGACATCTTGCGCAGTTCGAGCGGGCCGGCCTCGCCCATCACGCGCTTGCCGGCGGCATCGAACCCCTGGGTCCACGCGCTCAGCTCCGACGAAGTGACGTCGAAGCCGGTGGTCTCGGTCGCCACGCCGGGGCGGTCGCTCGCGCATTTGTCGCCGACCGGCCGCGCCATGAAGGACGACTCGAACAGGATGTCGAACTGGATCCGGCAATTCTCGCGTTCCCGAAGCGACTTCGGATCGACCCGCGCGAACGGGCGCTCCTTGCGCCACTCCCCCCGGAAGTCGGCGGGATTTCCCGGCAATGCGTAGGTACGCGCGATGATGTGGCCGCCGTCTTCGCGCAGGCGATACAGGCGCTGGCGATAGGGCGTGTCTCCGTCCACCGGCAGGTACTCCGCGTAGATCCAGTATTCGCCCGCGATGTCTGGCCAGACGCGCGCATGCATCAAGCGCGTGGGCGTGGGATCGCCGACGCCGTTGGGCGGCGGGATCGAGCGCCACGCGCCGGTGAGAAAGCTGCCGACCAAGGCCAATTGACGCTGGCCTTCGAGCGTCGGGGCGGAAGCATCGACCTTCGAAGCCGGCGGCGCGGCACATCCGGCGAGCGCCGCCATGCATCCAATGGCGAAGAGGCTCTTCAGCACCGCTAGCGCGGCTCTCCCGGCTTCGCGGCGCGTATCGCCGCGTCCATCTCGGCCGACGAGAGCGCCTGGGTTTCCTGCTTGCCGAACCCGGGCGGCTCGAACGCCGCGCAACCCATCAGCGGCAGGAGTAGTGCAAGGAAGAGTCGGTTCATTTTCGCGCCTCGAATCCGGAGGATCGGGGCGATGGACACCGTCAAGGGGCGTCAAGTTGTGTCGTCGACATGGTCCACTATGACCAGCAGTATACGAACCGCGC
>JANPHA010000069.1:0-1514 GCA_031424255.1 Burkholderiales bacterium | reverse complement strand
CCCTCGGGCCGAATCCATCGCTTTCATCATGTTTCGATATCTCCGGGTTGCGGTACTAGGCTCGAAGTTCGGCAATGCGCGCGGCGATGCGAGCCGCCGCCTCGCGCAAGGCATTCAGCTCGTCGTTGCGCAGCGGCAGGTTGACGATCTCCTTCAGGCCGCGGCGGCCCAGGCGCACCGGCAGGCCCACGCGGGTGTCGGCGGCACCGTAGGCTCCGCGCGAGCGCACGCAGGCGGCCAGCACCTCGCCGTCGTCGCGCACCATCGCGCGCACCATCGCCGCGGCCGATTCGGCCGGCGAGAAGTAGGCGCTGCCCTTCTGCAGCAGCTTGACGATCTCGCCGCCGGATTCCCGCGTGCGCTCGACGATGGCCTTCAGCGTCTGCGCGTCCAGCAACGTCTCGATCGGCGTCGTGTCGATGAAGGCCTGGCTCAGCGGGATCACCATCTCCGGGCCGTGGCTGCCGAGCGCGAGCGCACGCACCTGTTGCGGCCGAGCCTTGCCGGTGAGCCCGACCAGCGAGCAAAAGCGCGCCGAGTCCAGCACCCCGGCCATGCCCAGCACCCGCTCCTCGGGGAAGCCGGTGACCTGCGCCGCGCGGTGCGTCATCTCCTCGAGCGGATTGCTCACCACCACCAGCGTCGCGCCTGGCGCGTGCTGGCGGATGCCCTGGCCGACGACGTCGATGATCGCGGCGTTGACTGCCGTCAGGTCAGTGCGGCTCATGCCGGGTTGGCGCGGTTTGCCGGCGGTGATGACGATGTATTCGGCGCCGGCCAGCGCGGCCAGATCGTCGCTGCCGGCCAGGTGCGTCGAGAAGCGGTAGAGCCCCGCGCCGTGCCACATGTCCAGCGCCAGCCCGGCAGCGAGGCCGGGCACCACGTCAACCAAGGTGACCTGCGAGAACAGGTCGCTCTCGGCCAGGCGCAGCGCGGTCATCGCGCCGACGTGGCCGGCGCCCACGACGCCGGCTTTCGGGCGGGCGTCGGGCGCCGCCTCACCGGTGGCCTGTGGGCCGAGTGCGTTTCGCCGGTACATCGCTGCGGACGGCGGCAGGACCGGCGGCAGAACAAATAGGGCGCAGCGGCGGGAGGCCGGCTCCGCTGAGGGCTCCGGGCTCGGGCGGCGGAGGCGCGGTGGCAGGCGGGATCGACCTCGCGGAATGGGCGGAGGTCGTCCGATGTCTCGCGGGAAGAACAAGAATCCTGGTGAGAATATCGATGTGTCACGATTCGTGAACCGCTCGGTTGTTGTTGCTGAAGAAAAGGCATATTTGCCGACACATCAATTCAACGACTTTAACATTGAACCAAAACTCAAAGAAAATATTGCAAAGAAAGGTTATGTTATTCCTACAGCCATTCAGGATCAATCGATCCCTGAATCACTGAAAGGTCGCGACATGATCGGTATTGCAAACACCGGAGAAGGGAAGACCGCAGCATTCCTCATTCCACTTATTAACAAGATGATGAGGAAGCCAACTGCGAAAGTACTGGTGGTCGTTCCGACA
>JANPHA010000068.1:0-11527 GCA_031424255.1 Burkholderiales bacterium | reverse complement strand
GCGGAGATCGGCGTCGGGCCCTCCATCGAATCGGGCAGCCACACGTGCAGCGGGAACTGCGCGCTCTTGCCCATCGCGCCGATGAACAGGCACACGCAGATGATCGTGAGGAGCGACCAGCGCAAGCCCGGGATCAGCTCGACCGAGGCGTTGACGAACTTGCCCGCGTCGGCGAACACCGGCGCGTAGTCGAGCGTGCCGAACACGGCGAACACCACGCCCACGCCGAGCAGGAAGCCGAAGTCGCCGACGCGGTTCACGAGGAAGGCCTTCAGGTTCGCGTAGATCGCGGTGGGCCGCTTGAACCAGAAGCCGATCAGCAGGTACGACACCAGCCCGACCGCTTCCCAGCCGAAGAAGAGCTGCAGGAAGTTGTTCGCCATCACCAGCATCATCATCGAGAAGGTGAAGAGCGAGATGTACGCGAAGAAGCGCTGGTAGCCCGGATCGTCGGCCATGTAGCCGATCGTGTAGACGTGCACCATCAGCGAGACGAAGGTCACCACGCACATCATCGTCACCGTGAGCCGGTCGACGAGGAAGCCCACCTGCATGCGGAAGCCCTCGCCCGCGAGCCAGGTGTAGACCTCGACGTCGAGGCGCGCGCCGCCCGCCACCTGCCAGAGGGCCGCCATCGAGGCGGCGAACGATATCGCGACCGACGCGATCGTGACCGAGTGCGCGAAGGTGCGTCCGAGCTTCCAGCCGAGGAGCCCGGCGAGGATGGCGCCCGCGAGCGGCGTCAACGCCGCGACGCAGGAAAGGGTCATCAGGTCCATATTTGTTCTTCTACCCCTTGAGCGTGCCGAGGTCGTCGACGTGTATCGAGCGCAGGTTCCTGAACAATGCCACCAGTATCGCCAGCCCGATCGCCGATTCCGCCGCCGCGACCGTGAGGATGAAGAACACGAACACCTGCCCGGAGAGGTCGCCGAGCGCGTGCGCGAACGCGATGAAGTTCATGTTCACCGCGAGCAGCATCAGCTCGATCGCCATCAGCAGCACGATCAGGTTCTTGCGGTTCATGAAGATGCCGACCACGCCGATCGAGAAGAGCAGCGCGCCGAGGATGAGGTAGTGGTTGAGCGGGATCATTCGACCATGCCCTTCACGATCTTCAGCCGGTCGCCCGGCTTCACCGCGAGCTGGGTGCCCGCGTCCTGGTACTTGGTTTCCTTGCGGTGGCGCAGCGTGAGCGCGATGGCCGCGACGATCGCGACCAGCAGCACCACGGCGGCCAGCTCGAACGGGAACACGTAGTCGGTGTAGAGGACCTGGCCGAGCGCCTTGGTGTTGGAAAAGCCGGCCGGGGGCGCCACGCCGGGAGCGGTGCCCCTCGCGCCGCGCGCCACCAGCGCCACCATCTCGGCCGCCATCAGCGCGCCCACGAGGCCGGCGAGCGGCAGGTTCTTCCAGAATCCCTCGCGCAGGCGGTCGATGTTGACGTCGAGCATCATCACCACGAAGAGGAAGAGCACCATCACCGCGCCGACGTAGACCAGCACCAGCGTGATCGCGAGGAACTCGGCGTAGAGCAGCATCCACAGCGCCGCGGCGGTCACGAACGCGAGCACCAGCCAGAGGGCGGCGTGCACCGGGTTGCGCACCATGACGACCAGGCTCGCGGCGGCGAGCAGGACGGTGCCGAATGCGTAGAAGAGGAAGAGCGTGAAGTCCATGTCAGCGGAAGGGTGCGTCCTGCGCGCGGTCGGCGGCGAGCTCGGCCTCGTAGCGGTCGCCGAGCGCCAGCAGCATCGGCTTGGTATAGAGCAGGTCGCCGCGCGATTCGCCGTGGTATTCGAGGATGCGCGACTCGACGATCGAGTCGACCGGGCAGCTCTCCTCGCAGAAGCCGCAGAAGATGCACTTCACCAGGTCGATGTCGTATCTCGTGGTGCGGCGCGTGCCGTCGTCGCGCTGCTCGCTCTCGATCGTGATCGCGAGCGCCGGGCAGACCGCCTCGCACAGCTTGCAGGCGATGCAGCGTTCTTCCCCGTTGGGATAGCGGCGCAGCGCGTGCAGCCCGCGAAAGCGCGGGCTCTGCGGCGTGTGCTCCTCGGGGTACATCACGGTCACCTTGCGCGAGAAGAGGTGGCGCCCGGTGAGCTTCAGGCCCTTCACGAGCTCGGCGAGCATCAGGCTCGAGACGATGTCCTTGGCGCGGCTTAGCATGGCTTACTTTCCAAACCAGATGTTGATCACGGGCCAGCTGGCGAAGGGCTCCATCATCAGGATGCCCACGACCGTGATCCAGACGAGCGTGATCGGGATGAACACCTTCCAGCCGAGCCGCATGATCTGGTCGTAGCGGTAGCGCGGGAACGATGCGCGCACCCACAGGAAGACGAACATCAGGAACGCGACCTTCGCGAGCAGCCAGAGGATGTTTGGCGCGGCGAGCCACGAGACGGCCGGGCCCGCGTCGCGCAGCAACGCGAAGTTGAACGGCGACAGCCAGCCGCCCATGAACAGCAGCGACGAGATGAACGAGATCAGGATCATGTTCGCGTATTCGGCGAGGAAGAACACCGCGAACATCATCCCGGAGTATTCGACGTGGAAGCCGGCCACGATCTCGCTCTCGCCCTCGGCCACGTCGAACGGGTGGCGGTTGGTCTCGGCGAGCCCGGCGATGAAGTGCACCAGGAAGAGCGGGAAGAGCGGGATCCAGAACCACTCGAGGAAGCCGTAGTTGCCGTCCTGGCGCGCGACGATCGCGGTCAGGTTCATGCTCTGCCCGGCCATGAGCGCCCCGACGAGCGCGAAGCCCATCGCGATCTCGTAGGCGACCATCTGTGCCGCGGCGCGCATCGCGCCGATGAACGCGTATTTCGAGTTCGACGCCCAGCCCGCGATGATGATCCCGTAGATGCCCATCGAGGTCATCGCGAGCATCAGCAGCAGCGCCGCGTCGACGTCGGCGATCACCCAGGTGGGCGTGAACGGGATGATCGACCACGCGGCGAGCGCCGGCGCCACCGCGATGATCGGCGCGAGGATGAACAGGCCCTTGGAGGCGCCCGACGGGATCAGCTGCTCCTTCATCAGCAGCTTGATGGCGTCGGCGATCGGCTGCAGGACACCCTTGTAGCCGACGCGGTTGGGCCCGATGCGCACCTGGATCCAGCCGATCACCCAGCGCTCGATCAGCTGGTAGTAGAGCACCATCAGGATCAGCGGCACCAGGACCACGACGATCATCGCGAGCGACTTGCCGAACGTATACGCGTACGGGCCCCAGTGCGGGCCGAAGACCGTGGTGGAGTAGCCCTGGATCTGGGTGACGAGGTCGTTCACGCCACCGCCGCCAGCCGCACGAGCTCGATCGAAAGGTCGCCGTCGCCCAGCGACGCGGTCTCGGGAATTCCCTTGGAGATGCGCACGGCACCCTCGGGCAGCGCGGCATCGAGGGCGACCGGCAGCAACGCCTCGCCGCCGCCCTGGCGGATGCGCACGCTGGCGCCCGCATTGAAGCCGAGGGCGGCCGCGGTCGCGGGGTGGAAGCGCGCGGCCCGCGCCGCCTTCGCATCGGCCGTCTTCTGCAGCGGCGGCGAGCGGCGCACGATCGGATCGGTCGCGTAGAGCGGGAACTCGGTGACGCGCTCGAGCGGCGCCGCGGCGGAGCGCAGCTGCCATTCGAATTCGGCGGCGTTGTTGTCGAGATGCGCCGT
Source organism: Burkholderiales bacterium (assembly GCA_031424255.1). Taxonomy (GTDB): domain Bacteria; phylum Pseudomonadota; class Gammaproteobacteria; order Burkholderiales; family Usitatibacteraceae; genus Usitatibacter. Next base: position 7,856 of record JANPHA010000068.1, on the reverse strand, counting down.
GGCCCACGCCTGCAGGTCGGGGGCGATCGCGCGGCGCACGTCCTCGATCCTGTCGGCCTGGAAGCCGGGCAGGTCGAGCAGCGCGCCGAGCATGCGCAGCACCTTCCACAGCGGGCGTGCGTCGCCCTGCGGCTTCACGACCGCGTTGAACGACTGCACGCGCCCTTCCATGTTCACGAAGGTGCCCGCGGTCTCGCTGAACGGCGCGATCGGCAGCATCACGTGCGCGGCCTCGGTGGTGGCGTTGCGATAGGCCGAGAGCACCACGGTGAATTCGGATTGCGCGATCGCCGCGATCGCCTTCGGGCCGATCTCGAGGTCGGCCTCGACGCCGGCCACGAGGTAGCCGCGGCGCGGGGATTCGATCATCGCGCGCGCGTCGAGCCCGCGCGTGGGCACCGCGCCCGCCAGGTGCGCGCCCACCGCGTTGGCACCATCGGGAAGCACGCCGACGGCGGCGCCGGTGAGGCGAGCGATCTCCTGCGCGATCGCGAGCAGGATCGCGTAGTCGGGATGCTGCTGCGCGTAGTGGCCGAGGAAAATCGCGGAGCGCTCCCCGGCAAGGCTCGCCGCCAGGGCTTTCTCCTCGTCGGTGATCGCGCGCTTGAGATCGCCCTTGACCGGCTTGCCGGCGGCCTGCGCGACGGCGGCGGCGAGTGCCGCGAGAGTGCCGGCGAGCTCGCCGGGACGCGCGATCACGCGGTGCGCGACCGGCATCAGGAAATTGTCGTCGGCCACGTGCAGCACGTTGACCGCCATGCCCTTCTTCGCGCCCTGGCGGATGCGGTTGGCGAAGAGCGGCTGCTCCTTGCGCAGCGTGCAGCCGATGAGCAGCACCGAGCGCAGCTTCGCCACATCCGCGATCGGCATGCCGAGCCACGGGGCGCCCGCGGTCGTCGCGCGGAAATCCGACTGCCGCACGCGATGGTCGATGTTGGCGGTGCCGAGCCCGCGCGCGAGCTGCGCGGTGAGGTGCAGCTCCTCGAGCGTGAGATGGGATGCCGCCAGCATGCCGAGCGCCTCGGGGCCGTGGCGCGAGACGACCTCCTTCAGTCCCTGCGCGACGGCGTCGAGCGCCTCGGGCCAGTCGGCCTCGGCCCATTCGCCCGCGCGCTTCACCATCGGGTGCAGCAGGCGCTCCTCGGAATTCAGGCCCTCGTAGGCGAAGCGGTCGCGATCCGAGAGCCAGCATTCGTTGATCGCGTCGTTCTCCAGCGGCAGCGTGCGCATCACGCGCTCCTGCTTGGTCTGGATCACGAGGTTCGAGCCGAGGGAATCGTGCGGGCTCACGGACTTGCGCCGCGAAAGCTCCCAGGTGCGCGCCGAGTAGCGGAACGGCTTCGAGGTGAGCGCGCCCACCGGGCAGAGATCGATCATGTTGCCGGAGAGCTCCGAATCCACCGTGCGCCCGACGAACGCGAGGATCTCCGAGTGCTCGCCGCGCCCGGCCATGCCGAGCTCCATCACGCCGGCCATCTCCTGGCCGAAGCGAACGCAGCGCGTGCAGTGGATGCAGCGCGTCATGTCGGTGGCGATCAGGGGTCCCAGGTTCTTGTTCACCACCACGCGCTTCGGCTCGTTGTAGCGCGAGCTCGAGGCGCCGTAGCCGACCGCGAGATCCTGCAGCTGGCACTCGCCGCCCTGGTCGCAGATCGGGCAGTCGAGCGGGTGGTTGATCAGCAGGAACTCCATCACGCCCTTCTGCGCGTCGATGGCGAAATCGGAATGCGTCTGCACCTTCATGCCCTCGGTGGCGGGTGTCGCGCACGCCGGCAGCGGCTTGGGCGCCTTTTCCACTTGAACGAGGCACATGCGGCAGTTGGCCGCGATCGAGAGCTTCTTGTGATAGCAGAAGTGCGGCACGAACAGACCCAGCTTCGTCGCCGCGTCCATCACGGTGGCGCCGTTGTCGACGGTGACGGGTTTGCCGTCGATTTCCAGGTTGATGGGCATCTAGTCGGCCGCCATTTTTTCAGGGGGTGGATGGTGCGCGGAGCTGTAGCCGCCCGGCTTCACCGTGCAGCTCTTGTGGTCGATGTGGTGCTGGAACTCGTCGCGGTAGACCTTCACGAACGCGCGCACCGGCATCGCCGCCGCGTCGCCGAGCGCGCAGATCGTGCGGCCCTGGATGTTGTCGGCGAGGTCGAGCAGCAGCTCGAGGTCCTCCTGGCGGCCCTCGCCGGTCTCGATCCGGTGGATGATGCGATAGAGCCAGCCGGTGCCTTCGCGGCACGGAGTGCACTGCCCGCACGATTCCTCGAAGTAGAAGTAGGCGAGCCGCTCGGCCGCCTTCACCATGCAGGTGTCCTCGTCCATCACGATCACGGCACCCGAGCCGAGGAACGATCCGGCCTTGGCGATCGAGTCGTAGTCCATGTCGAGCGCCATCATCGTCTCGGCGGTGAGCACCGGCATCGACGAGCCGCCCGGGATCACGCCCTTCAGCTTCCTGCCGCCACGCATGCCGCCCGCCATCTCGAGCAGCTTTGCGAACGGCGTGCCGAGCCTCACCTCGTAGTTGCCGGGCCTGTTCACATGTCCCGAGACGGAAAAGATCTTCGTTCCGCCGTTGTTGGGCTTGCCGAGGCCGAGGAACCAGTCGGCACCGTTCACGAGGATGCCGGGCACCGCCGCGAAGGTCTCGGTGTTGTTGATCGTCGTGGGCTTGCCGTACAGGCCGAAGGACGCGGGGAACGGCGGCTTGAAGCGCGGCTGCCCCTTCTTGCCCTCGAGGGACTCGAGCAGCGCCGTCTCCTCGCCGCAGATGTACGCGCCGAAGCCGTGGTGCGCGTGCAGCTCGAAATCGAAGCCTCCGCCCAGGATGTTCTTGCCGAGGAAGCCGGCGTCGCGCGCTTCCTGCAGAGCCTTCTCGAAGATCTCGTACTCGTTCCAGATCTCGCCGTGGATGTAGTTGTAGCCGACGGTGGCGCCGATCGAGTAGCCCGCGATCATCATCCCCTCGATCAGGGCGTGCGGGTTGTAGCGCATGATGTCGCGGTCCTTGAACGTGCCCGGCTCGCCCTCGTCGGAATTGCAGACGATGTACTTCTGGCCGGTGAAGTTCTTCGGCATGAACGACCACTTGAGGCCGGTGGGGAACCCCGCGCCGCCGCGGCCGCGCAGCGCCGACTTCTTCACTTCCGCGATCACGGCCTCGGGCGTGAGCTTGTCGTTCACGATCTTCGCGATCGCCTGGTAGCCGCCGCGATCCTGGTACGCCTTGAGGCCCCAGTTGGCGCCGTCCAGGCCCTTCATGATGACCGCGTCGGGACCGTAGTCGAGCATCGTCATTTGAGCTCCTCGACCAGCTGGTCGATCTTCTCGTTCGACATGAAGCCGCACATGCGCTTGTTGTTCACCAGCATCACCGGCGCATCGCCGCAGGCGCCGAAGCACTCGCCTTCCTTCACGGTGAAGCGGCCGTCGGCGGATGTCTGGTTGAACTCGTGCACGCCGCAGCGGCGCTTGAGATGGTCGGCGGCCTCGACGGCGCCGGAGAGCGCGCACGGCAGGTTGGTGCAGATGACGACCTTGTATTTGCCGGGCGGCTTCAGGTTGTACATGTTGTAGAAGGTCGCCACCTCGTAGACCCACACCGGCGGCATGCGCAGCACCGCCGCGACCTCTTCCATCAGCTCGTTGGAGAGCCAGCCCTGCTGGTCCTGGGCGATCGCGAGCGCGGACATCACCGCGGACTGGCGTTGCTCCGCCGGGTACTTGGCGCACTCGCGCTCGATCTTCTGCAGCGATCCGGGGGTCAGGAGCGCCATCGTCATTCCCCATCCCAGTAGTCGAGCGTCGTGCCGTCGGCCACGTAGCGCCCGGTGAACGTCGCCTCGCCGGGACGCGTGTGCGGCATGCGCCCGCCGACCGCGCCCCACTTGTTCGAGTCGGGGTACTGCCAGATGTCGGTATCGAGCAGCGTGCTCACCGCGAGGAAGCGAAGCTCCGAGGAGCCGGTGTTGATGAGCTGGTGCGCGACCTCGGGCCCGCCCGGCGGGCAGCCGATCACGTCGCCCGGCCCCACCGGATATTCCTTCTTGCCGAAGCGCAGCGTGCCGCTGCCCTCGATCACGAAGAACATCTCTTCGTTGGAATGGTGGTTGTGGAACGGGAAGGCCCTCTTGCCCGGCGCGACACTGGTGAGGTTGTAGCCCAGCTTCTTCGCGCCCAGCTTCGCCGCGATCGGCGCGATGCGCGCGGCGAACCTGTCGCCATGCTTCATCTCGCGCGCGAACTCGGCGTCGGCGATGTTGAGGATCGGAGCGTCCATCACTCGCCCTTCCAGTAGTCGACGAGGCTCGCGGATTCGGTGATGTGGCGCAGGCGCCCCGCACCGGTGCCGCCGAATGCCGCGACCTTGCCGGAATCCGGATACTCGCAGACCTCGGCCGGCATCATCGTGGATACCGAGATGTAGGCGAGCTCGGAGTCGGAGTCGTTCACGATCTGGTGCGCGGTCTCGGGGCCGCCCGCCGGGCAGCAGATGAAATCGCCGGCGCGCACCCGGCGCTTCTCGTGGCCGTAGCGCAGCGTCCCCGTTCCCTTCACGATGAAGAACATCTCCTCCTCGCCGCGGTGGCTGTGGAACGGGCACGAGATCTTGCCCGGCGGCACCACGTCGTAGGAATAGCCCAGGTCCCTCGCACCCAGCAGCGGCCCGATGCGCGCGCAGTCGCTTTCGAACTTGCCGCCCACGGCCTCGAAATGCTCGAGGGCGAGCTCGTCGATGTTCACGACCTTGGTGTCGATCGCCGCCTGGCTCACCGGTCGATCTCCCCGAACACGATGTCCATCGTGCCGATGATCGCGACCACGTCGGCGATCATGTGGCCGCGGGCGATCTCGTCCATGGCTCCCAGGTGCGGGAAGCCCGGCGCGCGGATCTTCAGCCGCCACGGCTTGTTGGCGCCGTCCGACATCAGGAAGATCCCGAACTCGCCCTTGGGATGCTCGATCGCGCAATACACCTCGCCGGGCGGCACGTGCATGCCCTCGCTGAAGAGCTTGAAGTTGTGGATCAGCTCTTCCATGTTCTCCTTCATCTCGACCCGCGACGGCGGCGCCACCTTGTGGTTCGAGGTGATCACCGGGCCGGGGTTGGCGCGCAGCCACGCGACGCACTGCTGGATGATGCGGTTCGACTCGCGCATCTCGTGCATGCGCACCAGGTAGCGATCGTAGCAATCCCCGTTGGTGCCGATGGGGATGTCGAAATCCATCTTGTCGTACACCTCGTAGGGCTGCTTCTTGCGCAGGTCCCAGGCGATGCCCGAGCCGCGCAGCATCGGGCCGGTGAAGCCGAGCGCCTGCGCGCGTTCCGGGGTGACGACGCCGATGCCCACCGTGCGCTGCTTCCAGATGCGGTTGTCGGTGAGCAGCGTCTCGTAGTCGTCGACGTATTTCGGGAACCGCTGGGTGAAATCCTCGACGAAATCGAGCAGCGACCCGGTGCGGTTGGCGTTGAGCTCGCGCACCTTCTCGCGCGTGCGCACCGAGGACTCGTTGTATTGCGGCATGCGCTCGGGCAGGTCGCGGTACACGCCGCCGGGGCGATAGTAGGCCGCGTGCATGCGCGCCCCCGACACCGCCTCGTACATGTCCATCAGGTCCTCGCGCTCGCGGAAGGCGTAGAGGAAGACCGTCATGGCACCCACGTCGAGCGCGTGCGCGCCGATCCACATCAGGTGATTGAGGATGCGCGTGATCTCGTCGAACATCACGCGGATGTACTGCGCGCGCACCGGCACGTCGACGCCGACGAGCTTCTCGATCGCCATCACGTAGGCGTGCTCGTTGCACATCATCGAGACGTAATCCAGCCGATCCATGTAGGGAACGCTCTGGATGAACGTGCGCGTCTCCGCGAGCTTCTCGGTGGCGCGGTGCAGCAGGCCGATATGGGGATCCGCCCTTTGAATGACTTCCCCATCCAATTCCAGGACCAGCCTCAATACCCCGTGGGCGGCAGGATGCTGGGGTCCGAAATTCATCGTGTAATTGCGGATCTCGGCCACTTATTTCCCCTCCGGATGTTTTCCGGATTCGCCGTACGCATCTTCGCGAGTCACACGCGGAACGATTTCCCGCGGCTCGATCGTCACCGGCTGGTAGATCACGCGCTTCTGCTCCGGGTCGTAGCGCATCTCGACGTAGCCGGTCACCGGGAAATCCTTGCGGAACGGATGCCCCATGAAGCCGTAGTCGGTGAGGATGCGGCGCAGGTCCGGGTGGCCCTTGAAGACGATGCCGTAGAGATCGAACGCCTCGCGCTCGTACCAGTTGGCCGAGGGCCAGACGCCGGTCGCCGTGCTCGTCGAAGGGAAGTCCTCGCTCTCGCAGAACACTCGCAGGCGCACGCGCCAGTTGTGCGTGATCGAAAGCAGCACGTAGACCACCGCGTAGCGCGCTCCGCTCCAGCCGTTGTAGCCCTGGTAATCCACGCCGATGAGATCCAGCAGCGTCGAGAAGCCGAGCGACGGGTCGTCACGCAGCACGGTCGCGACGGCGACCAGGTCCCCGGGCGAGGCCTCGATGGTGAGCTGGTCGCGGTCGATCACCTTCGCGCGGATGCGCTCGCCGAGCGCCGCATCCAGCGCCTTGTCGAGCAGTTCGGTGCGTGCGGACATGGCCGGCTAGCTTCGCGAGATCGTGTTGGTGCGCTTGATCTTGTTCTGCAGCTGGATCAGGCCGTAGAGCAGCGCCTCGGCCGTGGGCGGGCAGCCGGGCACGTAGATGTCCACCGGCACGATGCGGTCGCAGCCGCGCACCACCGAGTACGAATAGTGGTAGTAGCCGCCGCCGTTCGCGCACGAGCCCATCGAGACCACCCAGCGCGGCTCCGCCATCTGGTCGTAGACCTTGCGCAGCGCCGGCGCCATCTTGTTGCAGAGCGTGCCGGCGACGATCATCAGGTCCGATTGCCGCGGGCTCGGGCGGAACACGATGCCGAAGCGGTCGAGGTCGTAGCGCGAGGCCCCGGCATGCATCATCTCCACCGCGCAGCACGCGAGGCCGAAGGTCATCGGCCAGAGCGACCCGGTGCGCGCCCAGTTGAGCACGTTGTCCACCTGGGTCACGACGAAGCCCTGCTGGGATACGCCTTCTTTCATTATTCCCATTCCAGGGCCCCCTTCTTCCATTCGTAGATGAAGCCCACGACCAGGATGCCGAGGAAGATCAGCATCGCGATGAGCCCGAACCAGCCGATGTCCTGCAGCACGATCGCCCACGGGAAGAGGAACGCGATCTCGAGGTCGAACAGGATGAAGAGGATGGCGACCAGGTAGTAGCGCACGTCGAACTTCATGCGCGCGTCCTCGAACGCCTCGAAGCCGCACTCGTATGGCGAAAGCTTCTCGCTATCCGGATTCTGCACGCCCGACAGGCGCGCGAGCCCGCCGCTCACCACAATGGCTCCCACGCCGACCGCGGTGCCGATGGCGAGGAACAGCAGGATAGGAAGATAGTTCTCGAGCAATTTATTGGTGCCGTCGAAGAGACTCGAACTCTTACGCCTTTCGGCACTGCCCCCTCAAGACAGCGTGTCTACCAATTCCACCACGACGGCAACGCTTGGGTATCCGGTACGGCCACTGCGAGGGACTTCGCTTACTTCGGAATATCGGGCCCCGTCCCCTGCGACTGCGCCGGCGACGCGGGTGCCGAGGGAGCAGGCGCCGCCGGTGTTGCATCCTTCTTGGGGGCGGGTGCTTCGATGCCCGAGGTGACGCCGCCCGACTTCGAAGGCACCGTCGAGAAATAGGTGAGGCCGAGGCTCGTCACGAAGAACACCGCCGCGAGGATCCCGGTCGCCCGCGAGAGGAAGTTCGACGCGCCCGCGGAGCCGAAGAGGC
>JANPHA010000067.1:0-15515 GCA_031424255.1 Burkholderiales bacterium | reverse complement strand
TGTTTTCATCCCTCATGCTGCACCTTGTATACCCACCACAAAGGCATTGCAGCAACCGCCGCGAGCACCCAACTGCCGGCGACCGCGTAGGCCGCTGCTTGAACAATCCCCCCGACAAGCGCTGCGCGCAAGATTTGGCGGTGGCTCTGAACAGCGACGACCACGGCAGCCACTGCGGAGAAGATGCTTGCCACGGTGATCAGCACGAAGAACGCGCGAGAATTGCTTTCCGGCGAAAAGGCGTACTCGAGGGACTGCCGCCAGCTGGCCGGATCCACTGCAAACAGATAGAGGTACCAAATTCCCAGCGGCACCGCCGCGGCAATGCAAAAGAACGCTACGCCCGCAATTCTCGCAGCTCTAGTCACGTCGGAAGGGTTGCGCCATTCTGGTCCTGCGGCTTGCGTGAAGTGGCTGTGGTGTCAAGTGTCATTGCTGCTTGTTTGCCGGGGTGGTTGCGAATTGGTGGGAGGCGACCTTGTCGTCCTGGATCGCGAAAATCACCGCGAGCCTCAGCGGCAAGTTTCTTGATCCGCCCAGGCTTTGGTTGTCATCGAAACTGCATTGATCTTCCCTTTTGTAATTCTGGTAGCAGTCGAGGGTCTGCCCACGGCCACTGGCAAAGGCTTGCAGATCCTCCCTGGTTGCGCCGGACTTCAATCCTTCGGCTATCTCCTTCTCCCAATGCTTCTGGCGCTTGTCAATGTTTGTGCCCCCGCTCATGCCGCGCGCGATGGTGATGGCAACCACGGCGGCCACGGCAACGAACGCGATCAGCAACGCGCGACGCATAAGCTATCTCCAGGAATGATGACATGGTTGCCATCTTCCAGCACCGGCATGCGGGGCTCAAACCGGACGATCGTGGCAGACCACGCAGAGCTTGTTGCCGTCCGGGTCACGGAAATACGCGCCATAGTAGTGCTCGTGATACTCGGGCCTCAAGCCCGGCGCTCCTTCCGACGTGCCGCCACTGGCCAGGGCAACCGCGTAGGCGGCCTCGACGACGGCTCTGCTTGCGGCGAGGAACGCCACCATCTGGCCGTTGCCACGCTCGTGTGGCTGAAGATCGTGTGGCGTGCCAATGAGGAACAGAGGGCGTGAAGCGCCCGGGGTTTGCCAGCCCGCCCACGGACGGCCAGGTTCACAGAAGCGGGATTCAATTCCGAGCGCCGTCATCAAAGGGTCGTAGAAGCCCAGGGCGCGTTCGAAGTCGTTTACGCCGACGAAGATGTGGGAGAACACGCTTTACTCTCGAAGGGAATGGTCTGCCAAGCGTCTCGGGCTTGAGCACATCAGCTTAGCCTCTTGGCGAGAACGAAGTCATGTTGACGATCCTTGCCGAGGACGAACACATGGTCGCCCACAACCGCGAAGCCGCTCTTTGCATAGAAGGAAATGGCACGTTGGTTCCGCTCCCACACACCTAGCCAAACGACGTCAGCGCCTCCCGCGATTGCCGTGTCCAGAAGTGAAGCCATGAGGGCCTGGGCGACTCCTTTGCCGTGCCAAGGAGCGTCGACGTAGAGACGTTGAATCTCGGCCGGTCTGGTGGCGGCAACGCACGCTGGAGCGCTTTCCCAGCGAAGCTGCCCGTAAGCAATCAAGCTATCGCGGACATGGCACACGAGAGTTGCGCGGTTGGGATCGCGGATCTCTGCGGCCTGAATGCTCTCGCGGTAGTGGTCTCGGCAATGCGAGTCGATGTCCTCCGCGCGGTTCACATGAGCGAAAGTGTCGCGGAAGGTACGCTCGGCGAGCTCGGCAAGACAGGCTGCATCTCGCTCTTCGGCTTGCCGGATGGCGGTCATTCGCGAATGCTCCTTGGTCGCCTAACGACCGAGTTGAGCGGCCAGCCGCGAATTCGTCATTTTTTGCCGCGCTCCTTCTCGCCGGCATAAAGCGAATCAATCTTCGCCTCCTCCTTCGAAGCGCGGGCCTGGGTCCATTCACCAGCGAGAAATGCATAGATCGCCCCGATTTCCGCGTCAGACATGTGAGCAAACTGTTCCACTGCAACGATGCCCATGATGCTGCTGATCTTCGGAAGGTCCCGCCCCGTTCTTGTGACGCCCGTCCTGAGAAGAGTGTTGAACTCTCCTTTCGAATAGGTTCTCACAATCAGCAAAGAGGGTGCATTGATAATTTCCTTTGGGGTTTGGTGATGGCAATTGATGCAGCCCACCACGTAAGCCAAGTGCTCGCCATTCGAGACGGCACCCACTGAGGTCGAAAGCCCGAACACAGCCAATGGAGCCAGAAATGATCGCATCATGATGAACGCTCGCTGCCCTTTAACGACCGAGTTGAACGGCCGGCCGCTTCCGCTCGCTTTTCCTGCTCAATTCTTCGAACGTCCCGGTGCGCACCTCGCCGCTGCGCACATAGCGGGTGATCAGCACACCGCCAGGCGTGCTGGTCGAGTGCGCCAGGGTGAAGGCCGACACTTGTGCGTCGTCGCCGAACAAGCGCTTGCCGCGCCCAAGTAAGACGGGGTAAATCAGAAGCCGAAGCTCATCTACCAGTCCGGCTGCAAGTAGTTGGCGCGCCATATCGCCGCTACCATGCGTCAATAGGTGGCCGCCATCCTCGCGTTTGAGTGCGCGCACGGCATCGGCAAGATTGCCCTCGAGCGCGTGGCTGTTCTGCCAGTCCAGCGTATCCGGTCGATGCGTCGCCACGTGCTTGCGCACGCTGTTGAACGGACCAGCGATCGGGTGGCTCGGTGAATCGGCCCCAATGCGCGGCCAATACGCCGCCCATATGTCGTAGGTACGACGCCCCAGCAGCAACTCGAACGGCTGCGAGAACAGATCCAGCACGGCTCGGCCGATGGCCTCGTCGTTGTAGGGCGCTTGCCAGCCACCGAAGCGGAATTCGCCGCTCGGATCTTCATCAGGCCCACCGGGGGCTTGAATGACGCCATCGAGACTGATGAATTCGGCAACGATGAGCTTGCGCATGGTCTTCCCAGGTTCGTCCTCGCGAAAGTTCTCGTCGGGGGATGCCTACTTGCGCCGTATGTACTCGACTTGCGCGGCGACCACCCAGGGCGCCCCGTTCGTTGACCTTTCCTCACGAAACGCAAAACCGGAGCTGGTTGGTTTCATTGAGACTTGGTACCGAACCATGTTCCCGCGCACGGGTCGCTCGCCTGTGAATAGGAATTCCTCGCCTTGCAGAAATCCATTCAAGGTACGACTACCCCCCGAGCTACCGTAGTTGTAATACGTATACGTTCCGGAAATGTCCGAAAACCCGATGATGCTTACGCTCTTCGAGATGCCTTGGGACTTCCTTTCCTCGCTGTTGCACACAACGAAGGATTTGCTGTGGTACCACTCGCAGATTTCCGAATAGGACTCCTCCTGGCCGGAGATGGTCCAGGCGCCTACGATGACATCAAGCCGCGCGCGAGCCTCTGCGGGCGGAGTTTGTGCGGCGGCGAAAACCATGTGTGTGATCAACACCGCTCCGACGAAAGTTCCCAGCTTGCGCATACGGCCCCCTCTCTTCGCCGGCTAGCTGTCATTTCCAACGCGCCGGAACCGCAGCGCCGACCGCTCCCTTGCTTTCGCGGCCTCGTCCTCACGGGTGCGCGACTGCGCGTTCGTGACAAGCGATCCGATCAAGGCCTCGGCAGACGCCGCGATGTCCTCAACTGCGCGTTCGAACGCCGCTTCGTTCGCCTTGGACGGCTGCGTGAAGCCGCTCAGCTTTCGCACGAATTGCAGCGACGCGTCACGAATTTCCGCCTTGGTAGCGGGCGGCTCAAAGTTGAAAAGCGTCTTTATGTTGCGGCACATGGCGATTCCAGTTGGCTACCTCAAATGATCGGCCGGTCGAAGGACGCCTCGGGAAGCGTCAGGCCTCGGGTTCATGGCACACCACTTCGATATTGTGCCCGTCGGGACCAATCACGAAAGCTGCATAGTAATTCCCGCTGTATTGCGGCCGCAGACCAGGCGCGCCATTGTCTTTGCCGCCCGCCTCCAGGGCCGCGCGATAGAAAGCCTCGACTTGCTGGCGCTTCTCGGCGACAAACGCCAAGTGAAGATGCGCCGGCTTCTCTTCGGTTTGGTACAGGCACAATGAAGCCTTACCCTTCGGGCTAAGCTCGACGCCGTACGTCGGCGAGCCCTCCGCGACAACAGCTACGCCGAGCGGTTCGAGTGCCTTGAGGAAGAACGCCTTGCTCGCTGCATAGTCGCTGACTCCGAATTTGACGTGATCAAACATGTGTTCCCCTGAAGCATGTGAGCCTGCGCGAGGCCCAACGGTTTTTCCGAAGGCGGTGAACGCCTCAGAAGAGTTCCTCGGCCAGCGCGACGATGATGCCCGCGGGGCCTCGCACGTAGCAGAGTCTGTACTTGTCCTCGTACTGGGCCACCTCGCCGACAAGTTTGGCGCCGTTGGCGCGCAGGCGAGCGACAGTGTCGTCGACGCTTTCGACCGTAAACATGACGCTCCGGAGGCCCAGCGTGTTCGGTGGCGCGATCGTCGGTTCGATCTCGACCAGTTTTGGGTTGCGAAACTTCGTCAGCTCAAGCCGCCCGTGCCCTTCCGGGGTTCGCATCATGACGATGTCGACTTGAACATTTTCGAGGCCGTTGATGCGGTCCACCCACGGGCCCTCGACCGGCATCTCGCCTTCGAGCGTCATGCCGAGCGTGGTGAAAAAAGCGACGGCGGCTGCAAGGTCGTCGACCACGACGCTGACGTGATCCAATCTCTTGATCGTCATGTCCCTAGTATGGAGGCGTAGCCGCTGTGCCGCGGCCAGCACAAGCACTCGCGCTCATAGGTGACTGAAGTATTCAGGGGCGCTTTGCCATTTGTCATTACGACCGTCGACGTAGGTGATGGGAGCGTGCGCGAGCTCTTCATCCGAAATGTCTTCCAGGCAGCCCAGGTTAATTCCGTACATCCTTCCGATCGGGGTTTCAGTCCCGACACCGAAGGCTCGAACACCGCAGTGCTTGCAAAAGTAGTGATGGTTCTTCCTGGTGTTGAACCTGTACTGAGTCAGCTCGGCTTCGCCCGCCAACAACCGGAAGCCATCGGCACGTGCCACGGCTGGCCAAAAGCGTGTTCGCCGACAGATGGAGCAGTTGCATCGGAAGGTGCTCTGAGTCAGATCGATGTCCGCCTCGAACTTGACGGCGCCACAATGGCAACTGCCATGGTACGTCTTCAGCATCTAGTGTCCTCGTTCAATGAAGGTAACGGCTGCTGCGCCCGTACGCGTCGTCAGCTTTCGCCGACTTGTCCCAGTTCCTTGCGCATAAAGTAGCGCGAACACCCCTTCGGATAATCGGGCAACGTGGCAAAGCAGGAATACCCGATTTTCTCGTAGAACGCTTTGGCTTGAAACTCGAAGGTATCCAGCCAAGCAGCGTGGCATCCGCGTTTCATCGCCTCGGCCTCGGCCAGCGAAAGAAGCTGACGGCCCAAGCCGTGGCCTCGCGATTGCTCAGGGACAACAAGGAGCTGTGTGAATAGCCAGCCATAGGCAGTTGCGCCCCACAGCCCCCCAACGACTGCGCCATCCGCGTCACGAAGCTCAACGACGAGAGGACGGTTTCCACTTGGCCCGGCTTGAGATTCGTTGAATCGCACTAGTGGCGCAACTATGGCCCGTCGTACCTCTTCATCGGCCACGTCAGAAAGATGCAGGCTGAAACCCATCGCTTGGCCCTCGTCAGGAGGGGAAGTCATGGCCAAGATTACTACTGGCACGCCACATCATCGGTCCCAGAACGAGGCCCCATGACGCGACCAAGGCCCACACCGCCCAGAAACACCACAGCGCCGCCGACCCGCAGTTCCGCGCAGTTCACGGTCCTCTCGAACGCGTTGTTAGATTGCATCTTGGATCAATTGCATTGGGCCTCGGCATACTTCTTTCGAAGCGACGGAGGAATCGGATAGTCCCTTTCCCAATCATTGGCACCGCCCCGAGACTTCTCCCGGTATTTTCGAGCCGCGCACATATCTTGTCCCACACAATAGCCAGCCAACAGAAGATTGCTGTAGGTAAATTGCGCAACTTTAACGCCGGAGTCTGCAACTGAACGCAGTTTCTCGGCAAGCTGCTTTCCCGTCGCTTCACGATTCATTTCGAAGTATGCCTTCATCTCTGCACTGTCGAATGTCGGCAGCACCGCGATCAAACCGAGACACTCCTCCTCCGTGGGGTTCGGCACCTGCGCCTGAGAAATGGTCGGAAGCAACGCGATGACAACCCAGGCAAGAATGTGGCTCTTCATTTCGCGGGATCTCCTCTAAGCAATCTAACGACCGAGTTGAGCAGCCGGCCGCGGCTATTCCTCCGCCACCTTGAAGCCGGAGATCTTGGTGCCCGCCTTCAGGTGACGAGTTTGATCATGGAGCTGGCCACGAAGATTCAACGCCACCACGAAGTCCCTTCGCTCGATGTTCTCGTATGCGATTTCGCCGCCGATGATGGGGTGAAGTATGAAGTCGTAGCACTGAGACGTGGATAGGACCAACCCGTCCCGGATGGCCCGATCGACAAACGGCGATAGAAGGTAGAGGTCCTGTCCTTCTTCAGTAGAAAACGAGCGGTCGAGCGCTTCGCGGTTGTCGAACTCTCGTTTGAGCTTCCCCTCGAGCGTGTCGAGGAACCAAATTCCATTGTCGGAAGACAGGAAGACATCGGCGAATGCGGTCACAAGAACCACTCTCTTATCCCGAAGATCCAGCCACTGCCATGAATCGAGGGCGGACGCGAGCGCTTCGGCGGAGGGAGAAATGAAGTAGCTCATGTTCGCGGCCCACCATGCTCACGGTCCGCTCGCACGCGCTGATAGGCGTCACTCATCACGCTGCTGCCGATAACCGGCCGGAGCCGGCGGCACGAAGTGCGGCTGGTGAGGGTCCGTGTTCATCGGCGGGTTAGAGAGCGTTGTCGATGTCACTTGTCAACCACGCCGCGCAGGCCCGCTCTTTGTACCGCCGCTTTGATTAGTCCTTCGGATTTCGCGTCCTCAATGTACTTTCGCACATAGGCCATTCCGGTCTCCCGGTCCTTCGGGAGTGCTATGGCAACTTCGTCCACACCAATCCGACCATCAAGAACCCGGGACCCGGGCATCTTGTCCGACAACTCCAACAGGTTTGCCTTATTGGCGGCGAAGACATCAACCTTTCCGGTCCTCAGCATTTCCCCGCCGGCGGGAACACTCGGACTCGCGATCACCGTGGCATTCTTTATTGTGCGCACCAGAAATGCGTTCACGGACCCGCCCTGCGGCGCACCGATGCGAGTTCCCGGCCGATCCACTGCGTCGATGGTCGAGATCGGAGAGCCGGCGGGGACGAGGTAGCCGTGCTCGATGAAGAGGAACGGTGCAGTGAAATTCAAGACACTTTCGCGCCCCGGGCTTGGCCCAAGAAAGGTGAGGTCCCACTCGCCGGACTTCAGGCCGCCTATGACGTCCCCTGGGGAGGGGTACACGACGGGCTCGAATGGAACTCCAATGCGCCAGGCAAGCTCCTTGCCCAGATCGAACCCCACCCCCTTCGACTCGTCCGGCGTGGCACCGCGAATGATGGACGCCGGCGCCCCGAGATAGAGGCCGACACGGAGCCTGCCGGTTGGGGCCAAGGCCTTTCGCTCTTCCTGGCTAGGTGCGGAAGCGATACCCGCGCAACCTGCGATCAGAAGTCCAACTACCGCAGCACCAAGCCAAGGAATAGCTCTCATTGCATTCTCCCTTGATGTTACGGTCCTCACCGTCCTCACGGTCCGCTCGAACGCGTTGTAGACGTCTCATTCACCCTCAACTCTTCTCACCAGTTGACCCTGCTGATTGAAGTAGAGAAGGACATGGCCCCCGGGAAATTTCTGTGCAATTTCGCCAGGGTGGCTCCGCTTCGAGAACTCGACCATCACATTCCACTGGCTCCCTTCGCGCCGTGCTCGGAATTCACAGGGCGCAGCTTTGGTGCAGCGTGCCTTGGTGTAACGCTTGGCGGCCGCGATTGCCGAAGCCTCGTCTATCACCTGAGCCGACTCCGCAGCGACGCCCAAACTGGCCAACACAGCCACGGCGCCCGCGATTGCGCGAATGGTCATATGAGACGTCTAACGACCGCGGCCAGACGCGGCCCACGATGTCTCACGATCCGCTCGAACGCGCTTTCAGGCTCACTCATCACGCTGCTGGCGGTGGCTGCTTCACCACTTGCGGCAACTCCGCGGCCATGCAGGCCCAGCGGGGCGCAGACGACGTCCAGATCGTCATCGCAGGTTCGGCGAGATTCGGATCGTCGAAAGTGCCAACGCGGACGAAGATCAGATGAGGCCGCGCCTCCGCCTCGCTGAAGAGCGGCGTCCCGCAAGACGGGCAGAATCGCCGGTGCATTTTGTTACCACTATCCGCGACACTTGGATAGTCGCTGGTCTGGCCTGTCACCGTGAACGCGGCTGTACGAAAGCAGGCATTGACCGTTCCGCTGCCGGCACCGAGATATTGGCACTCCCTGCACCAGCACACGCGCGTGACAACCGGGGGCGCCGAGCTCTCCCAGCGAATTGCCCCACAGAGGCATCGACCTGTTATCGCCATAGCGTGCTCCAGGCAACAAGCAAAAGGCGTTGATCGCTTATCCTACGTCGGAGCGCACAGGGCCGGCAATCACGCAGGCATCCACCAGCGGAGACCTGGCGCCTAACGACCGAGTTGAGCGGTCGGCCACGACGACCGTACCGCGACGATGCCTCACGGTCCGCTTCAACGCATTGTTAGGTGTCATCGTGACATCAGCACTCAACAATTTCACGTCGAAGAATCCGCGTAGTTCCGATCGCAACATTGACCCGTGACCCAACGCCAAAATTCAGTAGGTGATCGCATGTTACGACTGAACCGTCATCGAGCTTAACCAAAGTGATTGGCTCGTGCGTCTTCCACGATTGGGAGGCGGTGTGCCGCACAGCAGTGACGATGCCACCCGCGAAGCGCCGCTTATCCACTTGATCGAGCCAGACGAAAAGCCCCGCCAACGCGGCCAGTATCGCGAAAATGCTTATGACGGGAAACAACAGCTTGTCATGTCGGCGCTCGGATAGACCCCGAACCTGCGCATCGTGCCGCTGCATTTTCGATGAATCCTAACGACCGAGTTGAGCGGCCGACGACCACCGCTGTGCCGCGGCCAGACGCGGCCCACGTTGCCCCGAGGTCCGCTCGAGCGCGTTGTTAGGCATGAGGCTTCTTCACCTTTTGTTCGTCCTCGCATTCAAACTCGAACGAGGCCAAGCGTTCCATCATTTTCACCCGGGCGGAATCCTCCGCAGTCGCCCGAAACCGCGTTCGGCCCCCTTCGTTCACTTCGACGAACGTGATCGGGGTCGCACGAAGGTAGACGCGCAGCTTATCGTCCGGACATGGACCCTTTCCGAATAGGTCAACAGTCCTCACGGTTTGCGCGATAGCTTGTTCCCCCCGCTTCACCATTTTGTCCCAGTCGCTCGACGGAACGCGGTAGCGCCCAGCGGCGTCCATCGTGTATGAGATGCGATCTGCGGCGAGGAGCTGCTCGAAAACTTTGCGAAGGAGCGGATCGTCCCCAGGCGAATAGGAGTGATCGACAACGCAGGCCGCCAGAATGAAGCCCGCAATAAGGGCACTGTTTCGCCTCATGCTTAACGACCGAGTTGAGCGGTCGGCCACGAGCTGTGCCGCGGCCAGACCCGGCCCACGCTGCGCCCCGGTCCGCTCCAACGCTTTGTTAGACGGCAAGCAGTTTCTCGTCATACCACACGTCTTCATAGTTCGGTGCCAACACCACCCCCCACCCTGGAGCGAGACCGAGATATGGCACGATTGAAAAACGAGCGGCGAACTCCTTCTGCCGGGATGCGCTCATTGTCGGGCTTGCCCTCTAACGACCGATAGGCGCGCACCCGCGAAGATCCCGTTCTCGTAGCACGATTGGTCGGGCAGGACTCTGACATACGTCCCCCCGATACCGCCTTCGCCTGCGTGATCCAAGGTCACCGTCCAGTCGAACGCGGCGCCTTCGTGTACCGACGAGAAGCGCATTTGAGCGAGCTTGCCGCGCTGGACGAGCTGCACGGGCACACGCACGCCGATGGCTGCTCCGCTCGCGTCAGTTCGCGAGAGGAAATGCCCGCCGTCGCCCGCAAGCTCGATGTCCCAGGTCTCGCCAACAGTTTTCCGCACGCCGCACGAAGAAATGAATGAATTCATGCCTACACGATAGCTTCCCGCCGTCTGCAGTGCGGCGATCGCCATGCGCTGAAGCTGCCTCGTGACGGTGTGATCGCCGATGCGATAGGTCAGTGTCGCGCTGTTGTCCCCGAACGAGCCGAAGGTCGCTTCGCCCACCGGCACGATCTTTATTGCGGACGCATTGAAGGGCTGGGAAAACGGCGTTCCTTGCGCGGAATAGATGGTCCCGGCGTAGCCCGGCGGAGGCGGCGGGGGGTCAGGCTCGACCCCTCCCGGAAAAGGCAACGCTCGCATCTCTGGAATCACGTACCACTGAGCCAACCCCAGGCCCCGTGCATCGCGGGCATCGTTCGAGTAGAGGAACAGCACCGCGAAGAGCCCGAAGCTTCCGTGGTTCACGGACATGCCCCAGCCGGATTGGGAGGGGTCCCACCAATGGTCGCTGAGGTACCCCGCGTACCCTGGCAACAGAAGGGGGAAGTCCCGAGCTCCCGAAAAGCTGCCCTGGATCACGCAGTCGCCGGAGGAATCCGCGACGAGCGAGAACTTGCCGACCATCGCGTAGCCCGTGACGCTATCGAGCACGAGCACCCAGGTGCCGAGTCCGGGCGATTGCAGCTCGGCGAACGAGGCGATCGCGACGCTGCCGTGCTGCTGCACCTGCAGTGGCCGTGCATTGGCGGGAGTTCCCCCGGGAGGCGAGCGCGAAATTTCGTAGCCTCCGAGAACGCGCCTGATCCTCCAGGTCTCCCAGTCGGGAAGCGATTCGTCGTTGCAGGAAGAAGACCGGGAGGCGGCGAGGCGCACCGTATACGTCCCGTCGATCGGGAGGCCCATCACACTCAACCGGCGGATCACCTTTTCGACCGTCGTGCCGTCCACGCTGTAGCGAAGTTGCGCACTACCGTCCTGGAGCGGGGTGATGGTCGCCTCTCCGCGTCGCTGTACGAGCGTCGATGCAGGGTCGAAAGGCGTCCCGAAGGGCGAGCCGTTGGTCGAATACAGGGCGCCCGAGAATGCCGGGGCGACACCCTCCCCGCGCCGCATGTCGGGCATCACGAACCATTGGGCGCGGCCGGAGTCGGCATAGACGAACAGGACGCCGAAGAGCAGGCGGTCATCGTGCTGGAAGAGCGAGAGACCCCAGCCGCTCTCCTCCGGGATCCACCAATGGTCGCTCAGGTTGCCCGCCGTCGGCAGGGCGACGGTCGTCGCTTGGGCCGTGGAGCCCAGGAACGCGGCGACCGCCATGACGGCCCAGCTGGCGATTCTCACGGGCGCGGCTCCTCAGTCAATGAATTTCCAAGTGTCTGCTCCATCGAACCGGCGAACCTGGACGGACTGGACAAGTGGTTCCCAATGCGTGGCGCAGCCGCAGGTCTTGCAGCGTACATTGCGAAGCGTCTTGTCGCCCCAGATGTACTCGGCCGTATTCCCGGGATGTCCTTCTATCCGAACTGTTCCGAACTCGTAGTACGCCCAGAGTCCGCCAAGGCGCCGGCAGATCGAACAGTTGCACTTGGTCGCCTTCTCCGGCGCTGAGGGCAGCGTGAGACGAACTGCACCGCAGTGACATGAACCTTGTAGCAGTTGTTCCTCGGACATGATTTCTTCGCGCGCCCTTCCGATGGGTTCCGGTTAGGATGGTTTCGTCCGCTAACGCAACCCATTTTGTGCCAACGTGGTCCCATGATGCCACCCCTATCGGTCCACCTCATCGACGGGACCTACGAACTATTTCGCCAGTTCTACGGCCGGCGGCGCTTCGAAACAGCGCGCACCGCGCCCTTCGGCGCCGTGGCCGGCGTGCTGCACTCGATCCTGGAGATGATCGAGAAGGGTGCGACCCATATTGGCGTCGCAACCGACCATGTCATCGAGTCGTTTCGCAACGGGCTCTGGCCCGGCTACAAGACTGGCGAGGGAATCGAGCGTTCCTTGCGGGCTCAGTTCGTTCCGCTGGAGCAGGCGTTGGGCGCCATGGGTGTGGTCGTCTGGCCGATGATCGAACTGGAGGCCGACGATGCCCTCGCCGCGGCCGCGCGCGCCGCTGCAGCGGATAAGAAAGTACAGCAGGTCTGCATCTGGACGCCAGACAAGGACCTCGCGCAATGTGTGCGCGGCGATCGCGTCGTCCAGGTGCTGCGCAAGGCGCGCAGGATCCTCGATGCCGCGGGTGTGCGGGCCAAGTTCGGCGTCGACCCCGAGCGCATCCCCGACTTTCTGGCGCTCGTCGGCGACGCGGCTGACGGCTATCCGGGGCTCGCAGGCATCGGCCCCGTGACCGCAGCCCGGCTCATCAATACGCACGGCAAGCTCGAGGATTTTCCACCCGCGGTGCTCGGGAAAAACCGGGAGCTGGCACTGCTGTTCAAGGAACTCGCCACACTGAGGTTGGATGCGCGACTGTTCGCAAACGTGAAAGAGCTGCGCTGGCGCGGCCCTACCGAAGCGTTTCCCGCGTTGGCGGCGCACATCGGCGACGAGAAACTGCTCGCGCGCTGTCTTCGCGCTGCAGACAAACTGAGCTGATGTTCGGGCGTCCCCGCGAATCGGCCGCGCATCCGCCGATGAAGGCGCCACGTTGTAGTTGTCAGGCCGCCTCAGCAATCGGGCAATTCGAGCAAGTTGTTGACGCCTGCTTCGCCGGGCGTGGTCCTCAGATCAGGCCCGCGGGCTCCGATCACCACATGAATGAAAAGTCGCTCGGTGCGGCGGCGCATGAAATAGCGGATCCCGCGGGAGCGAATGTCCTGGATCGCTTGCTCCTCGTTGACCTGTCTCCAAGGCTCGCCTGGATTGCACAGGGCTACGATGTGGCCCGCTCTCTTGCGCGTTGCGGTGACTTCGCGAAGCTCACACTTGTAGTCGTCCAGCCCTAGCCGCTTCACGAAATAGTTGTCGAACACGGGCGCGTGCCGCCCGAGTATCATCGCCCGGATTGCCTTGAACGCGACGAGTTTCGAGATCGGCGAACCGGTCTTGTAGGGGCGTGTCACCGCGCTCTGCTCCAAACGCGCCCGGTCGAGCGTGTCGTTCTCCAGCCCCCAATGCAGCATGCCACCCGCGTTGAACTCCGTGTTCCACCGGGCGAGGTCGTCCATGATCGTCTGGATCAGCCCCAGGGACCCGGGCGTACGGAAGGCGAACGGCTCGATCATTACTGAGTGCTTCGCGAACTGCTGCATCCCCATCAGGGTGTGGGTTTGCGGGCACACGCGAAGCGCGACGTAACCGATCAATGGAGGGTCCTCAGCGGCACGCAACCGATCCAGGATCACCTGGAGGAAGCTGAACGCGATCGTCGGCGGAAACGCAATTTCGAGTCCTTTGCCGGGCAATCCCTCGTCCGTAAAGCCCGTCGCCCCGACTTTGGAGCACAGGCCGGTGATGTCGGAAACATCCTCCAGCACGGTCCCCTTCAACACGTTCAGGAGGCCCGTGAGGATTTCACCCACGAATAATCGCTTGCGGGTCGGCTCGCTCCGGAACAGTTCATTTAGTACGAGCTGGGCGTTGGCCGTCGACAACAACGTGGGAAAGAGCGGCGGCCGCTTCAGCACGTAGCTGATCAGACGCGCCGCCTGGCCGATGTCGTTGCCGACATCACTGATACTCCTGCCGTAGTTGAGGAAGTCCATGAGCCGCGCTACCAGCTCATCGTTCGCCGCGCCGAAGATCCCCGGCGACTCGCTGACGAGTTCGTGCCGGAACGACTTTTCGTACCGTCCGATCGAGAAATCGAGCTCCTTCGATTCCCTGGGCAATCCTGGAGTCACCCGACGATTGGTGATCCAGGACTCGAGCGTGATCGGATTCAGTGCGACATCGACATACACGTTCTCCTCGATCCCGGTGCCGTTACGTGTCCCGTCGAGAATGAAGTCCAGCAATCGCTGGTTCGCGGACTCGTCGCGGGCTCGCAGTTGCGCCTCGCTCACGCGCGCCAGTTCCAGCAGTTGGGTCCAATGGCCGACACGCTTGACCCTTTGCTGGAGTCCATAGACCGGGACCACTTCCAATACCACGGAATAAATCACGCCGATGGTGCCCATGGCCACGGTGACCGCGCGGAGCACGTCCTCGGCGGTGTACACCTCGTCGCACTCGGAGTGGGTCCAGTCCCCGGCGATGAAGTGGTCGCGATCGATGTGCGAATAGGCTCGCGAGAGCTCCGAGAAATCGGCGACCGACTCGCTGCCCTCGATCCACCACTCCACCCCGCCGGGACCAACGAGGTGAATCGCCTTCACGCGATCGATCAGCAACGGCCACCGGAACTCGCCGCCGTGCGTCGCGGTCGACATCGTGCCTGCGAGCGTCGCGCCCCGGGACCCACCGGTCGCCTGCACGGCGAGCCGGGGTTTCTGGTGATCGAGCACGACGTAAAGGTCCGCCATCGTTATGCCGGCCTCGACGTGGAAGAAGTAGCGGCCGGCGGCCATCTCGGCCTTGGCGTGGGGCGACGCGATGCCCAGGAACCCGGCCTGCAGGGACGAGGCGAGGCGCCGTATGTCGATGATCGACGTGTTCGGCGCAGCAGCCGGCAGGTGGAACCCGCTCCGCACCTCGTTCGTCAGCCGGACATTGTTCCAGACAGTGGAGGCCTCCCGGTCCCGCACGACGGTATTCGGCTGCTGATCGAACGGCACCTCCCGGTAGCTTCCCGGGGCTCCTTCGAGCAACCGGCGCACGCGCTCCTTGCCGCCGATGCCGCGCTTCTCCATCGAGACAAAGTCGACCGCCCCCTTGGTCGCGAACGGCAGGGACGCGTCGGTGAACGACCAACCTCCACCGACCGCCTTGGTGCGCTTGTTCTTGCGCAGCGCGGCGACGTAGCGTACGAGCTCTTCCAGGCTGTTCGGCAGGAACTTCTCGTCGGCGACGTAGGCGTACTTCCAGCTCCAGTCCTGCCACCACTCGCCGGTGACCTCGCGCCCGGTGCAAAACAGCGGTGCGTCGATCCACCGTTCATTCCTGACCGTCGGACTCTCGTGCCGGGATTCCGCTTCGACCAGGCGCCCGCCCCAGTACGTCACCTCCGTATTGTTGTCGCGCAGCTTGCGCACGGAAATGTCGATTCCCTCCGGGGTCTCGAAGAAGGCGTGGCAGCCTCGCTCCACCACGCTCACGATCGTGATGGGGCCGCACGCGCGAAACTGGATGAAGCAGTCGTCGCCCAGCTTGTCGCCAACCTTTATCAGCCCCCCGGACCTCGCGACCACGTGGCAGCGATTATTGATGTGACGATCCTCGGATCCTCCGGTAGTGCCGATCAGGATGTCATCCGCC
>JANPHA010000066.1:0-12002 GCA_031424255.1 Burkholderiales bacterium | reverse complement strand
GGTTCAATGACGCGAAGGGATACGGGTTCATCACGCCCGACGACGGCAGCGAAGACCTCTTCGCGCACTTCTCCGCGATTCAGATGCAGGGCTTCAAGACGCTCAAGGAAGGCCAGAAGGTCTCTTTCGACGTCACGCAGGGCCCCAAAGGGAAGCAGGCGTCCAATATCAACAACGCCTAAAAATGCTGTTTTGAGAAGCCCCTGCGGCTCGCGCCGCAGGGGCTTTTTCTTTCATGCCATGCGCCGCTGGAGCTCCGCATCCACGGCGTCCATGTATTCCTCGGTGGTGAGGAACGGGTGGTCGGGGCGGATCAGGATCGCCAGGTCCTTGGTCATCTTTCCCGCCTCCACCGTGTCCACGCAGACCTTTTCCAGCGTCTGGGCGAATTTCACCACGTCGGGCGTGGCATCCATCTTGCCGCGATAGATGAGGCCCCGGGTCCACGCGTAGATCGAAGCGATCGGATTGGTGGACGTGGGCTTGCCCTGCTGGTGCAGGCGATAGTGGCGCGTGACCGTGCCGTGGGCCGCCTCGGCTTCCACCGTCTTGCCGTCGGGCGTGGTGAGCACCGAAGTCATCAGCCCGAGCGAGCCGTAGCCCTGCGCGACCGTATCGGACTGGACGTCGCCGTCGTAATTCTTGCAGGCCCAGAGGTAGCCGCCGTTCCACTTGAGGTTCGCCGCCACCATGTCGTCGATCAGGCGGTGCTCGTAGGTGAGCCCGGCGGCCTCGAAGCGCGCGCGGAATTCGCCCTCGTAGACCTCCTCGAAGATGTTCTTGAAGCGCCCGTCGTAGATCTTGAGGATCGTGTTCTTGGTCGAGAGATAGGCCGGGTACTTGCGGTCGAGCGCGTAGTTGAAGCAGGCATGCGCGAAGCCGCGGATCGAGTCGTCGAGGTTGTACATCGACAGCGACACGCCCGCTCCCGGCGCCTGGAACACTTCGCGCTCGATCGGCGCCCCGCCGTCCTTCGGCGTGAAAGTCACCTTGAGCGTGCCGGGGCCGTCGAATTTCAGGTCGGTGGCGCGGTACTGGTCGCCGAACCCGTGGCGGGCGACGACCACGGGCTTGTTCCAGTGGGGAATCAGGCGCGGCACGTTCTGGCAGATGATCGGCTCCCGGAAGATCGTCCCGTCGAGGATGTTGCGTATCGTGCCGTTGGGGCTCTTCCACATCTGCTTCAGCCCGAATTCCTTCACCCGCGTCTCGTCCGGGGTGATGGTCGCGCACTTCACCGCCACGCCGTATTTCTTCGTCGCGTTCGCCGCGTCGATCGTGACCTGGTCGTCGGTCGCGTCGCGATGCTCGATCCCGAGGTCGAAATACTTCAGGTCGATGTCGAGGTACGGAAGGATCAGCTCCTCGCGGATCTTGTGCCAGATGATGCGCGTCATCTCGTCGCCGTCCATCTCGACCACCGGGTTCTTGACCTTGATCTTGTTCATGGGCTGTCGGGACTCGTTTGGAAGGACAATCGAAAATTATAGCAAAGCGAACGCGGGTCCCCTGCTGACATGCCACGCCTGGTGCTGCTGAACAAGCCGTATGGAGTCATCTGCCAGTTCACGCCGGGCGCCCACCACCCCGGGCTCAAGGACTTCGTGGATATCCCCGGCGTCTATCCCGCCGGGCGCCTCGACACCGATAGCGAGGGGCTGCTCGCGCTCACCGACGACGGCCGCCTCCAGGCGGCCATTTCCGACCCGCGCCACCGGCTCGAGAAGGGCTATTGGGTGCAGGTGGAGGGGGTACCCGCCGAAAACGCGCTGGAGGCCTTCCGCGCGGGCCTGGAGCTTCCCGACGGCATCACCCGCCCGGCCGCTGTGCGCGCGATCCCCGAGCCCCCGGGGCTGTGGCCGCGAGATCCGCCGATTCGCGTGCGCAAGGCCATTCCGACGTCGTGGCTGGAGGTGGGGCTGAGGGAGGGGCGCAATCGCCAGGTGCGGCGCATGACCGCGAAGGTGGGCCTGCCGACGTTGCGGCTGGTGCGCTTCCGCATCGGACCGTGGCAGCTCGACGGGCTGGCTCCGGGGCAGTGGCGCGAGGTTCCCGTGCCGGGGCCGGGAACGCTCGCCTTCCCGAGTCCCGAAAGAACGTGAGTGCTCCGCCCTGTCAACCCTCGTATAATGCGCGGCGTTAATGTCCGAGACGAGGCTGATTTCAGCGCAGTCGATGCATTGATACCTTGTTCAACACCCATAACCTAGGAATGACAACGATGAATAAGCTGCCCGCCCTGATCGCCATGCTCTTCGCCTCCGCCTCGCTCACCGTGCTCGCGCAGGCTCCCGCGGCCACCGCGAAACCGGCCGAGCCCGCCAAAACCGCCGCGCCCGCGCCTGCCGCGGCTCCCGCTCCGGCCGTGAAGTCCGACGCGACCAAGAAGATGGAAGCCGACGAAGCCAAGAAAGCCAAGGCCGCCAAGAAAGCCGCCGACAAGGCCGCCAAGAAGGAAGCCGCCGACAAGAAAGCCGCCGAAAAGGCCGCCAAGAAAGCCGCCGCGCCGAAAGTCGAAGGCAAGCCGGTCGACCTGACCAAGACTCCGGACTCCGCGAAGCCGGCCGACAACACCAAGCTGGAAGGCAAGAAAGTCGAAGCGCCGAAGAAGTAATCCGGCCTTCCGCGATACGCAAGGCGGGGCTTCGGCCCCGCCTTTTTCTTTTTCCTCTGCCGGTAAACTCGTCGCCATGAAGATCGTCGTCGGCCTCTCCGGAGGCGTGGATTCCGCCGTGGCCGCGCTCTTGCTCAAGCGCGCCGGCCACGACGTGGTCGGGGTCTTCATGAAGAACTGGGAGGATGATGACGACGACGAGCACTGCTCGACTCGCGAGGATCTCATCGACGCGGTCTCGGCCGCGGAGACGATCGGCATCGAGATCGAAGCGGTGAATTTCGCCGCCGAGTACCGCGAGCGCGTCTTCGCGAGCTTCCTTGCCGAATACAAGGCGGGACGCACGCCCAATCCCGATGTGCTCTGCAACGCCGAGATCAAGTTCAAGGCGTTCCTCGACCACGCGATCGGCCTCGGCGCGCAACGCATCGCCACCGGTCACTACGCGCGCGTGGAGGAGCGCCACGGCGCCTTCGCGCTGCTGAAGGGCGTCGATGCCTCCAAGGACCAGAGCTACTTCCTGCATCGCCTGAACCAGTCGCAGCTCGCACGCACGCTGTTCCCCGTGGGCCACCTGCACAAGACCGAGGTGCGGCGCATCGCGCGCGACGCCGGCCTCGCGAATCACGCCAAGCGCGATTCGACCGGCATCTGCTTCATCGGCGAGCGTCCATTTCGCGAGTTTCTCTCGCGCTACCTGCCGCGCGCGCCCGGCCCGATGGTGACGCCCGACGGACGGCGCCTGGGCGAGCACCAGGGGCTCATGTACTACACCATCGGCCAGCGCCAGGGGCTCGGCATCGGCGGGCGCCGCGATGCCGATCCCGAGCCGTGGTACGTGGCGGGCAAGGATCCGGCGTCGAATACGCTCACCGTGGTGCAGGGGCACGACCACGAGCTGCTGCTGAAGAAGAGCCTCAAGGCCGCCGACGCGAGCTGGGTGGGCGGAAAGGCGCCGCGCGCCGGCGGCGCGGGGCTGGGCGCCAAGACGCGCTACCGCCAGGCCGATTCCGCGTGCGACCTGCGCCTCGACGCGAGCGGCGCCTTCGAGCTCGATTTCGCCGTGCCGCAGTGGGCGGTGACGCCGGGGCAATCGGCGGTGGTCTATCGCGGCGAGGTCTGTCTCGGCGGCGGCGTGATCGCCTAGGCGGGTCGCGTCGCGGCGAACGCGGGCCGCGCTTCCAGGCGCGCGGCCCAATCCTTCAGGTTCGCATGTTCGCGCCACCGGAACTCGGGCAGGCGGAACTCGACCCAGAAGAGCGCGCAGCCGCAGGCGATGTCGCCGATGTTGATCCGCGCCCCGCCCATCGAGGCCCTGGATCCGACCGATTTCGCCAGCGCCGCGATGCCCGCCTCGACCTTGTCGCGCTGGCGCGCGATCCAGGCCGGATCCTGCATCGACGCCGCGCGCTTGCGCTCGAGGAATATCGCGATGCCGGCATCGGCGATGCCATCGCCGAGCGCTTCGTCGCGGCGCGCGCGCGCGCGCTCGATTGCGCCGTCCGGGATGAAGCGCGGCCCCGCAAGCGCATCGAGATACTCGCTGATCACCGCGGAATCGAACAGCGACTCGCCGTCATCGAGCTGCAGCGCGGGCACCTTGTTGAGCGGGTTGTAGAGCGGGACAGTCGTGTTTGCGGTCCAGGCGCTCTCCTCGAGGAACTCGAACGGCAGCTGCTTTTCCGCGAGCAGCACGCGGATCTTGCGCACGTAGGGGCTGGTGGTGGAGCCGACGAGCTTCATGTGTTCCTTCCGGTCCCGCGGGAGAGCGGCGCAGTATATCAGCGGGGAACGCGCGAGGAAGCGGGGCCCCGCATGATAAAATTTCACTCCCAAGATGTCCTCGAACCTCACCGCACTCTCGCCCCTCGACGGGCGCTACGCCGCCCGGACCCAGGCGCTGCGGGACCACTTCAGCGAGTTCGCGCTGATGCGCGAGCGGGTCGCGGTCGAGGTCGAATGGCTGCTGGCACTCGCCGCCGACGCTTCGTTCGCCGCGCTCGCGCCGTTTTCCGCCGATGCGCAGGCGCGGCTGCGCGCGGCGGCCGCCGGCTTCAGCCTCGCCGATGCCGAGCGCATCAAGGCGATCGAGGCCACCACCAACCACGACGTGAAGGCGGTCGAGTACTGGCTGCGCGAGCGTTTCGCGGACGATTCGGACGTGAGCGCGGCGGCCGAGTTCATCCACTTCGCCTGCACCTCCGAGGACATCAACAACCTCGCCCACGCGCGCATGCTGAAGGGCGGGCGCGACCGCGTGCTGCTGCCCGCGATCGACCACGTGATCGAGCGCCTGGCGGCGCTCGCGCGGCAGCACGCCGATGTCGCGATGCTCTCCCACACGCACGGCCAGCCCGCCACGCCGACCACGCTCGGCAAGGAGATGGCCAACGTCGCCCATCGCCTGAAGCGCGCGCGCGCCGGGCTCGCCGCCGTGCAGATGCTCGGCAAGATCAACGGCGCCACCGGCAACTTCAACGCGCACGTGGCGGCGGATCCGAACATGGATTGGCCGCGCTTCGCCGCGGCCTTCGTCACCGCCCAGGGCATCGCGTACAACCCCCTCACCATCCAGATCGAGCCCCACGACGCGATGGCCGAGGCATTCGACGCCACCGCGCGGCTCAACACCATCCTGGTCGATCTGGACCGCGACATCTGGGGCTACATCTCGCTCGGCTACTTCACGCAGAAGGTCGCCGCGGGCGAGGTCGGATCGTCGACCATGCCCCACAAAGTCAACCCGATCGACTTCGAGAATTCCGAAGGCAACCTCGGGCTCGCCAACGCGCTGCTGCGCCACCTGTCCGAGAAGCTGCCGGTCTCGCGCTGGCAGCGCGACCTCACCGATTCGACCGTGCTGCGCAACGTGGGCGTGGCGTTCGGCTATTGCCTGCTCGGCTACGACTCGTGCCTGCGCGGGCTCGGCAAGCTCGAGGCCAACCCGAAACGCATCGCCGAGGACCTCGACGAGAGCTGGGACGTGCTCGCCGAGGCGGTGCAGACGGTGATGCGCGCGCATCGCATCCCCGGCTCCTACGAGAAGCTGAAGGAGCTCACGCGCGGCAAGGGCGGCATCGCGAAGGGCGACCTTCAGGCCTTCGTGCGCACGCTGCCGCTGCCGGAGGATGCGAAGGCGCGCCTGCTGGCACTCACGCCCGCCGGCTACATCGGCCTCGCCGCGAAGCTCGCGCGCAGCGTGTGACCCTCAGTTTTCCGGGGTCGCGAGCGAGACGCCGAGGCGCGCGCGCCGGGTGAGCCAGGGGCTGGGCCGGTAGCGCGGGTCGCCATAGAAACCCTGCAGTCCCGCCAGCAGCGCGTGCACGCGCGCCCCTCCCAGCGCGTCGCCCATCGCGAGCGGGCCCTTCGGATAGCCGAGCCCGAGCGTCACCGCGCGGTCGATGTCCGCCGGTGAAGCGATGCGCTGCTGCGCGATATCGCAGGCGACGTTCACGACGTGCGCGACGACCCGCGGGGCGATGAACCCGGGGCAGTCGTGGATCATCGCGACCGGGACGCGGTCCGCCGCGAAGAGCGCATGCGCGGCGTCGCGCCAGCGCTCGCCGGTCAGCGGCGTGGTCATCACGGTGCGGCGCTTGTCGAGGCCGAACCAGGCATCCAGCGCCACGCAGCGCTCCGGATCGAGCCCCTCCTCCACCGCGCACTGCGTCGCATCCCCGCCCCAGGGAAGCACGACGCAGAGCGAATCCACTCCGGGGCGCTCGGCCGCGTCGATCGTTCCGCCGAGGCGGGTGATGAGACTCGCCACGCGAGCGCGTGCCTCCCCATCGCGGGAGCTCACCCAGGCACGCACCGGCTGGAAAGGCGGCGCGAGCGCCGCGGGCGCCGGCTCCCGCGCCCCGTCCACGTAGCGATAGAAGCCCTGGCCCGACTTGCGCCCGAGCAGTCCGCCCAGGCGCCGCTGGGCGAGCAGCGGCGAGGGGCGAAAGCGCGGCTCCTCGAAGAACTGGTGGTAGATCGACTCCATCACCGGCTGCGAGACGTCGAGGCCGGTCAGGTCGAAGAGCTCGAACGGTCCCATGCGGAAGCCCGCCGCATCGCGCAGCACGTCGTCGATCACGTGGAACTCCGCGACACCTTCGGAGAGCACGCGCAGCGCCTCGGTGCCATATCCGCGCCCCGCGTGGTTCACCAGGAACCCGGGCGTATCCTTCGCGCGCACCGGCGTGTGCCCCATGCGCCGCGCGAGCTCCTCGAGGCGCCCCGCGACCCACGGCGCGGTGCGCGCGCCGTCGATCACCTCGACCACCTTCATCAGCGGCACGGGGCTGAAAAAGTGGAAGCCGCCGACACGTTCCGGATGCGCGCACGCCGCGGCGATGGCGGTGACCGAGAGCGACGACGTGTTGCTCGCGAGCAGGCACGCGGGCGGCACGACGCGCTCGAGACCCCGGAAGAGCTCGCGCTTCGCCTCGAGGTCCTCGACGATCGCCTCGATCACGATGCCGCAGTGCGCGAGGTCGCGCAGGCTCTCGACCGGGCGCAGCCGCGCGCTCGTCTCCGCCGCGCTCGCCGCGGTGATCTTGCCCTTCTCGGCGAGGCGCTGCAGCTGTGTCGCGATCACCTGCTTCGCACTCCCGGCCGCGCCGGCGCTCGCGTCGAACAGGACGGTGTCGATGCCCGCCTGCGCGGCGACCTGCGCGACGCCGCGCCCCATCAGCCCGGTTCCCACTATCCCGAGCACTTCGTCCATCGCAACGGCTCCTTTATCATGGGCGCTCGCCCAGCGAATGATACGCGACGGAGGCCATACCAGATGCGAAGGCTGGACGACGTTCCGAGAGCGTGGGCCGAGGCGCGTGGCGCAGCGGTCGCATTGAGCGACGCGGGCCGCGCCTATACCTGGGAAGAGCTCGAGCGCTGGCGGCGCGCGCTCGCGCAACGGCTGGCGACGCTCGGCATCCGCGCTGGCGACCGGGTGGTCGTCGTGGGCGAGAACAGCGCGCCGCTGGTGGCGTTGCTGTTCGCCATCGTCTCGCTCGACGCCTGGGTGGTGAACGTCAACGCGCGCCTCGCGCCACGCGAGGTCGACGGGATCGTCGGGCATTGCTCGCCGCGCTGCGTACTGTTCCTCGCGGCGACCTCGGGCGATGCGCTCGCGCATGCGCAGCGCCACGACGCCGCCCCCCTGGGCGACGCGACCGACGCCAGCGTGCTGCGCACCGCCGTGAATGCGCACAGCGTGCCCGAGACGGTGCCGGGCGATCCCGCAGCGAACGTGGCCGCCCTCATCTACACCACCGGCACCACCGGAAATCCCAAGGGCGTGATGCTCACGCATGCGAACCTGCTCTTCATCGCGAGCCTCTCCGCGCGGCTGCGGCATTTGTCGCCCGAGGATCGCGTCTACGGGCTGCTGCCGATCGCGCACGTTTACGGTCTCGCCTCCGTCTGCCTGGGAACGCTGCTGGCGGGTGCGAGCGTGCACCTGCAGGCGCGCTTCGCGCCGCAGGCGATGGCGGAATTCCTCGCGCGCGAGCGCATCAGCGTCTGCCAGGGCGTGCCTGCGATGTACGCGAAGCTGCTCGAATACCTGAAGGGTCAGGGTCACGAGCATTTGCGCCCGGGCGCGCTGCGCGCGCTCTACGCCGGCGGCTCGCCGTTGGCGCCCGCATTGAAGCACGAGGTCGAAACGTTCTTCGGCCTCCCGCTGCACAACGGCTACGGCCTCACCGAGGCCTCGCCCACGATCGCGCAGACGCGCTACGAGGCGCCACGCAGCGACTGCTCCGTGGGCCACGTGGTCCCCGGAGTCGAGGTGCGCATCGTCGATGCGGCGGGTCACGATGTCGCGGCGGGCGAGCCGGGCGAGCTCTGGGCGCGCGGGCCCAACGTCATGAAGGGGTATTACCGCGATCCCGAGGCCACCGCGATCGCGATCCGATCCGGCGGCTGGCTCGCGACCGGCGACATCGCACGCCAGGGGAGCGACGGCGCGCTGCACATCGAGGGACGGTTGAAGGAGCTCATCATCCGCTCGGGCTTCAACGTCTATCCGGTCGAGGTGGAGGCGGTTCTGAACGCCCATCCGGAGGTGACGCAGTCCGCGGTGCTGGGCCGCAAGACGCCCTCGGACGAGGAAGTGGTCGCGTTCGTGGAGCTGGTCCCGGGCGCGCGCGCGACACCCGCGGCGCTGCTGCAATTCGCCGCGGCCGCCCTGGCCCCCTACAAGCGGCCGACGGAGATCATCGTGATGGCGTCGCTGCCCGCGGCCGCGAACGGCAAGGTGCTCAAGGGAAGGCTGATGCAGCTCGTGCGGGGCGCGTGACGCGCGCGACCCGTACGCCTCACTTCGCCTGCAAGCCGAGCCGCTCGATCAACGCGCGCTCGCTCACGTTGGTCTCCGCCGCCCACTTCGCGTAATCCTCGCTCGAGCGATACCAGTACACCTGGTCGAGCTGCTGCAGGATCTTGGCATTCTCGGGATCGTCGATCGCCTTCTTGAAGGCGTCGTGGATGACCTTCACGACTTTCGGATCCATGCCGCGCGGGCCGACGATGCCGTACGGCGAGTACGAGACCACGTCGTAGCCGAGCTCCTTCGCGGTCGGCGCGCCCCAGCGCGCGCGCTGCTCGCCGAACGTGACCAGCAGGCGGAAAGTGCCGGCGTCGACGAACTTGCCCCAGCCGGTCGCGTCCGACTGCGCCATCACGTGCCCGCCCATCAACGCCTGCGTCGAATCCGCGTTGCCCTTGAACGGCACGTGCAGGAACTCGACACCCGCCTTGGCCGCGACTTCCTCGACCAGCAGGTGAGGCGACGTGCCGGTGCCGGTCGACCCGTACGACATCTTCCCGGGATTCGCCTTCGCATAGGCGATCAGGTCATTGAAACTCCTGAACGGCGAATCCGCTTTCACCACCATGCCGAACGTGTAGCCGCTCACCCCGATGATGTAGGTGAAATCCTTGAGCGGATCCCAGTCCACCTTCTGCATGTGCGGCTGGCGAAAGGCGCCCACGGTGAGCTGCGAGAGCGTGTAACCGTCGGGCGCGGCATTGCGTGCCATGCCGGCGGGCCCGAGCATCCCGCCCGCGCCCGGCTTGTTCTCGACGATGATCGGCTGCCCGAGGTGGCGCGAGGCGATCTCGGAGAGCTTGCGCAGGTGCGTGTCGGTGGAACCGCCCGCGGGCCACGGCACGATCAACGTCACGGCGCGGTTCGGGTAGCCCTGCGCCAGCGCATTTGTAGGCGCGAATGTGGCGAGCGAAATCGCGGCGAGTACCACGCGTTGCAATGCGGTCATCTCTTCTCCTCGGTGGTGCCGTTATTGTTCGGGCTTCACATTCGCCAGCGTGATCACGCGGGCCCACTTGGCGATCTCGTCGTCGAGGAACCTCGCGGCCTCCTCGGGCGAGCCGCCCACCGGCACGACGCCCATCTCGTCGAAGCGGGCGCGAAGCTGCGGATTCGCGAGGATCTTCGCGGTCTCCGCGGAAAGCCGGCTCACCACCTCGCGCGGCGTGCCCGCGGGCGCGAGGAACATGATCCAGGTGGAGCTTTCCAGCGGCGGGCCGCCGGCCTCCTCGACCGTCGGCACTTCCGGGGCGCCGCCGATGCGTTTCGCGGAGAACATCCCCAGCGCGCGCACCTTTCCGGCGCGCACCTGCGGCAGCATCGCGAGAGGCACGTCCACCAGCACCTGGATGTCGCCCGCGAGCAACGCGGTCAGCGCGGGCGCGGTGCCCTTGTACGGGATATGCACCATGTCGATCTCGGCGGCCTGCTTGAGCAGCTCGGTGGTGAGGTGCGCCGCCGAGCCGATGCCGCTCGATCCGAACGAGACCTTGCCCGGATTCGCCCGGGCATACGCGATCAGCTCCTTCCCGTCCTTCGCCGGGAACCCGTTGCCGACCGTGAGGATCAGCGGCGCGAGGCCGACCACCGACACCGGCGCGAAGCTCTTCACCGGATCGAACGCGATCTTGCCGGCGTAGAGCGTTGCATTGGCCGCGTGCGCGGCGATCACGGTGAGGTTGGTATAGCCGTCGGGTGCGGCGCGCGCGACGATCTCGGCGCCGACCAGGCTGTTGGCGCCGGGCTTGTTCTCGATCACGATCGACTGCCCCAGCGCGCCCTCGAGCTTCTGCGTGACGAGGCGTGTGATCGAGTCGGTGATGCCCGCCGGCGTATAGGGAACGATCCACTTGATCGGCCGGGACGGATACTGCGCGTGCGCGGCCCCGACAGGCCACAGCGAGACGGCTGCGGCAAGGGTCGCGAACACGGAACGGCAGCTCGGCATGCATCCTCCCGTCGGGGGTGCGTGCAAGCTTACCCGAAGCCCCCTCCCCCATGCTTGGGGGAGGGAAATGACGCGCCTACCTCGCGAGCGGTGCGGCGCCGTCGCCGAGCGCGCCGATGTCGCCGGTGAGCTCCCCGCCTTCCTGCACCAGGATCTTGCCGTAGCGGATCTTGCCCGACACGCGCCCGCTCGCATGGATCACGAGCTTCTTGCGTGCCGTCATCTCGCCCTGGAACGTGCCGCGGATCTCCGCGACATCCACGTCGACCTTGCCGTTGAAGGCTCCGGTCTCGGCGATCTGGATCGCGCGGCTCACCATCGTCGCCTCGACCCGGCCCTCGACAACGAGCGTGTCGCAATCGTCGATCTCGACGCCCTTCAGCTTGATGTTGGGTCCGACGATGAGCTTGCTGCCCGCCTCGTCGGCGCGCGCCATCGGATCGGCCGGTATGACCGTGGCCGGGGCCGCGGGGCGCGGTGCCGACGGTACTATCGCCGGCGTGGCCGACGGCGAGTTCGCCGCTGCCGGGTTGGGGTGAGTCGGGGAACTGGCTTGCGGCAGCGACGTGGGGCGCGTGTCGCGCGTGCGGTTGAACAGGCTCTCGCCGTATTTCATCTAGACCTCCCGTGAGTGAATCAGGAAACGACGCACTCACGTTTCGTGCCAACGACGCTCGCACACGCCCCTTTTCCCTCTGTAGAACGGCCTCTTTCCCGCGCTTCACGCACGAGTGCGCGGCGCGTGTTTCGTCGCCGCGGGACTACGCTTTACCCACGCGCAACGTTAAGCGGCTGAATCGACAGGCGATCGCCTGTCGCTCTCGCCCGACTCAGAGAACCGCGAGAGGCTGCTTGCGGCGCGGCGGCGCGAAGGCCTTGTCGAGCGCGCTCAAGGCGGCCGCGTCGAGCCGGATGTCGAGCGCGGCGCGGTTGGCGCGCACATGCTCCGGCGACGACGCCTTGGGAATCGCGTGGATGCGCTCATCGCGCAGCACCCACGCGAGCGCCAGCTGCGCGGCGGAGACGCCGAGCCGCGTGGCTACCGGCGCGACCGCGGGATGGCGCACGAGGCGGCCCTCGTCGAGGGGCGAATACGCCATCGGCGCCACACCGTGCCGGTC
>JANPHA010000065.1:0-3109 GCA_031424255.1 Burkholderiales bacterium | reverse complement strand
ACTCCAAATCAGGTCGGGACGTAACACCTTCGATCTCGACCTTGGCTTTCGTGTCTTGCTCGGTGTGGCCAGGGTAGACGGTACCAGACGCGTAGTGGGAGAAACTGACCGAGGGCTTGGGAGCATCAGCGCGAGCGACCGCCGCTACGCCAAGCGCAGCCGCAAGCACCCAGCAGGGTGCGCGCCTCAACGAAGGCGCTTGGCGATCCATGGCCAGTACGCATCCATTTTGAGGGCGTGGGTGGCGGTGCAGTCACCCTCGCCAGAGACGACCATCGCTACGATGTACGTGGAGTCGTCGGGCAACATCACTGGGGCGCCCGAGGTTCCGGCGCAGACCGTTCCATCTTGCGAGCGGGCAAAGTAGCTGCGGGCGTCGCGCGGCTCAAGTCTGGCGTCCCAAGTAACTTGGGTGGCGTCTGCTCCAATGAATTTGGTTTCACGTTCCTCGATCGAGAGGAAGGTGACGACCTGTGCCATCGGCAACGTATTCGGTGGTTTGGAGTACCGCGCCAACCTTGCCGGGTTCAATTCGAGCGGTTCGCGAGTATAGAGCAAGGCGATGTCGTCAACGAAGCGGCCCTCTTCGAACCGGAAGCGGAATCCTCCTGAGAATTCGTCCGTTGGGCGGACCAACTCGTCTACTGGAATAGCGACCTTAATTCCAGAAGCGAGGTCCAGTCCCGGCGCAAACAGGATTTGCGCGTTCTCCGGCAAATACTCAAGGCAGTGCGCTGCCGTCAGGATCGTGCGGTGACCGATCACGGTACCGGTGCAGAACGGGACCGGCTCGCCTCGACTGCCGCGTGAAACTAGCAGGCCGACAGCCGGGTTGTGCGAGCGCTTCGGGAGGATGCTGCCGGGCGGCCGGAAAACGCTGGCGCTAATGCTGGGCGCAGGCAACAATGAAACCGTGGCCTTAAATGAGCCGCCCTTCTCGTTCCGACAGCATCCGCCGATGTCGTCTGAACTCAAGCGCAGTTCGATGGATACGCGTAGTGACCCGCCCGGACCGCCTGCTATCGTCACGGGCTCGCCATTGGGGACCTCTCGCCAATCACTTGCGCGGTTGGACAGAGTTACGTGCCGACCAATGCCGTTGCCATTTACCTCATGTTTCACGATGAGTTGGTAGGAGTCGCCGCTTAAATCCTTCAGGAACGCGACGTCCAGCATGATGTCGGTGGCGGCCTCGGAATGAGCTCCCGTATCCGTACCCGAAATCCCCACGCAAATCGTCCCCATGCAGGTTACGCATCGGCGGAAGTGCCCGCCTCGGGAGATCGTCTTCAGTTCCGCACGGATTTCCAGCGTGCCGTAGCTCTCTTCGATCTTCGTGGACGTTGCCGATTCGCTTCGGCTCCGTCGGCCATAGCCAGAGCCGGAACTGGAGCACTGGCTCGTTTCCTGTCCATCAGAGGACACCGAGATCGCGCGGGACTCGCCCTTGCCTATGATCGCCTCGCGGACCTGCGACGAATCTTGGGCCTGAGCTACGGCACGCGAACTTGCCTTTACTGTGATATCGAACTGCGCATCCTTCGCGGCACCCAGAGTGATTGCGAAGCAAGAATTGGTAGCGACGCATAGCGCTAGCAAGAGAGCGAGTTTCACTTCGACCCATCTGGGTTGGAACCTAAGCTCCGCGTCATCAGCTCTCGCAGCCAGCTATTTTCGGCCGCATTCTTGCGCCCATCCTTGCCTCCCAAGTCCGAAAGGCACTCCATGAACGGGTGACAGAACATGTCCTCGGAGTTGCTTTTACCACCACCGCACTCATCTGCGAGACGCTTTGGCGCGCAGGCCGTGGAGGCCGCCGCCGCGTCCATGTAGTAGGTTTCGAAGCGTTGGTCTTCGGGCCCGAAGCGCGCAATGTAGTCGAGGCGATAAGCGGTATCCTTCAGCAGTTGATCCAAGGCAACCTCCGGAAGGCGTTTGGCGATTGCGAGCACTCCGTTTCCGGCACGGTCCCGACCCGGGGTCAGGTCGCCGTGGTAAATCGCGAATAGGCGTCGCCTTACCTGGCTGCCCTTGTAGAAGTCGTCGATGTTCTGGATGAATGCGTAGTGGCGCAGCCCACCATCGACGAGCATGCGCTTGTCCACAAAGATCGGCGGAAAGGCGAGGGGAATCGCAGAGGCCGCACCTACGGCCGCCCTATAGCAGGCATCTCGGTTGGGATATTTTGAATCGTCCGCGAGTTTGGTGAGATCGATCCGAAGGAACGCCCCACTGTCGAGGTCTACTGTTCCAACCAATAGCTGACGGCCCTTGCGCCGCTCTTTGGCAACAAGGTCGATGACCTCGTGAGGCAGGTTCTTCTCGATCAAAGCATCCTTTCCCGACGCGTCCATCAACGAATTCGAGAACAGGATGCCCAGGAAGCTGCGGGCCTTGTAGATCTGTGGGCCGCTTACCGAGCGGTAGACGTCATCGATCTCGGCGTAGCGCTCAAGGAAGATATGCGTGGAGATGATCGCGCCGGTGCTCACGCCCGCGACAACGTTGACTCGCGCGGGTGTGATCGGCTTGGCCGAAACCGTCTCGGCCCAACCTCGCATGAATCCCGTACCGTACGCGCCGAATTCGCCGCCGGCCGAGAGCGTAAGGACGTTCAACTCGCTCTCATTGCCTTCCACAGCGAAAGGCGCCCACCCGACGTCGGGCTGGGTATATTCGGCGAAGCTGCACGCCAGTCCGTCGGGCCGCACCGATGAGCAACCGGGCACGGTGACGAGAAGGGCGGAGACGATCCAAGTCCAGTGGCGGTTGGCGTTCACGGAATCCTCCGTCGACGATGCCCCGATTGCGAAGTCCAGCCCCATTGCCAGAACGATAACTAAGTCCTAGCCAAAGATATTTGAAATTTTGAAAGTCCCCTCCGACGGACGTCTGTGGTCAGGCTGCGCTAACGACGCGCACGAGCCTTACTTTCCGCAGGTGGGCGCGAGCAAATAGATTGAATTTCCTGCCCGTTACACCGGGGCGTGGCGGAACGCCTCGTTGGGCACGCCGAGCAGTGCGAGGATCTGGATCTGCAGGCTGGTCAGCTCGGTATCGAAGGTCTGAATGGTCGAACCGTTCTGGTCGATCAGTCGGTGTCGTTGAG
>JANPHA010000064.1:0-8226 GCA_031424255.1 Burkholderiales bacterium | reverse complement strand
AAGGGCAGCTACATCGGCACGTGCGTGCCTTCGCGCGATCTGCCCCGATACATCGATCTGTACAAGGCGGGCAAGTTGCCGGTCGATCGCCTGATGTCGGGGCGCATGAAGCTCGACGACATCAACACGGGGTTCGACCTGCTGCATGAGGGCAAGGCGGTGCGGCAGGTGGTGACGTTCTAGGGAAAGACCTCGCGAAAAGGGAGCATTCGTCGATGAAAGCTTTCGAACCGGGCAACGACTGGCTCAAGTTCTGGAACGAGAGCCAGAAGAGCCTCTTCCAGACGTGGGCCGAAGGCAAGCCGCCGCCGTTCGCATTCCGCGGCGAGCCGCCGCAGGGTGACGCGACGCGCGAGAACGACCTCATGTCGGACCTGATGCAGCGCTCGATGCAGGAATGGACCGCGTTCGCGAAGGATGCCTGGAGCCAGAGCGGGCGCTTCGACGCGGAGTCGATGAAGAAGCTCTTCGACCCGGCGGAGTGGAAGCGCGCCGGCTCGCACTTCGACATGGGGCTGGAGAAGCTCACCGAGGGGCCGACCTACGCGACGCTCTGGGATCTCGACCGCAAGATGCTCAACGTGCAGAAGCTCTGGATGGAGCGCGCGCGCGACGCCGAGGCGTACTGGGAAACGGTTCAGGGCGCGTGGAGCAAAGCTCTCGAGCGCTTCATGAAGGCGCTCAACGACACCAGCGGCGAACCGATCCAGAGCGGCCGGCAGATGCTCGACCTCTGGCTCATCACCGCCAACAAGGCGCTGCTGGAAATGCACCGCTCGGCTGCCTTCCTGGAGGTGCAGCGGCGCATGACGCGCTCCTCCACCGAATACCGCCTCGCGGAGCGCGAGATCGCGGAGGCCTTCTGCGAGATGCACCACATTCCCACGCGCACCGAGATGGACGAGGTGCAGCGCACCGTGACCGAGCTGCG
Source organism: Burkholderiales bacterium (assembly GCA_031424255.1). Classification (GTDB taxonomy): domain Bacteria; phylum Pseudomonadota; class Gammaproteobacteria; order Burkholderiales; family Usitatibacteraceae; genus Usitatibacter. The sequence goes on along the minus strand of JANPHA010000064.1, from coordinate 7,295 downwards.
GCGCGAATTGCGCGCCGCGCGCGTCGAGCGGCCCGCCCTGGAGGCTCCGAAAGCGAAGCACGCGGCCCGCCCCGCGGCGAAGGCCAAGGCCCCCGCGAAACGCCGCCGCCAGGAGAAATGACCATGCGCGTGAAGGTCGACCCGAAGGAAGCGGCACAGGAATTCGCGGCGTTCACCAAGCGGATGCAGCAGGGACGAGAGCTGCTCGACAAGACCAAGGATTCGGCGGTCCAGATCGGCACCACGCCCAAGGTGGAAGTCTTCCGCCAGGACAAGGTGGTCCTCTACCACTACAAGCCCACCGCGAAGAAGACGGTCGCGACGCCGGTGCTGGTCGTCTACGGGCTCGTCGGCCGCTACACGATGGCGGACCTGCAGGAGGACCGCTCGCTCGTGCGCAATCTCCTGGCTCAGGGCGTGGATCTGTACGTGGTCGATTGGGGCACGCCCACGCGCAGCGATCGCTGGCTGATGCTCGAGGACTACATCGACGGCTACCTGGGCGAATGCGTCGACCACATCCGCCGCGAGCAGGGCGTGGACCAGGTCTCGCTGCTCGGCATCTGCGAGGGCGGCGTCTTCACGACCTGCTATGCGGCGCGCAATCCCGGCAAGGTGAAAAGCCTCGTGCTCACGATCACGCCGGTGGATTTCCACGCCGGCGACAAGGGCGCGCCGCTGCACCACGGCCTGATCGGCCTGTGGGCGCGCAGCATGTCGCGCGAGGACGTCGACCGGCTGATCGAGGCGAACGGCAACCTGCCGGGCGAGTTGATGAGCGTCGTGTTCTCGATGATGACGCCGGTGAATTCGCTCACCAAGTACAACGTGGGCCTGTTCGACGTGATGGACGACGAGAAGAAGCTGCTGAATTTCCTGCGCATGGAGAAGTGGCTGGCCGATCGCCCGGACCATCCGGGCGAGGCCGCCAAGCAGTGGCTGAAGGACCTCTACCAGGACAACCAGCTGGTGAAGGGCGAGTTCAAGCTCGGCGGCAAGAAGGTCGACCTGCGCAAGATCACGATGCCGGTGCTCAACGTCTTCGCCGAGGAAGACCACATCGTGCCGCCGAAGAGCAGCCGCGCGCTGAAGGCGCTGATCGGCACGAAGAACTACACCGAGCTGCCGTTGCCCGGCGGCCACGTCGGGGTCTTCGTGAGCGGCAAATCCCAGGGCATTCTCGGCAAGAACATCTTCTCCTGGCTCAAGGCCCACGCCTGATGCGCACATGCCCGACTCATTGACGCCGCGCCTGGAAGAGGTCGCGGCGCTCGGACCCCACGGATTCAGCAAGGTCGGCTACGTCGAATGGGGCCCGCCGGATGCCGAGCAGGTGATCCTTTGCGTGCACGGGCTCACGCGCAACAGCCGCGATTTCGACTATCTCGCGAGGCGACTGGCGGCGCGCGGGGCGCGCGTGGTGGCGGCGGACCTGCCGGGCCGCGGGCGCAGCGAGTGGGCCACCAACGCGAACGACTACACCACGCCGTTCTATGTCGCGGCGATGGCCGCGGTCATCGCGCGCACCGGCGCGAAGCAGGTCGACTGGATCGGCACGTCGCTCGGCGGGCATGTCGGGATGGAGTCGGCGGCGCTGCCGGGCTCGCCGATCCGCCGTCTGGTGCTCAACGATTTCGGCGCGCGCGTGGCCGGCGCGGCCTTGCAGCGCATCGGGTCGTACCTGCGCACGGCGAAGCGCACCTTCACGAGCGTCGACGAGATGAAGGAGCACCTGCGCTCGATCCACGAGGCATTCGGCGCGCTCACCGATTCCCATTGGCATCACATGGCCACGCATAGCGCGGTGCAAACCGAAGACGGCAGCTTCCGCCAGCATTTCGATCCGGCGATCGGGCGCATGTTCGCCTGGCCGCTGATGGTCGATATCTCGCTCTGGGACGTGTGGGACAAGGTGGCGTGCCCGGTGCTGATCCTGCGCGGCGAGGATTCGGACCTGCTGCACGCCTCGACGGTGCGCGACATGAAGAAGCGCGGCGTCGCCGGGAAGAAGGGGCTGGTGCGCTCGATCGAGGTGCGCGGAAGCGGCCACGCGCCGGCGTTGATGACGGATTCGCAGATCGCGCTGATCGAGGACTTCCTCACGCCCGTCAAGGCCGCGGAAAAAGTGCAACGAATCGGAGGAGTGAAATGAGGAGAATCGTGAAGTTTCTCGCGGCTTTGCCGCTCGCCGTGGCGGCCGGCGTCGCGCTCGCCCAGGGCTATCCCACCAAGCCGGTGACGATCATCGTGCCGTGGCCGCCCGGAGGCCCGTCGGACATCGCCGCGCGTCCGCTCGGCAAGGGGCTCACCGACCAGCTCGGCAAGCCGTTCGTCATCGAGAATCGCGGCGGGGCGAGCGGCAACATCGGCTCCGCGCTCGTGGCGCAGTCGGCGCCCGACGGCTACACGCTGCTGGTGACATCGAGCTCGCCGATCGTGATCAACCCCAGCCTCTACAAGAACATGGCGTTCAATCCGCAGAAAGACCTGGCGCCGATCACCAACGTGCTGCGCGTTCCGCTCGTGCTCGCGGTGAATCCCGCGGTGCCGGCGAAGAACCTGAAGGAGCTGATCGCGTACATCAAGTCGCAGGGCGGCAAGTTCCAGTACGCCTCGTCGGGCAGCGGCACCCCGCAGCACCTCACCGGCGAGCTCTTCAAGACGGTCGCGAAGCTCGACATGGTCCACGTCCCGTACAAGGGCTCGGCGCCGGCGATCACCGATGCGCTCGGCGGCCACGTGCCGATGCTCTTCGACAGCACGGTCGCGATCGTGCCGCAGCTGAAATCGGGGAAGCTGCGCCCGATCGCGATCACGAGCGCCAAGCGCTCGCCGCTGCTGCCCGATGTGCCCACCTTCGCCGAGGCCGGCTTGCCGGGCGTCGAGGCGTACGCGTGGTACGGATTCTTCGCCCGCGCGGGCACCCCCAGGGAGACCATCGACAAGCTCAATGCCGATGCGATCAAGGTGATGAAGGGGCCGGATTTCACCAGCGTCTACAAGGAGACCGGCTCGGAATTCGTCGGCACCTCGCCCGAGGCGTTCGCGAAGTTCATCGAGGCCGAGTCGGCGAAATGGTCGAAGATCGTGAAGGAGAGCGGCGCGACCGTGGATTGAATCCGGATTGAAGAACAAGGTCGTCACCACAGCCGAGGCGATCGCCATCATCCAGGATGGCGATACGGTCGCGTGCTCGGGGTTCGTCGGCATCGGCACGCCGGACGAGTTGCTCGCGGGCCTCGAGAAGCGTTTCGCGCAGACCGCGACGCCGCGCGACCTCACGCTCTTCTTCGCCGCGGCACCGGGCGACGGCAAGGATCGCGGCCTGAACCGCCTCGCCTACGAGGGGCTGGTGAAGCGCGTGGTGGGCGGGCATTGGTCGCTGGTGCCGAAGCTCGGAGCGCTCGCGGTCAACAACAAGATCGAGGCGTACAACCTGCCGCTGGGGACGATCACGCAGATGTTCCGCGATATCGCGGGGCACCGGGCCGGAGTGCTCACGAAGGTGGGCTTGCGCACGTTCGTCGATCCGCGCCAGGACGGCGGCAAGATCAACGCCCGCACCACCGAGGACCTGGTGCGCATGATGGAGATCGACGGCGAGGAGTGGCTCTTCTACAAGGCCTTCCCGATCACGGTCGCGCTGATCCGCGGCACCACCGCCGATCTCACCGGCAACATGACGATGGAGCACGAGGCGCTGGTGCTCGACAACCTGGCGCTCGCCACCGCCGCCAAGAACTCCGGCGGCTTCGTGATCGCGCAGGTCGAGCGGGTCTGCGCTCCCGGAGCGCTCAGCCCGAGAAGCGTGGTCGTGCCGGGGGTGCTCGTCGATTGCGTGGTGATCGCGCAGCCCGAGCATCATCACCAGACCTACGCGACGGTCTACAACCCGGCGTACGCCGGCGAGTTCAAGGTCGCGCTCGACATGCTGAAGCCGATGGAGCTCGACGAGCGCAAGATCATCGCGCGGCGCGCGGCCTTCGAGTTGCCGATGGGCGGCGTGGTGAACCTCGGCATCGGCATGCCCGAGGGGGTCGCGGCGGTGGCCAACGAGGAGCGCGTGCTCAACTACGTGACGCTCACCGCGGAGCCGGGCGTGATCGGCGGCGTGCCGCAGTCGGGCCTGGACTTCGGCGCCGCGGTCAACACCGATGCGATCATCCACCAGAACCAGCAGTTCGATTTCTACGATGGCGGCGGGCTCGACATGGCGTGCCTCGGCATGGCCGAGGTGGATACCGAGGGCAACGTGAACGTGAGCCGCTTCGGGCCGCGCCTCGCCGGCGCCGGGGGCTTCATCAACATCTCGCAAAACGCCGGACGCGTGGTCTTCGCGGGCACGTTCACGGCCGGCGGCCTCAGGGTCATGGTCACCGACGGCGAGCTGATCATCCAGAACGAGGGCCGCAGCCGCAAGTTCGTGAAGAAGGTGGAGCAGATCACGTTCAACGGCGCCTATGCGGCCGAGTGCGGGCAGACGGTGCTGTACGTGACCGAGCGTTGCGTCTTCCGCCGCACCGAGCAGGGGATGGAGTTGACCGAGGTCGCGCCCGGCATCGACATCGCGCGCGACATCCTTGCGCACATGGATTTCACGCCGATCGTGCGCAATCCCCCGCTCATGGACCCGCGCATCTTCCGCGACCTGCCGATGCACCTCGAGGAGATGCTCCTCGGGCTGAGCCTCGCGCAGCGCGTCTCCTACGACGCCGCGCGCAACACGCTCTTCCTCAACCTCGAGGGCATCCACGTGAAGAGCCGCGACGACGTGGATCGCGTGCGTCGCGTTGTCGAGGAGAAGGTGCAGGAGATCGGCCGCAAGGTGGCGCTGGTGGTGAACTACGACAATTTCCTGATCGACGCTTCGGTGGCCGACACCTACGCGGCGATGGTGCGCTACATGGAGACGCACTACTACACTACGGCTTCGCGCTACACGACGAGCGCCTTCCTGCGCATGAAGCTCGGCGAGGCGCTCTCGCGCCGGCGCGTCGCGGCGCACATCTTCGAGACCAGCGACGAGGCCCATGCCTTCGTCGCCGAGTACGACCGCGACGCCCAGGAGCCGGTGGAGTAGGGGGGCTCGCCGCGGCGGCCCGCGAGGTCGATAATCGCCTTTGCGCAGGCGGTCGTCAGCCTGACCGGTGCGCGCCTGTTTTCCGGCCTCCTCGGGATGGTGCAGTGCAGCAAAATAGGGCGGTAACCCCCTTGACATAGGGCTGGAACGGAGTAATATTCAATTTGTGCAGTGCAGCAATTTACTGCGTAAAAACGACCAACTTCCAGGAGCCCTTCCATGATCAAGATCGACCAGTTTGCCGCTGCCAACGAGGCGGCCATCGAGCAGTTCTCGTACTTCGCCAAGCTGTCCCTCGCCAACGTCGAGAAATTCGCCGAGCTCGGCCTCGGTGCCGCGCGCGAATCCGTGCAGATGGCCACCAAGCACGCCCAGCAGCTCGCCGGCGCGCGTGACGTGAACGAAGTCATCGCGCTCAACCAGGCCGCGCTCGAGCCCGCCCTGAAGCGCGCGTACACCTATTCGCGCACCGCCTTCGAGACCGCCGCCGAGACCAACAACGAGGTCAAGCGCGTCCTCGAGAAGCAGAACGCCGAAGTGAACCGCGCCGCCGTCGCCGCGCTCGAAGAGGCGTTCAAGTACGCCCCGGCGGGCAGCGAGACCGTGGTCGCGAACGTGAAGTCGGCGATCGCCGCTGCCCAGAGCGCGTACGAGAACCTCGCCGCGATCAACAAGCAGATCTACGACACGCTCGAGCGCACCGTCGAGCAGAGCGTTGCCACCGCGCAAGCCGCCGCCAACAAGAAGCCCGGCTCGCGCCGCTCGAAGTAATCGGCTGCCCTCGCCCCAGGGGAGGGAGCACGGAAGACGAAAAAGCCCTTGGCGCAAGTCAAGGGCTTTTTCATGGCCGATGCCGTAAAATCGGGACATGAAAGTGATCGGCATCGCGGGCTACAGCGGCAGCGGGAAGACCACCTTGATCGAGAAGGTGATCCCTGTCCTCGTCCGCCATGGCCTGCGCGTCTCGCTGATCAAGCATGCGCACCACGAGTTCGACGTCGACCAGCCCGGAAAGGACTCGTATCGCCATCGCCACGCCGGCTGCAGCGAGGTGCTGGTCAGCTCGTCGAAGCGCTGGGCGCTGATGCACGAATTGCGCGGCGCCGCGGAACCCGCGCTTCAGGACCAGCTGAAGCACTTCTCGCCGTGCGACCTGGTGATCGTGGAGGGCTACAAGAACGAGCCGATGCCGAAGATCGAGGTGCATCGGCGCACGGGCCATACGCCGCTGCTCCATCCCGAGGATCCGGATGTGGTCGCGATCGCCACCGACGAGCCGCTCGACACGCCGCTTCCCCAGGTGGATCTCGACGATCCCGAGGATGTCGCGCGCTTCATCATGCAGCACCTGGGGCTGAACCGGGCGCGCCTGGTTCGCTGAGCGTCGCGCCGTGGTCACGCTGCTTTATTTCGCGAGCCTGCGCGAGAGCCTCGGAACTTCCCGAGAGCAGGTGGCCCTTGCCCCGGGCACGACCACCGTTTCCGCATTGCTCGACGAGCTGCGTTCGCGCGACGGCCGCTGGAGCGACGCATTCGCGACCGGCAAGCAATGGCGCGTCGCGGTGAACCAGCGCATGGCGGATCTCGCCACGCCGCTCAAGCCGGGCGACGAGGTCGCATTTTTCCCGCCGGTCACCGGCGGCTGACCATGCCGCTCGTACGCGTCCAGACCGAGGACATCGACAGCGGCCGCGAGATCGAATCGCTCACGCGCGGGCGCGCCGACGTGGGCGCGGTGGCGAGCTTCATCGGCCTGGTGCGCGACGCGAACGACGGCAGCGCGGTGAGCGGGATGACGCTCGAGCACTACCCGGGCATGACCGAGAAGGCGCTCGAGGATATTTGCGCGCAGGCGCATTCACGCTGGGACCTGATCGATACCCTGGTGATTCATCGCGTGGGTCCGCTCAGGCCCGGCGACCGGATCGTGCTGGTCGGCGTGTCGAGCGCTCACCGCGGCGAAGCCTTCGCCGCCTGCGAGTTCCTCATGGACTACCTGAAGACCCGCGCTCCCTTCTGGAAGCGCGAGGACACTCCCCAGGGCCCGCGCTGGGTCGAGGCGCGCACCAGCGACGATTCCGCCGCCGAGCGCTGGAAATAGCAATTCGGGGGTCAGACTCCGCAATTGGCAATTCGGGGGTCAGTCTCCGCAATCGCGGTTGCGGAGTCTGGCCCCCGAATTGGTAGAAGCTGCAGGAGATCTCGCGCGGGAGCG
>JANPHA010000063.1:0-2166 GCA_031424255.1 Burkholderiales bacterium | reverse complement strand
AGGACGCTTCGCATGGCGCGGGGCACACGCGGCCGGTGAACTCGGGGAAGTTGTTGGTGGAGTGCAGCACGTCGAGCGCATCGCGCCAATGGCCGCGATACACCAGGTCGTTCCAGTCGGGAATGATGTTGTTCACCGGGCAGCCGGTCTGGCAGAACGGGATGCCGCAATCCATGCAGCGCGCGCCCTGCTGCGCCATCTCCTGCTCGGGCAGCGGGCGGATGAACTCGCGATAGAACTGGATGCGCTCGGCGACCGGCTCGTACGGCCTGTCGCGGCGCTCGATTTCCATGAAGCCGGTGATCTTTCCCATCAGTCGTTCGCCCGCACTTCCACGCGTGGCGCCGGTTGCTCGCGAAGCTTCTCCTGCGCCATCTCGGCCAGCGCGCGGCGATACTCCACCGGCATCACCTTCACGACTTTCGGCAGGTACGCGGCCCAGTTCTCCAGCACGCGCCGCGCCCGCTCGCTGCCGGTGTAGAGCAGGTGGCGCTGGATCAGGCCCTTCAGCGTCTCGTCGTCGTGGCCGGCGACGTGGTCGATCTTCACCTTGCCGTGGCCCTCGAGCTCCCCGGTGCCGCCTTCGGCCGCGGCGCTCTCTTCCTCCGGAATCGGCTCGAGCTCGACCATCGCCATGTTGCAGCGCTGAGTGAAGTCGCCCTCTTCGTCGAGCACGTAGGCGATGCCGCCCGACATCCCGGCGGCGAAGTTGCGTCCCGCCTTGCCGAGCACGACCACGGTCCCGCCGGTCATGTATTCGCAGCCGTGGTCGCCCACCCCCTCGACCACCGCGCTCGCCCCGGAGTTGCGCACGCAGAACCGCTCGCCCGCCACGCCGCGGAAATACGCTTCGCCGCTGATCGCGCCGTACATCACCGTGTTGCCGACGATGATGTTTTCCTCGGGAACGATCGGGCAGTTCTTGGGCGGATAGATCACGAGCCGCCCGCCCGACAGGCCCTTGCCGACGTAGTCGTTGGCGTCGCCCTCGAGCTCGAAGGTGATGCCGTGCGCGAGCCACGCGCCGAAGCTTTGCCCGGCGGTGCCGTTGAAGTTCACGTGGATGGTGTCGTCGGGAAGGCCGGCGTGCCCGTAGCGACGCGCCACCTCGCCCGAGAGCATCGCGCCCACGGTGCGGTTGCGGTTGTAGATGCGGCTCTCGATCGCGGTCGGCCGCTTCGAGGCGAGCGCGGGCGCGGCCTTGGCCATCAGCTCGTGGTCGAGTGCGCGCCCGAGCCCGTGGTCCTGCAGCTCGGTCTGGCGGATCGCGACCGTCGCATCCACCGCCGGGCGATAGAAGAGCTTGGAGAAGTCCAGGCCCCGCGCCTTCCAGTGCTCCACGCCCGGGCGCACGTCGAGCAGCTCGGAGTGCCCGATCAGCTCCTCGAACCTGCGCACGCCGAGCTTCGCCATCCACTCGCGCACTTCCTCGGCGACGAAGAAGAAATAGTTGATGACGTGCTCGGGCTTGCCCTCGAATTTCTTGATGAGCGCCGGATCCTGCGTGGCGATTCCCACCGGGCAGGTGTTGAGGTGGCACTTGCGCATCATGATGCAGCCCTGCGCGACCAGCGGTGCGGTGGCGAAGCCGAACTCGTCGGCACCCAGGAGCGCGCCGATCACGACATCGCGGCCGGTCTTCATCTGGCCATCGGCTTGCACCGCGATGCGCCCGCGAAGCTTGTTGAGCACCAGCGTCTGCTGCGTTTCGGCGAGCCCGATCTCCCACGGGCTGCCGGCGTGCTTGAGCGATGAAAGCGGTGAGGCGCCGGTGCCGCCGTCGAAGCCGGAGATGGTCACGTGGTCGGCCTTGGCTTTCGCCACGCCCGCGGCCACCGTGCCCACGCCGATCTCGGAGACCAGCTTCACGGAGACGCGCGAAGTGGGGTTCACGTTCTTGAGGTCGTGGATGAGCTGCGCCAGGTCCTCGATCGAGTAGATGTCGTGGTGCGGCGGCGGCGAGATGAGGCCCACGCCCGGCACCGTGTGGCGCACCTTGGCGATGTAGCGCGACACCTTGTGGCCGGGAAGCTGGCCGCCCTCCCCGGGCTTGGCGCCCTGCGCCATCTTGATCTGCAGGTCGTCGGCGTTCACCAGGTACTCGGTGGTGACGCCGAAGCGTCCCGCCGCCACCTGCTTGATCGCCGAGCGCATCGAATCTCCGTT
>JANPHA010000062.1:0-3644 GCA_031424255.1 Burkholderiales bacterium | reverse complement strand
CGCCCGGCGGCGGCGACGATCCGGTCGCGGTCCGCGCGCGCCTCGATGCGCCCGACCGCGATGTTCTCCGCCGCGGTGAGGTGATAGCGCACGAAGTCCTGGAAGATCACGCCGATGTTCGCGCGCAGCGCGGCGAGGTCGTACTCGCGGAGGTCGTGGCCGTCGAGGAGGATCCGCCCCTCGTCGGGATCGTAGAGGCGGGCCAGCAGCTTCACGAGCGTCGTCTTGCCCGCGCCGTTCTCGCCCACCATCGCCAGCACTTCGCCCGCGCGCAGCTCGAACGACAGGTTGCGCACCGCCCAGCGCTCGGCGCCGGGGTAGCGGAAGCCGACGTTGTCGAATGTGAAGCCCTGCTGGATCGGTATCGGAAACGGCAGCGGATTCCCGGGCGAGACGATCTCCGGCTGGATCTCGAAGAACGAGAAGAGATCGTCGAGGTACAGCGCCTGGCCCGCCACCGCGGAAAACCCGCTGAGGAGATTCTCGATCAGCGTGCGCAGGCGCCGGAACGAGCCCGCGAGGAAAGTGAGGTCGCCGATCGAGAACTCGCCCTGGATCGTGCGCCAGACGATGTAGGCGTAGGCGACGTAGTAGGCGATCGTGCCGAGCGCGGTGAGCAGGCTCCCCCAGGTGGCACGGCGCAGCGCGATGCGGCGGTTGGCCTCGAAGAAGCTCATCGCGAGCACGCGGTAGCGCTCGATCAGGAAAGCGTTCAACCCGAAGATCTTCACTTCCTTCGCGGTCTCGGCGCTCGCCGCGGTCTGGCGCACGTAGTCGAGCTCGCGACGTTCCGGCGCGCGCACGAAATTGAGCCAATAACTCTGCGCGTTGAAATGCGCCTCGCCGATGAACGCGGGGATCAATGCGATCGCGAGTAGCACGATCAACCACGGCGCGTACACGAAGAGTCCCGCGCCGAAGCTCACGATCGTGATCATGTCCTGCGCCTGGCCGAAGAGCTGGCCCATCAGGCTCATGCGGCCCGCCGCCTGGCGGCGCGCGCGCTCGAGGCGGTCCTGCAGCTCGCTGTCCTCGAAATCCTCGAGGTCGAGTGTGGCCGCGTGCTCCATCAACCGAAGGCTCGTGGTGGTGCTGAACTTGTCCGCGAGGATCGAATCGAGCAGCGACACGGTGCGCCCAAGCACGTCGGAGAGCACCGCGAGGCCGAACTCGAGCGCGAGCAGCCAGCCGATGCGATCGAGCATCCCGCTCGAGATCCACTGCTGCAAGCTGTCGCCCGCGTGCGGGCCCTTCGCCACGCGCACCACCTCGTCGATGATCAACGCGCCCACGTAGAGCGTGACCACGGGCAACAGCGCGCGCACCAGGCGCAGCACGCCCTGCGAGAGCGTGATCGCCGGGCTCGTCTGCCACACCAACTTCAGGAAGGGCGGCAGGTTGCGCAGCGCTCCGAGGCGCTCGCGCAGCGTGCGCGGCTCGGGAACGGGCATCGGCCCTAGCGCACGATCACCACGAGCACGCTGCAGGGCGAATGCTCGATCAGCGATCGCGAAACCGAGCCGCCATGCCACCAGCGTGCCGCCCATCCCTCGAGGTGCTTGTGCCCGACCACGATCAGGTCGGCGCCGACCTTGCGCGCATACGTCGTGATCTGGTCGACCGCATCGCCGACCACGACCTCGCCCTTGACCACCGGGTGACCCGACTCCGAGAGCCGGCGCAGGCCATCCTCGAGGATCTCCTCGTATTGGCGCTGCTCCTCCTTTTCCGGGGCGGGATCGTAGAACGCCCCCTCGCCCCCGATGAACACCGCGGGGGACGGCCGCACCGCGACCAGGAACTGCTCCGCGTTGGACAGGTGCGCGATGTCCTTGCAGTCGAGCAGCGCTCTCTGGCCGGTCTCGGTCCCGTCGTAGGCCAACAAGATTCGCTTGTACATGGCAGCCTCCTCTCAGTCGCGGATATCCTGCAGGAACCAATCGGTCGGAATCTCGCGCCCCAGCCCCGCGGCGCGCGCCAGCTCGTACACCTTGCCCGCCACGGCGAAGAACTGCGCGCCCTGGAGATTGCCACGCTCCGACCACGTGACCTGGTCGTCCGAGGTGCGCCCGCGCGTGCGGCCCTCGACGATGTCGGCGAGGTAGATGACCTTTTCCGGAAGCGCCACGCCGTGGCTCGCCTTCTTCCTCGCGGCACCCGCGGCATCGGGCCGCGCGGCCCACGCGAGGTATTCGTCGGCGAACGCGAGCTCCGGGCGCCCCGTGGGCGCCGGCGCGTTGCCGAACCGCAGGTACACATCGACGCGCGCGAGGCTGCGCGCATCGGGCTTGCCACCGCCGCCGATATTGATGATATGCGTGCCCGGCTCGAGATGGCGACCGTCGAGCACCGGAACCGTGGAATCGGTCACGCTCGCGACGATATCGGCGCCGCGGTACACATCCTCGGGCCGCTCGCACACCACCACCTCGAGCGCGTGCTTCTGCGCCATCTCGCGCGCGAACGCCTCGCGATTCGCGCGCGTAGGGCTGAACACCTGCAGCTTGCGGATATCGCGCACGCAAAGCAACGCCTCCACATGCGAGCGCGCCATCCCACCGGACCCCAGCATGCCGAGCACGCTCGCATCCCTGCGCGCCATGTATTTCGCCCCAATCGCGCCGTCGGCCCCGACGCGCATGTGCTGCAGCACACCATCGTTCAGGAACGCGAGCGGCTCGCCGGACTCGATATCGGTGAGCAGCACCAGGCCGCAGTACAGGCCCGGACGCGAGCAGTATTTCTCCTCGGTCACCGCGCCGGCGTATTCGCGCTCGAAGACCACGTCGGACTTCATGCGAATGGCGAAATAGCCGGCCGTGGAGCCGCCTTCCATCGTGCCCCACTGGTAGGTCTTGCCGGGGGTGCTGGTGGGGATGCGGATATCGATCCGCGGGCGGCACACCGCTTCCCGCGTGATGAGCTGCCGGTACGACTCCTCGAGCACCCCGATGGTTGCGTCCATGGTGAGCACGCGCGCCACGTCGTTGTTGTTGATGATGAGCGTCACGGGAGGAAGGATAGTCGATCCGGACCATGGATCGGAGTCAACAGTATGGCGCGCCGGGCGTTAGGCGATCATGAGAAAACTCGCCCTGATGTTGGCCGCCGGCGCGGCCGTTGTTTTCACGAGCGGATCCGCCCTCGCCCAGCACCATCGCGGCGGCGGCGGCCCGGTCCATGGCGGCGGCTGGCACGGTGGCGGGTATTCGGGCCACTACAGCTACTACCCGCGGGGCCGGGGCTTCGCCTATCCCTATTTTGCCTACGGCATTCCGTTCTACCCGTCGGCGTATTACTACGACCCGTATCCGCTGTACGTGCAGGCCGCGCCGCCGGTGTACGTGGAGCGCTACCTCGAGCCGCGCTATGTCGAGCCACGCTATTCCGAGCCACTCCCGCCGCAATACACCTACGAGGAGCGCTCCTACGCGCAGGCCCCATCCCCTGCGCCCGCCCGCCAGCCGCGCATGCAGCGCTACACGCTCTCCGCCCAGGAGCTCTTCGAATTCGACAAGGCCACCTTGCGCGGGGCACAGCCCAAGCTCGACGAGATCGCCGATGCGCTCGTGCGCAATCCCCGGATCGACCAGGTGCGCATCACCGGCTACACCGATCGGATCGGCACCGAGGCATACAACCTG
>JANPHA010000061.1:0-8771 GCA_031424255.1 Burkholderiales bacterium | reverse complement strand
CCGACGAAGTGTTCACCCAGTGGAAGGAACGCTTCGGGCTCGACATCTACGAGGCGGTCGGCATGAGCGAGTTCAGCTACTATCTCTCGCAGAGCAAGCTGCGCCCGATCCGCCCGGGCAGCGCGGGTTTCCCGCAGCCCGGCCATGAAATCCGCCTGCTCGATCCCGACACGCTCGCAGAGGCGCCGCGCGGCGAGGAAGGCATGATCTGCGTGCCCGAGGATGATCCGGGACTCTTCCTGCGCTACTGGAACCTGCCGGAGGAAACCGCGAAGCTCAAGCACGACGGCTGGTTCTTCACCGGCGATTACGCGCGCTACGACGAGGACGGCTATCTCTGGTTCCTCGGGCGCAAGGACGACATCATCAAGAGCTTCGGCTATCGCGTCTCGCCCTACGAGGTGGAGCGCGTGCTGAAGAGCCACCCGGATGTCGCGGATTGCGCGTGCGTCGCCGAGGATGCGGGCTCCGACAAGCGGCTCGTCGTGGCCTACGTGATCGCGCATCCGGGGAGCCTGGTGAGCCCCGACGCTCTGCTCGCTTTCGGGCGCGAGCGCCTCGCCGCCTACAAGGCCCCGAAGGTCGTCTATCTCGCCCGCGATTTCCCGCGCACCCGCAATGGTAAAATCCTGCGTCGGGAAATCACCGCGCAACTCGCGACAGCGCGTTCCGCGCCCTGAATCACCTCGCCGGGAACACCACCGATGGACGACCGATCGAAACTGCGGCCGATGAAGCCGCTGCCCAACCTCATTTTCATGAGCCGCTGGCTGCAGCTGCCGCTCTACCTCGGGCTGATCGTGGCGCAGGCGGTCTACGTCTGGCTCTTCTGGCAGGAGCTAGGCAACCTCCTGATGGCGGCGTTCGGCCACGGGCCCTCGCTCGAGCACATCCTCGATGCGGTCACCGTTTCGGGCGGCACGAGCGTGCGCCCGACGAAGCTGAACGAGACGGTGATCATGCTGGTCGTGCTCGGGCTGATCGACGTGGTGATGATCTCCAACCTGCTGATCATGGTGATCGTCGGCGGCTACGAGACCTTCGTGTCGCGCATGAACCTGCAGCACCACCCCGACCAGCCCGAGTGGCTCTCGACCGTGAACGCCTCGGTGCTGAAGGTGAAGCTCGCGACCGCGATCATCGGGATCTCCTCGATCCACCTGCTCAAGACCTTCATCAACGCCGAGCACTACGAGCCCAAGGTCCTGATCGCGCAGACCGTGATCCACCTCACGTTCCTGCTCTCGGCCATGGCGATCGCCGCGTCCGATCGCATCATGCCGCACGCGCGGGCCGACGAGCACACCTAGGAACACACCATGACCGTCATTCGCCAGGAAGACTTCATCCAGTCGGTGGCCGACGCCTTCCAGTTCATCAGCTTCTACCACCCGACCGACTACATCCGCGCGCTCACCGCGGCCTACGAGCGCGAGGAATCGCCCGCCGCCAAGGATGCGATGGCGCAGATCCTGATCAACTCGCGCATGTCCTTCGAGGGCCATCGCCCGATCTGCCAGGACACCGGCATCTCGATCGCCTTCATCAAGGCCGGCATGGACGTGCGCTGGGACACGAAAATGTCGCTCGCGGAGCTGGTGAACGAAGGCGTGCGCCGTGCCTATACGGACAAGGACAACCCGCTGCGCGCTTCGATGCTTTCGGATCCCGACGGCAAGAGGAAGAGCACCGGCGACAACACGCCCGCCGTCACGCACGTGGAGCTCGTCCCCGGCGACAAGGTCGAGGTGATCGTCGCGGCCAAGGGCGGGGGATCGGAGAACAAGTCGAAGTTCGCGATGCTGCTGCCGGGTGACTCGATCGTCGACTGGGTGCTCGCGGTCGTGCCGACGATGGGCGCCGACTGGTGCCCGCCCGGCATGCTCTCGCTCGGCATCGGCGGCTCGCCCGAGAAGGCGATGCTGATGGCCAAGTGGGCGATGATGGAGCCGATCAACATCCACGAGCTGCAGGCGCGCGGAGCGTCGAACCGCGCCGAGGAGCTGCGCCTCGAGCTCTTCGAGAAGGTGAACGCGCTCGGCATCGGCGCGCAGGGCCTCGGCGGGCTTTCCACCGTGCTCGACGTGAAGGTCGTCGACTATCCGACCCACGCCGCGTCCAAGCCGGTGGCGCTGCTGCCGAACTGCGCCGCCACGCGCCACGCGCATTTCGTGCTCGACGGCAGCGGCCCGGCGAAGCTCGATCCGCCGTCGATCGACGACTGGCCCAAGCTCTCGATGGATTTCGCCTCGAGCCGGCGCGTGAACCTCGATACCCTTACCAAGGCCGAGACCGCCGCGTGGAAGGCGGGGGAGCGGCTGCTGCTTTCCGGCAAGCTGCTCACCGGGCGCGACGCCGCCCACAAGCGCATGGTGGAAATGCTCTCGAAGGGCGAAAAGCTGCCGGTGGATTTCACCAACCGTTTCATCTACTACGTGGGGCCGGTGGACGCGGTGCGCGAGGAAGCGGTGGGCCCCGCGGGGCCGACGACCAGCTCGCGCATGGACAAGTTCGTTGAACCCATGCTCGCCGCGACCGGTCTCATCGGCATGGTGGGAAAAAGCGAGCGCGGGGCCGTGGCGATCGAATCGATCCGCAAGCATGGTGCGGTGTATTGCATCGCGGTCGGCGGTGCCGCCTATCTCGTGTCGAAAGCCATCCGCAAGTCGCGCATCCTGGCCTTCGAGGATCTCGGCATGGAGGCGATCCACGAGTTCGAGGTGAAGGACATGCCCGTGACGGTCGCGGTCGATTCAACCGGCAGCGCGGTCCACAAGACCGGACCGGCCGAGTGGCGCGCAAGGATCGGCAAGATCCCCGTCGCCGTCCTTTGAGGCCATTCCGTGGCTAAGGCCGCGCTCCAGTCGAGCGGGTCGTCGGACTCGCTTTGGCTTTCGCGCGAGGCCGCGCGGCGCGGCCCATTGCTCGTCCTCACCGCGTCGGCGCAGGACGCCGAGCGCATTCGCGAGGAGACGAGCTGGTTCGATCCGAAGCTGCGCGTGCATCGGCTGCCCGACTGGGAGATCCTGCCGTACGACCAGTTCTCCCCGCACCCGGATCTCATCTCCGAGCGGCTCTCGACGCTGTGGCAGTTCGCCAACCGCGATTTCGACGTGGGCATCGTGCCGGTCACGACGGCGCTGCAACGCCTGCCGCCGCGTTCCTACCTCGCCGGGCGCACGTTCGCGTTGAAGGCGAAGACGCGCCTCGATCTCGAAGCACTGCGCGCGCAGATGGTGCTGGCCGGCTACTCGCACGTGCAGCAGGTGATGAGCCCGGGAGAATTCTGCGTTCGCGGCGGGCTGATCGATCTCTTCCCCACCGGCAGCGCCGTCCCCTACCGGCTCGATCTCATCGGCGACGAGATCGAGACCATCCGCACCTTCGACGTCGACAGCCAGCGCTCGATCTACCCGGTCTCGGAAGTGCGCATGCTGCCGGCGCGCGAATTCCCGCTCGACGACGACGGGCGCTCGCATTTCCGCGAGTCGTTCCGCGAGCGCTTCGAGGGCGACCCCACGCGCAGCCGCGTCTACAAGGACGTCTCCAGCGGCGTGGCGCCCGCGGGGGTCGAGTGCTACCTGCCGCTCTTCTTCGATGCCACCGCGACACTCTTCGACTACGTGCCGAAAGACGCGACCATCGTGGTGCATGGCGACGTGGCGAGCGGCGCCGAGGCTTTCTGGAAGGACTTGAAGTCGCGCTACGACCTGCTGCGCGGCGACCGCGACCGCCCGCTGATGGAGCCGCGCGAGCTCTACGTGCCGGTGGAGGACCTGTTCATCGCGCTGCAGGAATATCCGCGCCTCGACGTGCAGGACGATCGGATCTCGCGCGTGGGCGGAGACCCGCTGAAGGATGCGCGCCCGCTGCCCTCGATCGAGGTCGACCGCCGCTCGGTCGAGCCGTTGAAGCCGCTCAAGCAATACGTGGAGGCGTCGGGCGCGCGCACGCTGGTCGTGGCCGAGGGCGCGGGCCGGCGCGAGACGCTGTCGCAATTCTTCGGCGAGCACGACTTCCATCCGGTGCTGGTGGACAACTGGGCGCGATTCCTGGACTCGACCCATCCGGTGGCGATGACCTATGGCCCGGTCGCCTCGGGCTTCATGCTTCCCGAGGACGGGATCGCGGTGGTGACCGAGGCCGAGCTCTATCCCGGCCAGGTGCGCCAGACGCGGCGGCGCGACGCGCGCGCCAAGGTGAGCGCGGAGGGCATGGTGCGCGACCTCGCCGAGGTGAAGCCCGGCGACCCGGTCGTGCACAGCCAGCACGGCATCGGCCGCTACCTAGGGCTCGTCACGCTCGACCTGGGCGAGGGCACGATGGAATTCCTGCACCTCGAATACGAAGGCGGCGACAAGCTCTACGTGCCGGTGTCGCAGCTGCACGTGATCAGCCGCTACACCGGCGCCGCACCCGAATCGGCGCCGCTGCATCGGCTCGGCAGCGGCCAGTGGGAGAAGGCCAAGCGCAAGGCCGCGCGCCAGGTGCGCGATACGGCCGCGGAGCTGCTCGATCTCTATGCCAAGCGGCTCGCGCGCCAGGGCTATGCGTTCCCGCTCCGGATGCAGGACTACGAGGCGTTCGCCGCGACCTTCCCGTTCGAGGAGACGCCCGACCAGGCCGAGGCGATCCAGTCGGTGATCGTCGACATGACGATGGGCCGCCCGATGGATCGGCTGGTGTGCGGCGACGTGGGCTTCGGCAAGACCGAGGTCGCGATGCGCGCCGCGTTCATCGCGGTCGCCGCCGGCAAGCAGGTGGCGATCCTGGTTCCGACGACGCTGCTGGCCGAGCAGCATTACCAGAACTTCACCGACCGCTTCTCGAGCTTCCCGGTGAACATCGCCGAGCTCTCGCGCTTCCGCAGCCCGAAGGAAGTCGCCAGGTCGCTGCAGGGGCTCGCCGACGGGCGCATCGACATCGTGATCGGCACGCACAAGCTGATCCAGAAGGGCGTGGACTTCAAGAACCTCGGCCTCGTGATCATCGACGAGGAGCATCGCTTCGGCGTGCGCCAGAAGGAAGAGCTGAAGAAGCTGCGCACCGAGGTCGACGTGCTCACGCTTACCGCCACGCCCATCCCGCGCACGCTGGCGATGTCGCTCGAGGGGTTGCGCGATTTCTCGGTGATCGCCACCGCCCCGCAGCGCCGGCTCTCGATCAAGACCTTCGTGAACCGGCTCTCCAACGGCATCGTGCGCGAAGCGGTGCTGCGCGAGTTGAAGCGCGGCGGCCAGGCCTACTATCTCTACAACGAGGTCGACACGATCGACAACCGCAGGGCGGAGCTCGAGGAGCTGCTGCCCGAGGCGCGCATCGCGGTCGCCCACGGCCAGATGCGCGAGCGCGAGTTGGAGAGCGTGATGCGCGATTTCTACCACCAGCGCACCAACGTGCTGCTCTGCTCGACCATCATCGAGACCGGCATCGACGTGCCGACCGCGAACACGATCCTGATCCACCGCGCCGACAAGTTCGGCCTGGCGCAGCTGCACCAGCTGCGCGGCCGCGTCGGGAGATCGCATCACCAGGCGTACGCGTACCTGCTGACGCCGCCCGAGGAGGCGCTCTCGGCGAGCGCGAGGAAACGCCTCGATGCGATCCAGATGATGGAGGACCTGGGCGCGGGCTTCTATCTCGCGATGCACGACCTCGAGATCCGCGGCGCCGGCGAGGTGCTGGGCGAAGGGCAGTCGGGCGGCATCCACGACATCGGCTTCACGCTCTACACCGAGATGCTCGAGCACGCGGTGAAGGCGCTGAAGACCGGCAAGGAGCCCGACCTCTCGCGGCCGCTCAACGTCTCCACCGAGGTGAACCTGCATGCGCCCGCGCTGCTGCCCGAGGTCTATTGCGGCGACGTGCACGAGCGCCTGGTGATCTACAAGCGGCTCGCCAACTGCGCGACCGACGCGGAGCTCGAGCGGCTCACCGAGGAGCTGGTCGATCGCTTCGGCCCCCTGCCCGACGCGGCGCGCGTGCTGCTCGAATGCCACAAGCTGCGCATCCAGGGCGCTCCCCTCGGGGTGCAGAAGATCGACGCGGCGCCTTCCGGCATCACGGTGCAGTTCATTCCCGAGCCGCCGGTCGACGCGCGCAAGGTGCTGCAGCTGGTGCAGTCGAGCCGGATCTATCGGCTGCCCGGGCCCGACCGCGTGAGGATCGACATGAAGCACGAAGACATGAAGCTGCGGTCGAACGAGGTGCGGCAATTCCTCAAGAAACTTGCTTGAACGACCAAAGCGGGGAGCCACAGATGAACACCGATGAACACGGATGGCCTGTGACGGAGGGCTCGACGGTGAAACTGCGACCATCGGGAAACCGCGCTATCCATGCTGCTCGTCGTACGGGAAAGTCATCTGTGTTCATCTGTGTTCATCTGTGGTTCCAATGAATCTCGTCATTCAAGGCGAGGACATCTCCACTCCCGACCTGAAGGAGCTGCACCGCATCGCCCGTGGTACGTCCATCGAGCGCATCTCCGACGGCGCTTTTCGCATCACTTCCGCGGACGAGACGACTCGCGACGAGGTCGCGGCGCATTGCGCCCGCGCAAAACTCGACTGGGGCTTCGTGCGTGAGGGCGCGACGCTCGCGGACTTCAGGCTCGTCGCGATGGACATGGACTCGACGCTGATCACGATCGAGTGCATCGACGAGATCGCCGACTTCGCCGGGCGCAAGGCGGAGGTGGCCGCGGTCACCGCCGCGGCGATGCGCGGCGAGATCGACTGGCCCGAGAGCCTGCGGCGGCGCGTGAAGGCGCTGGCCGGCCTCGAGGCCTCCGCGCTCGAGCGCGTCTACGCCGATCGCCTGCGCTTCAATCCCGGGGCCGAGAAGCTGCTCGCGGCGGCGCGCCGCTCGGGCGTGAAGACGCTGCTCGTCTCCGGAGGATTCACGTATTTCACCGACCGCGTGCGCGATCGCCTGAAGCTCGACTACGCGTATTCGAATACTCTCGTGGTGGAAGGCGGAAAGCTCGCGGGCGAGGTGACCGGGCCGCTCGTCGATGCCGCCGGGAAGGCGGCGCACGTCGCGCGCCTGAAGCGCGAGCTCGTCATCGGGCCGGAGCGCGTGCTCGCGATCGGCGACGGCGCGAACGACCTGCCGATGATGGGGGAGGCCGGGACCAGCATCGCCTACCACGCGAAGCCGGTGGTGAAGGCGAAGGCGACTTACGCGCTCGACTACGCCGGGTTGGACGGCGTGCTCAACTTGTTCCCGGAATCGGCGGCATCATCCTTCGCCGCCACCGGAAGAGGAAAGTAGACGTATGCAGGCGCGGGCACCGCGGCGTCCGTGCGCTCCCTCGATGTCTCCAGGTCCTGGGGTTTGTCCCACCAGGTGGCACGGTTTTTCTTCTGCTGCTCGACGATCTGCGGATTCTTGCGCAGCACCTCGCGGATGAACCGCGTCGCCTCGGATTCGTAGTTCGAAATCATGCTGCCTCACAAGCAATTGATTCAGCGACATTTTATCACCCATAATCCGTTGATGCGACTCGGCTATCCGCGCTCGTTCCTTTCGCTGCTGCTGATCGGCTTCTCGATCGTGGCGGCACCGCTGCTGTTCGCGCTGTTCTCCAACGCGCTCGCGTTCGAACGCCTCGCGGGATTGTCCGAGCAGGCGGTGCACTCGGCGGTGAAAGTGACGCAGTTGAGCCGCGCGCTGGTGGGCGTGATCACCTCGCTCGAGCGCTCGGCGCGCCAGTACGCGGTCGCGGGCGAGGCGGATTTCCTCGATGCCTATCGCAGCAACCGCGAGCGCTTCCAGGCGACCACGCGCCAGTTGGGCGACATGTCGCTGTCCGACGGGCAGCGCACCGAGGTCGCGGCGATCGAGCGGCACGAGGAGGCGATCCACACCCTGATCGCCGAAACCGGGCCCACGCCCCAGCTCACGCTGCGCCTGCCGCGCGAATTCACCGCGCTCTCCGAGAGGGCGCATGCGCTGGTGCAGCTCGGCGACCAGGTGATCGACGAGGGCATCGAGCAGCTGCGCACGCAGGCGGTCAAGTCGCGCAACAGCGTCTTCTGGCTGATGATCGCGTTGATCCCCACCGCCATCCTGCTGATCGCGTCGTTCACGTTCCTGATCGCCCGCCCCATCTCCCAGGTGAGCGCCAGCATCCGCGGGCTGGGCGAGGGCCAGTTCGCCAAGCCGATCCGCATCGAGGGCCCCGGCGACATGGTCCGGCTCGGCGAGCAGCTCGACTGGCTGCGCGAGCGGCTGGTGACGCTCGAGGCGCAGAAGACGCGTTTCCTGCAGCACGTCTCCCACGAGCTGAAGACGCCGCTCACCGCGCTGCGCGAAGGCTCGGACCTGCTCTCCTCCGGCGTGGTCGGCAATCTCAACGCCGAGCAGCGCGAGATCGCGCGCATCCTGCAGGAGAACTCGATCGAGCTGAGGAAGCTGATCGAGGGCCTGCTCAACTACAGCGCCGTGCACGCGCAGGCGTCGTACCTCGACGCGAAGATCGTCCAGCTGCGCGACGTGGTGCGCCGCACGGTGAACGACCGCAAGCTCGCGATCGTGGCCAAGGGCATCCGCATCGAGCTCAACTGCGAGCACGTGACGGCGTACTGCGACGAAGAGAAGATCCGCGTCGTGCTCGACAACCTGCTCTCCAACGCGGTCAAGTACTCCCCCGACAAGGGCGCCATCCACGTGAAGCTCTACAAGGAGCACGCCGACGCCGTCCTCGAGGTGATCGACGAGGGCCCGGGCATCCCCGCGGCCGAGCGCGAGAAGGTGTTCGAGGCGTT
>JANPHA010000060.1:0-4793 GCA_031424255.1 Burkholderiales bacterium | reverse complement strand
GATCTTGGCACCTTCGTTGGCGATGTTCTGCACCGTCGCCTGGATCACGCCACCGGCGATGACGTCGAGCTTGTTGACGTATTGCGTGGTCGCGTTCGAGCAGCCCGAGGTCGTGATATCGGTCGGCAGCGTGTTCTTGGCGGCGGCGTATTCGGCAACCGACGTCTTGCACGCGCTCACGGCGGACAGGACTTCCGTCATCTTCGAGCGGTTCAGGTAGTCCTGGTACGCGGGAATGGCGACGGCGGCCAGGATTCCGATGATCGCAACCACGATCATCAGTTCGATCAGCGTGAAGCCCTTCTGCATCGTTTTCATTTGTGCTCCCGAAAAAAGTTGAGAAAACCCGTATTTGAAGTGAACTGCGTTTTGCACGGAGGTCATTGCAACAAGCATGCCATTGGGGCGTCCGCGCGGTGCGCTGCCGCGCGGAGCGCGTTCTGGATCGGCCTGCTAATTCCATTGAAAATCAATTTATTAGCGGCCGGTATTTGTTGCGTGCCGCAGCGCTCGCGGCGCTTCCGACAAATTGCGCCTGGCGGCCCGCCCGGACCCCGCGCTGAAGTGAAAAAAGTGACGTTTTTTGTAGGCCGGCGGCAGCGATGAAAACGGGGGGCGCAAGGCCCCCCGTTGGACAGGTCACGCGATCTTGCGACCGCGTCGAAACGTGGAGCCTAGCGGCAGGTCGCCGGAACGTACTTGGCAGTGCCGGAGTAGCTGCACTGCCAGCCGAGGATCGGGTCGCCATTCGCGGCGGCCGTGAACGTCGGCATCGCGGTCTTCGACGGGGCCATCTGGACGATCTTGGCGCCTTCGTTGGCGATGTTCTGCACGGTGGCCTGGATCACGCCGCCAGCGGTCACGTCAAGCGAGGACACGTACTGCGTGGTCGCGTTCGAACAGCCCGATTCCGTGATGTTCGCGGGCAGCGTGTTCTTGGCCGCGGCGAATTCCGAAACCGAGGTCTTGCATGCGCTCACGGCGGACAGCACTTCCGTCATCTTCGAACGGTTCAGGTAGTCCTGGTACGCGGGAATGGCGACCGCGGCGAGGATGCCGATGATCGCGACCACGATCATCAGTTCGATCAGGGTGAAGCCTTGCTGGATCCTGTTCATGGAAAACTCCCTTGGAGTGAGACGAGCGTGGAGAAGAAACCTGTCGTATTCCTGACTCGTCTCCTGTGCAATGCGTGTGCCAAAGCCGCCTCGTCGCACTCTCGAGGCGTTTTCGTATCACACGCTGGAAACACTCCCCTTCTGATTTCGACGAATGAAATCAAGCAACCGTTTCAAAACGTATCGAATCGCGAACGCCGGCGCGAAATGCGCGTCAGTGACGGACTTCGTCAGCGGCGGAAGCCGGGAATCCTGGTCTCGTCGACCTCGTCGATCTGCTCGGGGTCGAGGAATTCGCGCGCATAGCGCAGGTAGACCTTGTCGCGCACGAAGACGTCGAACAGATCCGGATCGACGTGCCCGTTCTCCTTCATGCGCCCGAGGATGCCGAGCGATTCGGACAGCGTCTTGCCCGGCTTGTACGGGCGATCGCGCGCGGTGAGCGCTTCGAATATGTCGGCGATTCCCATCACGCGCGCCTGCACGCTCATCTGCTCGCGCGTGAGCCCCTTCGGATATCCCTTGCCGTCCATGCGCTCGTGGTGGCCGCCGGCGTATTCGGGAACGTTCAGCAGGTGGCGCGGCCACGGCAGCGCCTCGAGCATCTTGATCGTGGCGACGATGTGGTGGTTGATGATCTCGCGCTCGGCGCTGCTCAGCGTGCCGTAGGCGATGTTCTGGTTGTCCTCCTCGTCCTTCGACAGGAAGCGGTCGGCCTCGCCGCGCTCGTTGCGCCAGGTGTAGCGCGCGATCTGCGAGACGCGCGCCTGGTCCTCGGGCTTCATGCGCTCGCTGCCGATGTTGGTGCGGCGCAGGAACTCGCGGTCGTCGTCGTAGCGGCGGATCTTCGCGGCGAAAGCTTCCTCGGCACGCCGGGCGCTCGCCTCGTCCACGGCCTCGAGCGCCTTCAGCTTAGCGCGCAGCATCTCGATCTCCGCCTCGCGCTTGAGCGCCTCGAAGCGCGTGGCGACGAGCTCGATGCGGTCGTAGATGGTCTGCAGCTTGGTCGCCTTGTCCACCACGTGCACCGGCGTCGTGATCTTGCCGCAATCGTGCAGCAGCCCGGCGATCTTCAGCTCGTAGCGGTCCTTCTCGGACATGCGGAATTCCGCGAGCGCCCCGGCCGAAGCGCTGTGGGCGGCCTCGGCCAGCATCATCGTGAGGACCGGGACGCGCTTGCAGTGCCCGCCGGTATACGGGCTCTTGTCGTCGATCGCGGTGTTGATGAGCTCGATCAGCGACTCGAACAGCACCTCGAGCTGCTGGATCAGCAGGCGATTGGTGAGCGCGATCGCGGCCTGTGAAGCGAGCGATTCGGCGAGCCGCTGGTCCTCCTCCCCGAACGCGGTGACTTTCCCGGTGGCCGGGTCGGTCGCGTTCAGCAGCTGCAGCACGCCGATGATGTCGCCTTCGTGGTTCTTCATCGGCACCGTGAGGAACGAGGTCGAGCGGTATCCGGTGCGCTTGTCGAAGTTGCGCGTGCCGGAGAAGTCGAAGCCTTCCTCGGCATAGGCGTCGGCCACGTTCACCGTCTTGTGCGTGAGCGCGGCGTAGGCCGCGATCATCGTGTAGTTCGGCTTGCCGTCGCGGTCATGCAGCGGGATCGGATAGAACGGCACCGCGTTGCCGGAGCTTCCGCCCATCGCGATCGACAGGCTGTCGGTGCGCACGATCTCGAATTGCAGCTTGTCGCCCATCAGCCGGTAGAGCGTGCCGCCGTCGGCGTGCGTCAGGTTCTTCGCCGCGATCAGGATCGTCTCCAGCAGCTTGTTGATGTCGCGCTCCTGCGAAAGCGCGGTGCCGATGGCGTTGAGGTATTCGAGCTTGGAGAGGAAATGCGTCTCGAGCGCGCGGCTGAGCTCCGCCGTGCTGCGCACCGGTTTGTGGATCGCGGACGGAGATTGGATCCCGGACGACTCCGGGATGACGGCGCTGTCCGGAGTCGCGCGCGCGGTCACTTGATGCAGACCGCCCGGACCTGCGCCATGTCGGTGATGCCCTGCAGGACCTTTTCCATGCCGTCCATCTTGAGCGTGAGCATTCCCTCGGCGAGCGCGAGGGCGAACATCTCCGCCACGCGCGCGTGCTCCTGGATCAGCTTCTTCATGGGATCGCTGCCGACGAGCAGCTCGTGCAGGCCGACCCGGCCCTTGTAGCCGGTGCCGCCGCAGGCGTCGCAGCCCACCGGCTTGTAGAGCTGGAAGTCGGGCTTGCCGAAGCCGTAGTCCTTCTGCAGGCGCTCGAACACCTTCTTGTAGCCCGCGTTCGCATCGGCCTTGAAGTCGACGGTGTAGAGCAACTCGGTGCAGTACTCGGTGACGAAGTGCTTCACCTCGGTCTGGTCGGGCGTGTAGGGCTTCTTGCACTTGCACAGGCGCTTGGCGAGGCGCTGCGCGAGCACCCCGAGCTGCGCGTCGGCGAAGTTGAACGGGTCCATGCCCATGTCGAGCAGGCTATTGATCGTTTCCGGGGCGGAGTTCGTGTGCAGGGTGGCGAACACGAGGTGGCCGGTCAGCGAGGCCTCGATGCCGATCGACGTGGTGTCCTTGTCGCGCATCTCACCGACCATGATGATGTCCGGATCGGCGCGCAGGAAGGCCTTCATGGCGGTCGCGAAGGTGAAGCCCGCCTTGGGATTCACCTGGCATTGGCGCAGGCCTTTCTGCGTGATTTCCACCGGGTCCTCGGCCGTCCAGATCTTGGTGTCGACGGTATTGAGCGAATTCAGCACCGAGTGCTGCGTGGTGGTCTTGCCGGAGCCCGTGGGGCCGCAGACGAAGAAGATGCCGTAGGGCTTCGACACGCACGACTTCAGCCGCTCCATGTTCGCCGGCAGGATGCCGAGCTTGTCGAGCGGGATCGGCTCGCCGGCCGCGAGGATGCGCATCACCACGTCCTCGACGCCGCCCGCCGTGGGGATGGTCGCCACGCGCAGCTCGATGTCGAGCGGGCCGAACTTCTTGAACTTGATCTTGCCGTCCTGCGGCTTCCTCTTCTCCGAGATGTCCAGGTCGCACATGATCTTCAGGCGCGTGACCAGCGGCTGGCGGTACGACGCGGGCACCTCGATGTAGTTGGAGAGCGTGCCGTCCTTGCGGAACCGCACGCCGGTCTTGCCCTTTCCCGGCATCGGCTCCACGTGGATGTCGGAGGCGCCCTGGTGGTAGGCGTCGACGATGATCTTGTTCACCAGCTTCACCAGCTCGTTGTCGGCCGCCGCGGAGACGTCGTCGGGCCCCGCGCCCAGCTCATCGTCCTCGTCGAGCCCGGAGAGCAGGTCGCCGATCGATTCGCCGCCGCCGGCCACGCCCTCGGCGCCGAAGTACTGGTCGAGCGTCAGGCGGAAATCGCGCTCGGTCGTCACCTTGAACACGATCTTCGAGCGCGGAAAGACGTTGTCGACCATGCGCGAGTTGCGCACCCGCTCCGGGTCGGTGGACATCACGATCACGCCCGCCTTGGAATCCTCGAGCGGGATCCAGTGGTTGCCCTCGGCGTAGTCGCGCTTGATGTTCTTCAGCAGGTCCGGCGGCTTGATGCGGTCGGGCTTGTGGGGCTCGTACTCGCAGCCGAAGAACTTGGCGAGCGCGGCGCCGATGGCGGCGGGCTTCACCTGGAATTCGTCGACCAGGATGTCCTCGACGTTCTTGTTCTTGCGCCGCGCCGCCTTGGTGG
>JANPHA010000059.1:0-3497 GCA_031424255.1 Burkholderiales bacterium | reverse complement strand
GAATTGCGGATGATCCACTCGCGCGTCTCGTGGATGTGCTTGCCGGTGGACAGGTCCATCACCGTGTCCCCGCCCCAGCGGATCGCCCACGTCATCTTGTCGACCTCCTCGGCGATCGACGAGCCGAGCGCGGAGTTGCCGATGTTGGCGTTGATCTTCACCAGGAAGTTGCGCCCGATCACCATCGGCTCGCTTTCCGGATGGTTCACGTTGGCGGGAATGATCGCGCGGCCGCGCGCCACCTCGTCGCGCACGAATTGCGGCGTGACCTCGGCGGGGATCGACGCGCCGAACGCTTCGCCGCGATGCTGGCGGCCCATGAGGTCGGCGAGCTTGCGGCCCATGGGACCACTCGCGCGCAGCCCCTCGAGGTACTCGCGCCGCTGCAGGTTCTCGCGGATCGCGACGTACTCCATTTCGTGAGTCACGATCCCGCGGCGCGCGTAGTGCATCTGCGTCACGTTCGCTCCCGGCTTCGCGACGCGCGGGCGGCGCTTCAGCTCGAAGCGCATCTCGGCCAGCTTCGCATCGGCGAGGCGCTCGCGCCCGAAGAGGGACGTCGGCCCGGGAAGCACCAGCGTATCGCCGCGCTCCTCGATCCACGCCGCGCGCAGCGCGGCAAGCCCTGCGCGGATATCGATGCGCGCGTCCGGATCGGTATACGGCCCGCTCGTGTCGTAGACGTAGACCGGCGGGTTGGCCTCGGCGCCGAAGGAGGCGGGCGTGTCGGTCTGCGAGATCTCGCGCATCGGCACGCGGATGTCCTCGCGGGAGCCCTCGACATAGACCTTGCGCGAGCGCGGCAGCGGCTGGACCGCGGCCTGGTCGACGTGGGCCGTGGTGGCGATGAATTTCGGATGGGCGTTCATTGCGGCTCCTTCGAGGAAAGGCTCGACGTGAAGGAGCGAATGGACCGGGGCCTCCACGCTCCCTACGCCGGCATGACACGGATCAGGTTCCAAGGGACTCTCTCACCGCGCGGCATCGTGCGCCCCGCGGACCCCTGCGTTTGGACGACCAGTATAGCGAATTCGCGCGTGGTTCCGAGCCGCGGCTAGAGCTTGCCCTGGGCCATGCGGAGCAGGGCCGCGGAGAAAGTCTCCACCGGCTCCTTGCGGTCGAAGAGCGCGCCGCGCTGCGCGGCGATCGCTTCGCGCAGCCGCGCGTTGCGCGCGCCATCCTGCGCCACCTCCACCGCCACGCGCACGTACTCCTCGCGGCGCGGCGCGACGAGCTCGTCCAGCCCCACCATTCCCAGCATGGCCGCGGTTTGCCGCCCGCGCATGAACCGGCCGGGCAGCGCGACCACCGGCACGCCCGCCGCGAGCGCGTCGAGGCTGGTGTTGCCGCCGGACCAGCGCACGGTGTCGAGGACCACGTCGCAGCCGCCGAGCACGCGGCGAAATGCGCTGCCCGACATGCGCGGCAGGAACTTCACCTGGGCGCGCGGCGCGATCCCGCGGCGCGCGAGCGTGCCCTGCAGGCGGCGCGCGAACTGCTCGGTCACCGCGCGTGCGAGGCCCTGGAAGAAAATCAGGATCCCGTCGGGATCGCGCGCGAGCACGTCGGCGAAGAGCTCGTCCATCTCGGGATGGATCTTGAAGAGCGATTGCGGGCAGGCGTAGAGGCGGTTGCGCGCGGGAAGCCCGAGGGTGTCGCGCGGCAGCGCCGGCTCCACCGACGGCATCGAATAGTCCACGCCCAGGCCCGGCAGCATGACGAGGCGCTCCACGTAATGCTCGCTCGCGTCGGCCGGCTCCATCGCAGCGCAGGTGAAGTAGCAATCGATCGCATCGCTGCCCGTGGTCACCGGGTGTCCCCACCCGGCGCATTGCACCGGTGCCAGCTTCAACGCCGCCAGCAGGTAGCTCAGCGGCGTCATGCCGACCTCGGGGTGGACGATCACGTCGAGATCGTCGGCATAAAGGCGCGCCGCGGTTTCGCGCGCCCCGAGGCGCAGCGTGGCGAAGTGCTCGCTCGAGGCGGCGATGCGCCGCGTGAACTCGTCGGCGAGCGGCGCGGTGTGATAGACGAAGCGCTCGAAGCGCCGCGGATCGAGGCCGCTCACCCAGCGCTCGAAGTAGCGTCCCGCGGTGCAGTCGCGGAAGATGTTGCCGACGAATCCGATCCGAAGCGCCCGGCTGCCGTCGAAGCGTACCGGTCTGCCGGCGCGCCATTCGGGGCGCACGTGGCCGGCGAGCCGCGCGATCAGCGCCGAGTACTGCCGCTGCAGCTCGCGATCGTTCTCGCCCTGGTAGGCCAGCAGGAAGTTGTTGCGGTCGAGGTCGAAGACGCGGTCGGCCTGCGGGAGCCAGCGATCGGTCTCCGCCACGAGGCGCTCCAGGCCTTGCGCATAGCGCGCGCGCCAGCGCACCGCGTCTTCCTCGCTTGCGTAGACCTGCGGCAGCAGGAGCCGCTCCGACACCGCGAGCCTGAAATCGTCCGGGTTCCTCGCGACCGCGCGCGCAAGCACGCCCAGCGCGCCTTGCGCGTCGCCCAGCTCCTGCTTCACCAGCGCGTGCAAAGCCGCGGTTTGCGGCGCATCCGGCGCGAGGGCGGCGGAGCGCTCGAGCGCGCGATCGGCCTCCTCGTAGTTCCAGAACTCCGCATGCAAGTGCCCGATCTGCTGCCAGGCTTCCGCCGAAGGATCGTGCTGCGCGGCACGCGCGAGGCAGGCGAGGGCCGCGGCCGAATCGCCGAGGCTCGCCTCGCTTTGCGCGAGCCGTATCCACAGCCCGGCATCGGAAGGCAGCAGCCCGACGGCGCGGCGCAGCGCATCGCGGGTCTCGGCGTTGCGGCCCAGAGCGAAGAGGAGTGCCGCGAGGTTCTTGTGGGCGGCGGGGAAGTCGGGCTTGAGCGCGATCGCGCGCCCGATCGCCGCGATCGCGGCTTCCGGGTCGCCGAGCTGCTGCTCGACCGACGCCAGATGCAGCTCGAGAACCGCCGACGGCGCCGCAAGGCGCTCGCGCAAGCGCAGCAGCTGCTCGCGCGCCGCCGCGTGCCGTCCGAGCGCACCCTCCGCGCGCGCCGCGAGGAACGCGGCCTCGTGATCGCTCTGCGGCCCCAGCGCCAGCAGGCGCTCGAGCGCGCGTTGCCCCTGGCCGTCGAGGATCTCGAGCTCGGCCAGCTGGCGCACGACGCTCGCATCGCAGCCGGGCTCGTCGGCGAGGCGTTCGAGCAGCGGCCGCGCCTCGCGCCAACGCCCGGCGCGCAACAGCGCGCGGGCCTCGGCGAGCAGCTCGGGGGCTGTCGACATGGGCGCAATTGTCGCTTGGATTGCGGCCCGCGCCGGCGCTTGACAACGAAACTAGTCAATCGTATAGTTTCGCCCCATGCCGCCCCGTCTCTCACGCAATCTCGACCAGGCCCTGCTCGCGGCGGGCCGCTCGCTTTTCCCGCAGCGCGGCTGCGCGGGGCTGTCGCTGCGCGAAGTGGCCGACGCCGCCGGGGTGAACCTCGGCATGTTCCATTACCACTTCGGCTCGCGCGAGGCGTTC
>JANPHA010000058.1:0-4907 GCA_031424255.1 Burkholderiales bacterium | reverse complement strand
GCGTACTTCGCCAGGTCGTCCTGGCACTAGTCGAAGCTCTTCGACTGGAAGACCTTGACCGCGCCCTGGCCGAGCGCCTTCGATTCGTCGGGGATCACCAGGCCGTAGTCCACGCCGATGACTCGTCCGAATCCGCGGCATGCGTCGCAGGCGCCGATCGGCGAGTTGAACGAGAAGCGCGCCGGCGTGGGATCGCCGTAGTGGATGTCGCAATTCGCGCAGTGCAGGTCGGTGGAAAACCTCCAGACGGCGCCCTCCTCTCCGACAAAAACATTCACGCGCCCCGTCCCCACCCGCAGCGCCGCCTCGATCGCCTCCACGACTCGCGCCTTCTCCGCGCCCGCCATGCGGATGCGGTCCTGGACTACTTCGAGACGCGTGCCCTCGCGATGATGGATGCGCGTGTAGCCCTGCGCCTGCAGCAGCTTGGTGATCTCCTCCTCGGTGAAATTCGCCGGCACATCCACCGGGAACGTGATCACCAGGCGCGGATCGCCCTCGGCCTGCGCGCGCGCGTTCATCTCCGCGTAGATCGTCTCGGGCGTGTCGCGCCGCACCGGGCGCGAGCAGCAGCGGCAGAAGAGGTGCGCGGTGCGCGCGAACAGCAGCTTCAGGTGATCGTTGATCTCGGTCATCGTCCCGACCGTGGAGCGCGAGGTGCGCACCGGGTTGGTCTGGTCGATCGCGATCGCCGGCGGGATGCCCTCGATGGCATCGACCTGCGGCTTGTCCATCCGGTCGAGGAACTGGCGCGCGTAGGGCGAGAAGGTCTCGACGTAACGCCGCTGGCCCTCGGCGTAGAGCGTGTCGAACACCAGCGACGATTTGCCCGATCCGGAAGGACCGGTGACGACGATCAGCTCCCCGGTGGGCAGCTCGACGTCGAGGTTCTTCAGGTTGTTCTGGCGCGCGCCGCGGATGCGGATGGTCTCGCCCTGCGCGTCGTTCACGGAAGGCGAATCGGCGGCGTGGCCCGCGGAGAGGTCGTTCATGGGAACTCGAGGAATGCGCGTCGGGAAATCAGCGCGATAAACGGTAAGCGGCACCCATTCTAGGCACCTCTTCGGCCTGCCCGGCAGGAAAACTTTTCCGGAATCTGGGCTGTGGATAACTCCATCAGCGCACCCCGAATTGTACCGGGTTACCCACACAACCTGAGGCCACTGACGGGATTTTCAAGCGGGGTGGCGCGTGATTCTCCGCTTCGAAGCCGCGCGAGGCGGGCCCGCCTTCATCCAGTCGCCCGCGGGCATCCGGAAGAATCCCTCCTTCAGCAGCCGCGTCATCTCGCCGCGCACGATGTGCTCGATCGCGCCGATCGCCGCCGAGCGCGCTTCCGCCGCGGGGCGCGCGAGGATCAGGATGCGATGCAGGTTCGCGCCCTCGACCGGATATGCGACCAGCAGACCTGTGCGGATCTCGTCGTGGAATGCCGACACCGGCATGATGCTCATCCCGACTCCGGAGATGAGCAGCCGGCGGATCGCCTCCACCGAATCCACTTCCGCCTCGACGCGCAGCCCGATGCCGAATGCGGCGAGCTGCTGCTCGACCAGCGTGCGGATTCCCACGGTCAGGATGAAGGGAGTCGCGCCGAGCTCCGGTAGCGAGAACGCATGGCGCGTGCCGCGCGCGCCCGGAGGCGAGACCACGACCAGCGGCTCGGAGCAGATCGGCGTCAGCGCGAGCGAGGTGGTGCGCGGCGGGTTGGTCATCAGCGCCAGGTCGAGCCGTCCGGTGAGCAACGCGTCGAGCAGCTGCGGGCTGAATCCCTCGACCACCTTGAGCGTCACGCCGGGGCACTGCTGGCGCGCGAGCGCGACGCAGCCCGGCAGCAGCAGCGGGGCGAGCGTGGGTGATGTGCCCATCACGACCGTGCCGCGCGCTGCCCCCGCCTTGCCGCGCACGTGCTCGCTGGCACGCGACACGTCGAGCACGATGGTGCGCGCGTAATCGAGAAAATCGCGCCCCGAGCTGGTGAGCCGCACCCCGCGCGGCAGGCGCGTGAGCAGCTGCGTGCCGAGCTCCTGTTCGAGATGCTGGATGTGCCGGGAGAGCGCGGGCTGGGCGATGCCGATCTTGTCGGCGGTGCGCGTGATGCTGCCCTCATCCGCAACTTGCACGAAGTATTGGATGCTGCGCAGTTCCATGGCCGGGCCTTTTCGCATGCCGATTCGGCATGACTAGCATAGCAAATCGGGATTGGTGGCGAGAGCGAGGGGGTGATCTAATCGAGTCACCTCAGGGAGAGGGTGGCTCGCCATGAAGCAGATCGGCGTGGGCATCATCGGCGCAGGCTGGTGCGGCGGGATTCGCGCACAGACCTGCGCCGCGAGTCCCCTGGTGAAGAGCCTGCATCTCGCCGAGATCCGCCCCGAGCGCCTGGCCGAGGTGGCGCGCGCCACCGGCGCGCGCAGCGCGCTCGCCGACTATCACGAGCTGCTCGCGATCGACGAGATCGACGCGGTGTACGTCGCGGCCACGCCCGAGACCACACACTACCCGATGGCGATGGATTGCCTCGCGGCGGGCAAGCATGTATTCCTCGAAAAGCCGATCGCGCTCGAGCTCGCCGAAGCCGACGACCTGATCTCCGTGGCACGCGAGCGCGGGGTGAAATTCACGATCGGCTACTCGCAGCGCTTCAATCCCAAGTTCGCCTACGTGAGGAAGTCGATCCGCGAAGGCACCATCGGGCGCCCGGTGAGCGCGCTCGTGAGCCGGCACATCACGCGCAGCCTCGGCCAGAAGATCAGCGGGCGCATCAAGCTCTCGCCGGCCGCGATGGAAGCGACCCACGACCTGGATTTCGTGCTCTGGTGCCTCGAGCCCGCGAAGCCGGTGCGCGTCTACTCGCAGGCCAATTTCGGCGCGATGGCCGAGGCGGGCGGCGCCCCGATCCCCGACACCCAGTGGATCATGGTGACGATGGATAGCGGCGTTTCTTTCGTGATCGGCGCGGGCTGGTCGCTGCCGCCGGGGTATCCGAATTTCTCCACGACGTGGATCGAGTTCGTCGGCACCGAGGGCGTGGTGATGGTGGACGACAGCCATCGCGACGTGGTGCTCAACACGATGGCGAAGGGCATGGTGCTGCCGATGTCGACCATGCCTGGCGAGGCAGTGGATCACACCTACGCCGGCCCGATGGCCGCGGAGACGCTGCACTTCCTCGAAGCGGTCGCGCTCGATCGGGCGGTGCTGGTCACGCCCGAGCACGCGCGGATGGTCATGGAGGTCTATCTCGCCGCCGATCTTTCGGCCGAGACTCACCAGCCGGTGACGCTGCCGCTGGCCGATGCCAACAGGGTCCGCGCGGTCGCCTGAGCCTCGCGATGGCGCGGAAAAACGCGAAGCGCATCGGCCTGGCCATCGTCGGGGGCGGGCGCGTCGGATTGTTCCGCGGCGAGGTCGCGGCGCGCCATCCGCAGGTCGATTTCATCGGGCTCGCCGAGGTGAAGCCGGATCGCGCGCAGCTCGTCGCGCGCAAGATCGGCGCCGATTTCGTGACCTCCGACTACCGCGAGCTGCTCGCGCGGCCCGAGGTCACGGCGGCGATCGTCGCGACCGACGAGCATCTGCACGTCGATCCGGTGCTCGCCGCGGCCGAGCGCGGGCTGGCGCTGCTGATCGAGAAGCCGCTCGCCACCGAGCTCGCCGAGTCGGAGCGCGTGATGCGCTCGATCGAGGCGTCCGGCGTGGACGCGGTGGTCGGCTACACGCAACGCTTCCGGCGGCGCTGGCTCACCGCGAAGGAGAAGGTGCGCACCGGGCAGCTCGGCGACGTGACGCTGGTCACCTCGCGCGCATTCATGAACCGGCTCGTGGCGCTCGACAACTACCGGCGCACGAGCGACCCGGGCGGCATCTCGCCGATGGTGATCTCGGGCACGCACGCGCTCGACATCGTGATGTGGATGATGCAGGACAAGCGCCCGGTGGAGATCTACGCGCGCTCGGTCGATGCCGCGCTCGGGCCGGTGTGCAAGGGCATCGACGCGACCGCGGGCACGATCGCGTTCGAGGACGGCAGCCTCTATCACTCGTGCATCTCGTGGGCGCTGCCGATCGCATGGCCCGGCGCGGTGTACAGCCTCGATGTCGGCATCGTCGGCACGCACGGCGTGCTCACCATCGACGATACCCATCGCGACATGGTGCTCGCGACCGATACCGCGCAGGGCGAGGGCTACGCGCCCGACGCCAGCCGCCGCGTGGACTTCCTCGGCAGCTATCCGCCGGGCGACATCGCGCTGGGCGAGCTGCGCGGCCCGATGCGCGAGGAGACCGAGCAGTGGCTCAATCGCATCTCGATGTCGCTGCCGACGCAGCATGCGACCGCGGCCGAGGCGCACGACCGGCTGATGCTCACCAAGGCGTTCGATCGCTCGGCGCGATTGAAACGCGCTATCCCGCTGCCGATCGGGCCGGGCGACTAGGGGAGGAACCATGAAACTCGCAGCATCCACGATCGCGCTCGCCATCGCGCTCTTCTCCGCGGCCGTCCTCGCGCAGGGGAGCGCCTATCCGAACCGCTCGGTGCGCATGGTGGTGCCGTTCGCGCCCGGCGGCGCATCCGATTTCGTCGCGCGCATCATCACGCCGCGGCTGGGAGAGCTCCTCGGCCATCAAGTCGTCGTCGACAACCGCCCCGGCGCCTCGGGAAACATCGGCCTCGAGGCGGCGGGCAAGGCGGCGCCCGACGGCTACACGGTCTTCCTCGGCAACATCGGCACGATCGCGATCAACCCGGCCGTGTTCAAGGACATGCCGATCGATACGCAGCGCGACCTCTTCCCCGTGTCGCTGGTGGCCGAGGTGCCGAGCATCCTCGTCGTCAACCCGAGTGTCGCGGCGGGCAGCGTGGGCGAGCTGGTCGAGCTCGCGCGCGCCAAGCCCGGCGTGCT
>JANPHA010000057.1:0-9314 GCA_031424255.1 Burkholderiales bacterium | reverse complement strand
GGAGATGGAAACCGGCGACGTGCATGTCCTGCACGCCAAGACCGTGCTGTTCGCCACCGGTGGCGCCGGTCGCATCTACCAAGCCTCCACCAACGCCTTCATCAACACCGGCGACGGCTTGGGCATGGCCGCCCGTGCCGGCATCCCGCTGGAAGACATGGAGTTCTGGCAGTTCCACCCCACCGGCGTGGCCGGCGCGGGCGTGCTGCTGACCGAGGGCTGCCGCGGCGAAGGCGCGATCCTGCGCAACAGCAACGGCGAGCGCTTCATGGAGCGCTACGCCCCCACGCTCAAGGACCTGGCGCCGCGCGACTTCGTCTCGCGCTCCATGGACCAGGAGATCAAGGAAGGCCGCGGCTGTGGTCCGAACAAGTACTACGTGATGCTCAAGCTCGATCACCTGGGCGCCGACACGATCCACAAGCGCCTGCCCGGCATTCGCGAGATCGCGACCAAGTTCGCCAACGTGGACCCGGTGAAGGATCCGATCCCGGTCGTGCCGACGGTGCACTACCAGATGGGCGGCATCCCGACCAACTATCACGGCGAGGTCGTGGTGCCGCAAGGCGGCGACCCCGAGGTCCCGGTCCCCGGCTTCTACGCCGCCGGCGAGTGCGGCTGCGCCTCGATCCACGGCGCCAATCGCCTCGGCACCAACTCGCTCACCGACTTGCTGGTGCTGGGCAAGAGCTCCGGGCGTTCGATGATCAATTTCATCCAGTCGGCCGGCGCGGCGTTTCGCGAGCTGCCGAGCGGCGCGGGCGACTTCTCTCGCAGCCGCCTCGCGCGCCTCGAAGCGCAGACCGGCGGGGAAGAGGTGCACGAGGTGCGCGCCGAGATCCAGCGCACGATGCAGGCGCATTGCGGCGTCTTCCGCTTCCCCGACCTGCTCGTGGCCGGCGTGGAGAAGATCTTCGCGGTCGCCGAGCGCGTGAAGCGCACGCAGATCAAGGACAAGTCCAAGGTGTTCAACACCGCGCGCATCGAGGCGCTCGAGCTCGACAATCTGATCGAGACGGCGCGCTCGACGATGGTGTCGGCGCAGGCGCGACACGAAAGCCGCGGCGCGCACGATCGCGCCGACTTCCCCAAGAGAGACGACGTGAACTGGCTCAAGCACTCGCTCTGGTACCGGGCGGGCGACCGGCTCGAGTACAAGCCGGTGCACCTGAAACCCCTTTCGGTCGAATCGTTCGAGCCGAAAGCGCGGGTCTACTGAAATGAAATTCCGCATCCAGCGCTACGACCCCGACAAGGACGCGAAGCCCTACTTCAAGGACTACGACGTCGAGATGGGGCCTTCGGACCGCATGCTGCTCGATGCTCTGATCCGCATCAAGTCGATCGACGATTCGCTGGCGCTCAGGCGCTCGTGCCGCGAGGGCGTGTGCGGCTCCGACGCGATGAACATCAACGGCAAGAACGGCCTCGCGTGCACCACCAAGCTCGCGGACCTGCCGGGCACCGTCACGCTGAAGCCGCTGCCGGGGCTGCCGATCATCCGCGACCTGATCGTGGACATGACGCTCTTCTTCAACCAGTACCACTCGGTCAAGCCATACCTGGTCAACCCCGAGCCGCCGCCCGAGCGCGAGCGGCTGCAGTCGCCCGAGGAGCGCGCGCAGCTCGATGGCCTCTACGAGTGCATCCTGTGCGCGTGCTGCTCCACGGCTTGTCCCAGCTTCTGGTGGAACCCCGACAAGTTCGTCGGCCCCGCCGGCCTGCTCAACGCCTATCGCTTCATCGCCGACAGCCGCGACCTCGCGACCAACGAGCGCCTCGACGACCTCGAGGACCCGTATCGCCTGTTCCGCTGCCACACGATCATGAACTGCGTCGACGTGTGCCCGAAGGGGCTCAACCCGACGCTCGCCATCGGCCGGATCAAGGAGCTGCTGGTCAAGCGCGCGGTGTAAGGGGCGCGCAAGGATTGGCGGGCAGAATGGATTCACGGGCCCTCGAGCGCCTGAAATGGAAGAGCCGCCGGGGATTGCTGGAGCTGGACCTCGTGTTCGAGCGGTTCTGGGCGACGTCCGGGCCGGCGATGAGCGAGGGCGAGGCGGCCGCGCTGGAGCGCCTCCTCGCGATGCCCGACAACGATTTGCTCGACCTGGTGATGCGACGGTCCGAGATGCCGCAGGCAAGCCTTCGGGCCATGGTCGAAAAACTGCGCGCCGCGTGAGCGGCGCGACAACGACGGAGCGCGCGAACGATGGAAGCGAAAGGCAAGGTCACACTCAACTACGGCGAGGGCAAGAACCTCGAGCTGCCGGTCTACGGCGGCACGATCGGGCCCGATGTGTTCGACATCCGCGCGCTCTACGGCAAGACCGGGATGTTCACCTACGACCCGGGCTTCCTCTCGACCGCGGCGTGCGCCTCGAAGATCACCTACATCGACGGCGACGAGGGAGTGCTGCTCTATCGCGGCTACCCGATCGAGCAGCTCGCGGTGCACTGCGATTTCCTCGAGGTCTGCTACCTGCTCCTGAACGGCGAGCTGCCGAAGAAGGCCGACAAGGAGAAATTCGACTACACCGTCACGCGCCACACCATGGTGCACGAGCAGCTGGCGCGCCTCTTCCAGGGATTCCGCCGCGATTCGCACCCGATGGCGGTGATGGTCGGCGTCGTCGGCGCGCTCTCGGCCTTCTACCACGACTCCCTCGACATCAATAATCCCGAGCATCGCGAGATCTCGGCCTTCCGGCTGATCGCCAAGCTGCCGACCATCGTCGCGATGGCCTACAAGTACAACATGGGGCAGCCGTTCATGTATCCGAGGAACGACCTGGGCTACGTGCCCAACTTCATGCGCATGATGTTCGGCGTGCCGGCCGAGGAGTACCAGCAGAACGACGTGTTGAACCGCGCGCTCGACCGCATCCTGATCCTGCACGCCGACCACGAGCAGAACGCTTCCACTTCGACCGTGCGGCTGGCGGGCTCGTCGGGCGCCAATCCGTTCGCGTGCATCGCATCCGGCATCGCATGCCTCTGGGGCCCGGCGCACGGCGGCGCCAACGAGGCGGCGCTGCAGATGCTGATCGACATCCAGAAGGACGGTGGCGTCGAGAAGGTGGGCGAGTTCATCCGGAAGGTGAAGGACAAGAACTCGGGCGTGAAGCTGATGGGCTTCGGCCACCGCGTCTACAAGAACTACGACCCGCGCGCCAAGCTCATGCAGGAGACCACCCGGGAAGTGCTCGACGCGCTCGGCCTGCACAACGACCCGCTCTTCAAGCTCTCGATGGCGCTCGAGAAGATCGCGCTCGAGGACGAATACTTCGTCTCGCGCAAGCTCTACCCGAACGTCGATTTCTATTCCGGCATCGTGCAGCGCGCGCTCGGCATCCCGGTGTCGATGTTCACCTGCATCTTCGCGATGGCCCGCACCGTGGGCTGGATCGCGCAATGGAACGAGATGATCTCCGATCCCGAGCAGAAGATCGGCCGCCCGCGGCAGCTCTACCTCGGGCCGACGAAGCGCGACGTCGCGCCGATCGCGAAAAGGAAATAGCCATGGCCAGCGTCATGAAGGAGTTCGAGGCGTCATCCAACCTCTACGGCAGCAACGCGCCGTACGTCGAGGAGCTCTACGAGCGCTATCTCGCCGATCCCGATTCGGTCGACGCCTCGTGGAAAGCAGTGTTCGACGCGTGGCAGAAGGGCGGCGGCGCCAGGGATGTCGCGCATTCGCCGGTGATCGCCGCGTTCGAGAACCTCTCGCCGGTGGCGCAGGCGCCGGCGCCGTCCACGGCGGCGGCCGCCGCGGCCGCGACCTTTGCCGACCAGAAGAACCTGAAGGTGCTGCAATACATCCGCGCCCACCGCGTGCTCGGCTCGCGCTACTCGCAGCTCGACCCGTTGAAGCGCCTCGAGCGCACGCCGGTTCCCGAGCTGGAGCTTTCCTACTACGGCCTCACCGAGGAGGACATGGACCGCGAGTTCTCGCCGGGCAGCTGGCAGGGCTCGAAGGTCTCCGCGTCCGGCCAGGTCACGCCGATGAAGCTGCGCGACATCGTGGCCGCGGTGAAGAAGACCTACTGCGGCACCATCGGCATCGAGTACATGTACATCTCCAACACGCAGGAGAAGCGCTGGATCCAGAAGCGCTTCGAGGGAACGCTGTCGACCCCGGTGTTCTCGGCCGACGAGAAGCGCCACATCCTCGAGCGCATCACCGCGTCCGAGACGCTGGAGCGCTACCTGCACACCCGCTACGTCGGCCAGAAGCGCTTCTCCGGCGAGGGCGGCGAGAGCATGATCCCGATGCTCGACACGATCATCGAGAACACCGGCGCGCACGGCGCCCGGGAAGTCGTGATCGGCATGGCCCACCGCGGCCGTTTGAACGTGCTGGTGAACAACCTCGGCAAGATCCCCGCCGATCTGTTCTCCGAGTTCGAGGGCAAGCACGCGAGCGAGCTCGCCTCGGGCGACGTGAAGTACCACCAGGGCTTCTCGTCCGACATCAAGACCGCGGGCGGCACGGTGCACCTCACGCTCGCGTTCAACCCGTCGCACCTCGAGATCGTGAACCCGGTGGTCGAAGGCTCGGTGCGCGCCCGCCAGCATCGCCGCGGCGACCACACCGGCCGGGAAGTGCTGCCGATCCTGATCCATGGCGACGCGGCGTTCGCGGGGCAGGGCGTGGTGATGGAGACGCTGGCGCTTTCGCAGACGCGCGGCTACAAGACCGGCGGCACCGTGCACCTCGTGATCAACAACCAGATCGGCTTCACCACGTCCGACACGCGCGATGCGCGCTCGTCGCTTTATTGCACCGATATCGTGAAGATGATCGAGGCGCCGGTCTTCCACGTGAACGGCGACGATCCGGAGGCCGCGGTGTTCGTCTCGGCGATCGCCGAGGATTACCGCAACACCTTCCACAAGGATGTCGTGATCGACCTGGTGTGCTTCCGCCGCCTCGGCCACAACGAGCAGGACGAGCCGTTCGTCACCCAGCCGCTGATGTACAAGAAGATCGCCCAGCATCCAGGCACCCGCAAGCTCTACGCCGACAAGCTCGAGAAGGAAGGGGTCATCGCCGCCGGCTATGGCGACCAGCTCGTCACCAGCGTGCGCGCCGCGTTGGACGCCGGCAAGGGCACGAACGAGAAGATCCTCTACGGCCTGCGCTCGGCGCTGCAGATCGACTGGGCGCCCTACATCGGGATCGACTGGCGCCAGCCGGCGGTGACCGCGGTGCCGCTCGCGAAGCTGAAGGATCTCGCCAAGCGCCTCACCGACGTGCCCGCCAACTTCAAGCTCCACCCGTCGGTCGAGCGGCTGCTCGCCGCGCGCCGGGAGATGGGCGAGGGCAAGGTCGCGCTCGACTGGGGCATGGCGGAGAACCTCGCCTATGCCTCGCTGGTCGACGAGGGCCACCCGGTGCGCCTGTCGGGACAGGACGCGGGGCGCGGCACGTTCGCGCATCGCCACGCCGTGCTGCACGACCAGAACCGCGAGAAGTGGGATTCCGGCGTCTACATCCCGCTGCAGAACATCAAGGAGAAGCAGGGCAATTTCGTCGTCATCGACTCGCTGCTCTCCGAGGAGGCGGTGCTCGGATTCGAATACGGCTACGCGACCGCGCAGCCGTACGAGCTGGTCATCTGGGAAGCGCAGTTCGGCGACTTCGTGAACGGCGCGCAGGTGGTGATCGACCAGTTCATCGCCTCGGGCGAGTCGAAGTGGGGCCGGATGTGCGGCCTC
This sequence comes from Burkholderiales bacterium, assembly GCA_031424255.1. Taxonomy (GTDB): domain Bacteria; phylum Pseudomonadota; class Gammaproteobacteria; order Burkholderiales; family Usitatibacteraceae; genus Usitatibacter. The sequence continues at coordinate 3,593 of JANPHA010000057.1, read as the reverse complement.
ACGATGTACCTGCCGCACGGCTTCGAGGGCCAGGGCCCGGAGCACTCCTCCGCGCGCCTCGAGCGCTTCCTGCAGCTGTGCGCCGAGCACAACCTGCAGGTGTGCGTGCCGTCGAACGCCGCGCAGTTCTTCCACATGATCCGCCGCCAGATCGAGCGCCCGATGAGGAAGCCGCTGATCGTGATGACGCCGAAGAGCCTGCTGCGCAAGAAGGAGGCGTCCTCGCCGATCGCCGATCTCGCGGGCGGGACGTTCCAGGTGCTCATTCCGGAGGTCGAGAAGCTCGCCGCGAAGAAGGTGAAGCGCGTCGTGTTCTGCGCCGGCAAGGTGTACTACGACCTCGCGGCCGAGCGCGCCAAGCGCGCGATCGACGACGTGGCGATCATGCGCATCGAGCAGCTCTATCCGTTCCCGCACGAGGAGTTCGAGGCGCAGCTCGAGCTCTATTCGAATGCGAAGAGCATCGTGTGGGCGCAGGAAGAGCCCGCCAACCAGGGCGCGTGGCACAGCATCCAGCACTACCTACTGCGCCACCTGCGCCCCGAGCAGCAGCTCTCCTATGCGGGACGCGATTCGGCCGCCTCGCCGGCGGTCGGGTACCTGCAGCTGCACAACGAGCAACAGAAGGCGCTGGTCGAGCAGGCCCTCACGTGGGACACGGCGTCGAAAAAAGAAGCGGCCTAGGGGAAAATCGTCATGCAAGTCGAAGTCAAGGTCCCGCAACTCTCGGAATCGGTCTCCGAGGCCACGCTCGTCGCCTGGCGCAAGAAGCCCGGCGAGGCGGTCAAGCGCGACGAGAACCTGATCGACATCGAGACCGACAAGGTCGTGCTCGAACTGCCCGCGCCCGCCGACGGCGTGCTGGTGAAGATCGTGAAGAACGACGGGGACAGCGTCACGAGCGGCGACCTGATCGCGGTGATCGATACCGAGGGCAAGGCGAGCGTCGCGGCCCCGGCCGCGAAGGCGGAAAAGGCTGCGGCCGCTTCCGCGCCGCCCGCACCGAAAGCGCTGGCACCCGCCCCAGCGCCGGCACCCGCCCCAGCGCCCGCGAAGGCCGCGACCCCATCGGCCTCTCCGTCCGCCGCGAAGATCGCCGCCGAGAAAGGCCTCGATCCCTCCACGGTGGAAGGTACGGGCCGTGACGGCCGCGTGACCAAGGCGGACGTCGTCAATGCGCCCGCCGCTGGCACCGCTGCGGCTTCCGCACCCGCACCCGCGCAAGCGAAGCCGGCCGCTCCCGGCACCATGCAGATACCCGCCCCCGGCTCGCGCACCGAGCAGCGCGTGCCGATGTCGCGCCTGCGCCAGCGCGTGGCCGAGCGCCTGGTGCAGTCGCAATCGACCGCCGCCATCCTCACCACGTTCAACGAGGTCAACATGGCCCCGGTGATCGAGCTGAGGAACCGCTACAAGGACAAGTTCGAGAAGCAGAACGGCGTGAAGCTGGGCTTCATGTCGTTCTTCGTGAAGGCCGCGGTCTATGCGCTGCGCAAGTACCCGGTCGTGAACGCCTCGATCGACGGCACCGACATCGTCTATCACGGCTACTACGACATCGGGGTCGCGGTGGGCAGCGAGCGCGGGCTGGTGGTGCCGGTCATTCGCAACGCCGACCAGCTCTCGTTCGCGCAGATCGAGAAGACGATCGCCGACTTCGGCCAGCGTGCGAAGGACGGCAAGATCACGATCGAGGAGCTCACCGGCGGCACCTTCTCGATCTCCAACGGAGGCGTGTTCGGCTCGATGCTCTCCACGCCGATCATCAACCCGCCGCAGAGCGCGATCCTCGGCGTGCACGCGACCAAGGATCGCCCGGTGGTCGAGAACGGCCAGGTCGTGATCCGCCCGATCAACTACCTCGCGCTCTCGTACGACCATCGGATCATCGACGGGCGCGAGGCCGTGCTGTCGCTCGTGGCGATCAAGGAAGCGCTCGAGGATCCCGCGCGCCTGGTGCTCGACGTCTAGCGCATGGCACGCCGGAAGCTTCGACCCCTCGTCATCGCCCGGCGCGTCTTCTTCTTCGTGGCGGGGTCGCTGCTCGTCGGCTTCCTCACCGTGTTCCTCGAGGCGGTGCTGCGCATCTACCTGCCGCGGCACTTCTCGGTGTCGCTCGCGGTGGGCGTCTCGGTGGCGGTCACGTTCTGGCTGCTGCGCCTGGTGAAGCACCCGCCGATGTTTCTCAAGAACGTCCATCCCCTGGCCGCGGGCCTGTGCGCCGGGCTGGGGGTGCACATCGCCAGAATCTGGCTCAGATAACGGAAAGCTCCATGGCGCAATCATTCGACGTCGTCGTCATCGGCGCGGGCCCCGGCGGGTACATCGCCGCGGTGCGCGCCGCGCAGCTCGGATTCTCCACCGCGTGCATCGAGGGCTGGACCAACCCGAAGGGCGAGCTGGCACTCGGCGGAACGTGCCTCAACGTGGGCTGCATCCCGTCCAAGGCGCTGCTCGCATCCTCGGAGGAATTCGAGAAGGCGGGCCACCATCTGGACGTGCACGGCATCAACGTGGCGGGCGTGAAGATCGACATCGCGAAGATGCAGGCGCGCAAGGACTCGATCGTCACCAAGATGACCAAGGGCGTCGAGTACCTCTTCAAGAAGAACAAGATCACCTGGCTGCAGGGTTTCGGCAAGCTCGTGCCTGGCGGCGAGGCGTATTCGATCCAGGTGGGCAAGGAGACGGTGCAGGCGAAGCACGTGATCGTGGCGACGGGATCGAAGGCGCGCCACCTGCCCGGCATCGCGGTCGACAACCAGACCATCTGCGACAACGAGGGCGCGCTCGCCTTCGGGGCGGTGCCCAAGCGCCTCGGCGTGATCGGCGCGGGCGTGATCGGCCTCGAGCTCGGCAGCGTGTGGCGCCGGCTCGGTTCGGAAGTCACAATCCTCGAGGCGTTGCCGAATTTCCTCGGCGCCTGCGACGAGGCGGTGGCCAAGGAAGCGTGGAAGCAGTTCACCAAGACCCAGGGGCTCAACATCCGCATGGGGGTCAAGATCGACAAGGTCACCACGCGCAAGACGAGCGTGCTGGTCGAGTACACCGACGATAAGGGGCTCGCGCAGAAGCTCGAATGCGACAAGCTGGTGGTCTCGGTGGGCCGGGTCCCGAACACCGACGGCCTGGGCGCCGAGGCCGTGGGGCTCAAGATCGACGCGCGCGGGTTCATCGAGGTCGACGACCATTGCCGCACCAATCTTCCCAACGTCTACGCGATCGGCGACGTGGTGCGCGGCCCGATGCTCGCGCACAAGGCCGAGGACGAGGGCGTGATGGTGGCCGAGATCATCGCGGGACAGAAGCCGCATCTCGACTACAACTGCATCCCGTGGGTGATCTACACCTCGCCCGAGATCGCGTGGGTGGGCAAGAGCGAGCAGCAGGCGAAGGCCGAAGGCGTTGCGGTGAAGAGCGGGCAGTTCCCGTTCTCGATCAACGGGCGGGCGCTCGGCATCAACGAGCCGGTGGGATTCGTGAAGGTCGTGGCCGATGGCGCCACCGACCGGGTGATCGGGATGCACATCATCCACGCGCGCGCTTCCGACCTGATCCAGGAGGGGGTGACGACGATGGAATTCGCCGGCGCT
>JANPHA010000056.1:0-11060 GCA_031424255.1 Burkholderiales bacterium | reverse complement strand
CCCGTGCCTGGCACAGGCGGACAGTGCGCCCGCACCGATGCCCGGCCGGCCGGCGCCGGTGGCGAGGCCGGCGACGACGGGGCGCGAGCAGAACGTCAGCCTCTTCTCGCCGTGACCCGGCCCTCGTCCGAGCTTGCGCGCTCGCAAGCGCCTGCTAACCGCATGCACTCCGCGCCGCCGGATTTGGAAAGGCTCGCATGCGCCGGGCTCACCTCGATGCCGGCTTCGCCATAGACGATCGCGACCTGCGCGCCCACGTTGGCGTAGCGCTTGCCCGCGGCACTCTCCGGCATCTCGATGAACCGGTCGCCGCGGGCCCCGAGCGCCTTGGCGACGAGGTGGCCCTGGGCCGCCACCGGCAGCGGTGCGCAGGCGATGAGCAGCGCGGCGAGAATGCCGGCGCGGAAGTTAACCATGAAGGTCTCCGGAAATTTCGCGGTGCGCCACGCGTCAGGAACGCGGCGGAAAGATGCCCTGCAATGCGATGCAGAAATTCAGCGCAAGGAAGGGGGGCAGGTTGTTGTGCGGCTGGTTTCCGCCGTTGGGCTGCACGACGTTGCTCACGTCGTTCGCCGGGCCGCCGTGATAGCCGCGCGGCGCCGAGAGGCCGGGCGCGCCCGCCGATGGCGACTGCACCGGCGTGCCGGTTCCGCCCGCGAAGGCGTGCGTATGCTGCGGCATCTCGGAGGCGATCAACGTGACGAAGTCCTGGCCGCTCGATTCACCGAGGTCGCGCAGCGACAGGCCGGGTCCCTGGCCCGGGTGCATCGGGAAGCGCGCCTGCAGGTTGGGCAATGCGAAGGTCGACTTGCCGTCGCCGCCGTAGGTGGTGCCGAGCAGCGAGAAGAGCGCGGTGTTCTGCGAGATCGGCAGGATCTGTCCGTTGCACAGCGCCCATCCGGTGGGGGCGAAGTTGCATCCGAAAATGCGGATCTCGGCGACGAATTGGTCTGACATGGCGGTCCTAGTTGCGCGACGGAAAGATGCCGACGAGCGCGATGCAGAAATTGAGCGTGAGGTACGGCGGCATGTTGTTGTGGGGCTGCGAGCCCCCGACGTTGGCCACCGCCGCCGGAGAGAAGGCCGTGTTGGCGGCCGCGGCCTCGGTGTATCCGCCGCGATGGGCGGCGAGGAAATTTCCCGCGGGCGTAGCGCTCGTGCCCGGCTTGTCCACCACCGATTGCGCGTGGGTGTGGACCGGCATCTCCGCGATGGTGAGCGTGTGGTTCACCTCGCCCGCCCTCTCGCCGAGATTCCTGCCGTTGCCCCAATGCTCCGGCATGCGGTCGCGCAGGTCGGGCAATTGGAACGTGGTCACGCCGTTGCCGCCATACGTCGTGCCCAGCAGCGAGAAGAGCGCCTGGTTCTGGTTGATCGGCAGGAACTGGCCGTTGCAGAAGGCCCAGCCCTTGGGCGGGAAGTTGAAGGCGACGATGCGGATTTCGCTCAGGTAGGGATCGGACATGGCTTCAGTTCTGCGAGGGGAAGATGCCGAACAGCGAGATGATGAACGTCACGCACAGGTAGGGCGGCATGTTGTCGTGGGGCTGGTTGCCGCCGGCCGCGGCGAGCGAGGTCGGCGCCATCGGAACGTTCGTGGACGCGTCGAAGACGGCGAAATCGCGATGCGCCGCGGGCACCGCGTTGCCCGGCTCCGAGAGGTGGCCCACGCTTGCGCCGGCGAGCGCGGTGTGCGTGTGGATCGGGATCTGGTTGGTGGTGAGCGTCACCGTCTCCGTTCCCGACGACGCGCCGAGGATGGTGGTGCCCTGGTGCATCGGGATGCGCCCGCGCAGGTCGGGCAACGCGAACGTGGTCTGCCCATCGCCGCCGTAGGTGGTGCCGATCAATGTGAATAGCACATCGTTCTCCGCGATCGGCAGGATCTGCCCCTCGCACGTCATCCAACCCGCGGGCGCGAAATTGCCGCCGAACATGCGGATCTCGCCGACAAAACTGGTCATGGGATTCCCCGAAAACGAGTGGCAGGATGATATTCCATTCGTGGCGCGCGGTCTGCTCACGATTCGACAGACCGGCGCTGCGATTCCCCTTACAATGTCTCCCGCCTCGAGAACCGCCACCCGGAGATCCCATGGTATCCAAGCGTCGCGCTTTCCTGCAGATGGCCGGGCTCGCTCCCGGTGCCGCGGTCGCCGGCCTCGTTGCGAGCGGCGCGGCGCTTTCCGCCCCCGCCGCGCCCAGGCCGCTCACGCGCTCGGCGTTCGAGCCGTGCGTGGGCGACGAGTTCTCGTTCGACACGGGAACCTTCGAGCAGGTGCGCGCGCGGCTCGAGCGGGTCGCCCCGCTGCCGGGCGCCGCGGCGGCGAAGAGCGAGGGACAGTTCGCGTTGCAGTTCGCCGTCGCACCTGCGCAATCGCTCGCGCAGGCGAGCTATCGCGTGAGCCATCCGCGCTTCGGGACCTTCGTGATGTTCGTGAGCCCGAACGACGCCGAGGGCCGGATCGTCGAGGCGGTCTTCAACCGCCTATGAGGCGGGTGCGCGCCAGCGCATCCTCACGTACATGCCGTCGCGGCTTTCCTCGCCGAAGCCCAGCCGCGCGTAGAGCCGAAGCGCCGGGTTGAAGGTCTCGACGTTGAGCGTGAGCTGCGCGCCCTCGGCGGCCGCCTTCTGCTGCAGCCATCGGATGATCCTCGTGCCGAGCCCGGCGTTGCGCGCCGCGGCCACGAGTGAAAGCTCCATCAAGCGGATCTCGGCGTCGAACGCGGCGATGTAGATTCGCCCCACAGGCTGCCCGCCGCGCTCGATCACGAGGAAGGCCGCGTCGCGATAGTGGGCGCGGTAGTGGCGATCCTGCAGGCTGAACTGGTCGTCGGAGAACGCGCGCTTCTGCGCCTCGCTCCACGCCGTGAGTGCCAGCTCGGGATCGCGCACGTCGCGATAGAGCGCTCGCAGGAACGGCTCGTCGCGCGGCTCGCTCGCTCGCAGTGCGATGCCGTCGACGGCAGCGGCCGGCACCTCAAGGGGCATGGGAGAAGCAGGCCTCGTAATCGGTGCCCGCGGCGCTGCGCGCCACCGCGGTCACGAAGAACGCATAGTCCCCGAGCCGCGCATGGCGGAACCGATAGGTGCGCTGCGCGAGCACCGGGTCGGCCGGTCCGCGCAGCAGGATCGAGAACTGCAGCATCGCGTCGGAGCTCGCGCGCGCAGTCACCTCGACCACGGTGAGCGGGATGCGATCCGGTCCGGAGTCGAGCGGGAACAACTCGAGCGTCTCGCCGGAGAGGGCCTTCGCGTCGTCCCAGCGCAGCCGCTTCGAGAGCAGCTCCTCCACGGAGGTCGGTTCGTCGCCGGGCGCGTCGGTCATGCCCTATTTTGGATTAGGAACGCTCCACGTGCCATCCACGCCGGGCAGCAGCCCCTGGCTCGCGATCGAGAGCACGCCGCCGCTGATCACGGCCCCGTTCACGTGCCAGACGTAGTTCGTGCCGTCGGACTTGCGCCAGAACACGTCGGACATGCCGTCGCCGTTATAGTCGGCGCTGCCCGCCACGCTCCATGTCGTATCGACCGTGGGCAGCAGGCCCTGGCTCGCGATCTGCAACACGCCGGCGCTGATCACGGAGCCGTTCACATGCCACACGTAGTTCGTGCCGTCGCTCCTGCGCCAGAACACATCCGACTTTCCGTCGCCGTTGAAGTCGCCGATCGCCGCCACCGACCAGGTCGCGTCCACGCCGGGCAGGAGGCCCTGCGACACGATCTGCAGCACGCCGCCGGAAATCACCGCTCCATTCACGTGCCACACGTAGTTGGTGCCGTCGGCCTTGCGCCACAGGACGTCGCTCTTGCCATCGCCGTTGAAGTCGCCGATGCCGGCCACGCTCCACGTCGTGTCCACCGAGGGCAGCAATCCCTGCGATGCGACCTGCAGCGTGCCGCCGCTGATGACGGCGCCGTTCACGTGCCAGACATAGTTGGTGCCGTCGCTCTTGCGCCACAGGATGTCGCTCTTGCCGTCGCCGTTGAAGTCGCCGATGCCGGCCACGGTCCATGTGGCGTCCGCGGAGGGCAGCAGCCCCTGCGAGACGATGTTGAACACGCCGCCGGAAAGCGACGCGCCGTCGAGATGCCAGACGTAGTTCGCGCCCGAGGCGTTGCGCCACAGGATGTCGCTCTTGCCGTCGCCGTTGAAGTCGCCGATGCCGGCGATGGTCCAGGTCGAGTCCACCGAGGGCAGCTGTCCCTGCGAGGCGATCTGCAACAGGCCGCCGGTGATGACCGCGCCGTTCACGTTCCAGAGATAGTTGGTGCCGGCCGCGTTGCGAAAAAGAATATCGCCCTTGCCGTCGCCGTTGGCGTCGAGGCGCACCTGCAGCGCGCGCGCCGGATCGAACACGACGACCTGATAGGAGATCGAGGAGAACGGCGCGCCGGCGATGCCCGCCACGGTGACGTTGTAGCGCTTGTCGAACGCCGGTGCCGTCGGCGGCACGTTCACGCTCCATGCGACGGTGTTGTCGCCGTAGCTGTTGGCGGAGACCGGCAGCACGGTGCTCGGGACCGATGCGCCGGCCGAGGTGACCGTCACGGTCGCCGCACTGAAGTCCGCGCCCGGATAGGAGTACGACCAGCGCCCCAGCGTGCCGAAGTACGGGTCCCACGGAAGCACCTGGTACGGCACGTATCCCGCGGGCGGCCATGCGACGCCGTTTGGCGTCGCGGGGCGCGAGCCGAAAACACCGGCGCCGAACGTATGCAGCGCGTTGGCGTTGTTGCCCGCCGCAAGCCCGGCGGAGCCGGTGCCCATGTTGGCCTGCGGCGGATAGAGGACCCAGCGGCGATGGCCGAGCGCCTCGTTGCCGGTGCCGATGTCATCCATGTAGAGCTTGATCGCGCTCGGACCCGAGCCGAGGCTCGCGCCGCTGCCGAGTGCGATGTTGGATTCGCCCGCGGCCGTGGCGCCGAGCGCGGTATAGCAGGTCCACGTGTTGGGCGGCGAGTGGCTGAGCGCGTTGTTGGCCGCCATCATCGTCGCGGCCTGCTGCCCGGCCGAATTCCACGTGACATCGAACACCACGTTGCCGGGAAGCCCCGCCATCGCGCGGAAATAGTTGAGGCGATCGAGTGTCGCGTCCCGATAGGTTGCCGACGTGCTGCCGGGGTTGCAGGGCGTGGTGAGACTGCCGGACCAATCGGTCTGCAACTCGGTCACCGCGTACACGGTGTTGTAGAAGCTTGCCGACGCGGCGCGCGCGAAGCGATTCACCGTGAGCGGCGAGAGCGCTTTCGGCACGACGGCGGGAACGCTGTGGAAATAGGCCATCTGCTCGGGCGTGGCGAAAGGCGCCGGGGCGAGCATCTGCGCGTCGCCGAACGGCGACGCGAGCGCGAGCGCCAGGGCGACGGCGGAGACTGAAAGACCTCGAATCGTATGCATGGAATTTCGACCGCCGCGGGGTTTCGGAATTCTCCATTGAATCGAATTCCGACCCGCGGCGATGTGACAAATGTCACTTTGTGCTGACGGTGCTCCGGCGGCGTGGTCGCGCCGTCGATGTTCCAAACGTAATGTGCGCCGTCGGTCCGGCGCCACAGCACTCAGGGATCGATGAAGTCGCTGCCGAGGGGGAACGCCGCCACCGGGATGATCCGATTGCCCGGGGGCTGGCTGGGGCCGACCATCAAGTAGAGCGCGTTGGCTCCGGACAGGGTGTTTCTCCACAGCAGGTCGGTGATGCCGTCGCCGTCGTAGTCGGCGGCGACCTCGATCTTCCAATCCGATGTGATGAGGATGGGCGCCGCGGGCTGGACCTTGGGCGTGGCGCCGTTCATCACCGCGACGTAGTAGTAGTTGCCGCCGCGCCACACGATGTCGAAGCGCCCGTCGAGGTCGAAGTCGCCGACGGCCGCGATCGCGAACGGGATCGCAAAGCCGTTGACGGTCGTGATCGGAGGCGCGATGGCTGCACGCGACTTCATCACCGCGCCATCCATGAGCCACATCTCCAGCGTGCCGTTGTTCACGTCCCAGATGATGTCGTCGTTGCCGTCGCCGTCGAAGTCGCCGATGGCCGCGATCGAAATGGTGTTCACGCCCGGCTCGTTGGTCGCATCGCGCAGCAGGGCGGTCTGCGTCACCGCGAACTTGCCCAGGTCGAAATCATCGTAGAGAAGGCGGGCCTCGAAGCGCTTCAGGCTCGTCGCGACGACGATGCCGTGCTGGTCGCCGTGGAAGAAGCGCCCGGTCTCCACCACGGTGCCGCCCAGCCAGCCGGTGACGGGACCCTCCACCAGCGCGCCGCTTTCGAAATGTGCGAGCGTCATGATTCCGATCGAGTCGCTCACCAGGAAAATCGAAGGTCCCCATCCGTAGACGTACTTCCCCGATGCGACGATGCGCTTGCTCGCGGGCAGCCCGATGTTGGTCCATGTCGTGGTGTTGCCGTTCGCGAGGTCGCTGCCGCGGAGGATCTCGTAAGTGCCGGGTTGCGGCGCGTTGCCCTGGAAGCCCGCGCGCAGCACATCGCTGGTCGCGGATTCGAACGTGTGCTTCACGTCGTAGACCACGACCACGACCTCGTACGATTCGCTCGGATCGAAGGTCGCGTCGCCCATGTATTTCGCCTTCACGCGGTAGGTGCCCGGGGTGGTGCCCGAGGGGAGGTTATTCAGGAAGGCCTGGTTTCCCGAGAGCGGCGCCGTGGCGAACCAGACCCAGGCCCCGTTCGCGTCGGCCTTCAGCAACTGCACGCTGCCGCCGGGCGTCGAGGCTCCGCCGCTGCCGACGACGTCCACCGTGTAAGCCGAGCTCCATTCACCGAATCGCAGAGGGGACTGGTACATGGAGATCCGCGTCTTCGTGGCGAGCTTCGCCACCGGGACCTGGAAGCAGTCGGACACCTCGGAGGTGTTGCCGCCCTTGTCGGTGGCCGTCGCGGTGAGGAAGCCGCCGGGGAAGTTGGAGATCGGCGCATTGATCGGGGCATTTCCCGAGGCGTCGGTGGTGACGGAGATCGAGCCCAGGTAGGTATCGGTCTCGGGGTTCTTGCAGATGCCGCTCTGGAAGAATTCGAGGATGAAGCTCGAAAGGGGCGTGCTCGCGAGATTGCCGCCGCCGCTGCCGAGGAGCCCGGTGATGACGGGGAAGTTCTGCTTGCCGTTGTCGCCGAAGTCGGGATCGAGCTTGTCGTTCGTGTCGCGCTTGTCGTTGCCGAGGTCGATGGCCTGCAGCGACTGTCCGACGATGCGGTTCTGCGTGAGCCGCGCGCCGCTGATGGAGGGTTTGCCCTGCACCACGATGCCGGCGACGCCATCTGTGATGGTGTTCTGCTGGACGGTGATCATGCTGGCGTCGCCGTGATGGAGGAAGACGCCGAAGTTGTTGGCGAAACCGGGCGGGCGGCTGCCGTCGAAATTCGCGCCGAGGCGATTTCCATCGATCCTCATGCTGGCATTGCCGCGGTTGCCTTTCGAGGTGCCCAGCGAAAGGATGCCGGCCAGGGTCTGCCCGACGATCACGTTGCCTTCCCCGCGCTCGAGGCCGCCGATCTGGTGGTGGTTGCTCTGGAACCCTTTGCCGCAAAGCCCGGAAGGGTCGCACACGAGGTCGGTCCCCGCGATGACGCTCGAGTGGTACATCACGCCGATCATGCCGAAGTAGACCGTGATGCCGCTGGGGCCGGCATCGACCTTCACGCCTTCGTTTCCGCGGATGTCGGCGAAGCCGATGTAGTTGTTCTTGATCGAGTTGCCATCGCCGACGACGGTGACGGCATCCGGCATGCCGCCGATCAGGTTGCGCGCGCCGGGCACGCCCCAGCCGATCACGTTGTTGGCGCCGCTCACGAGCACCTGGTTCAAGGCGTTGTCGAGGATCTTGTTGCCGTCGACGCGGATGTTGCCCACGTTGGCCAACACGAGTCCCAGCGAGAAGCGCTGGATCTTCAGGCCGGAGACGCGGCTGCCGTCGGATCCGTCACGAAACGTGAGACCGTAGGTCTGGAAGCCCGGAGGCGGAAGAATGATGGCGCCCTCGAGCACGATGTTCACCATCGCGTTGTAGCCGTCGGCGAGCGTGTTGCGGCTCGAGCCGGGCTGCGTGTAGCCGTCGATCTGGACCGGGTCGGTGATCGCCGGCAACTCGCTGAACAGCAGGATCACGTGCTCGCCGGCGCCGGGAATCATGAAATTGATCACGTCGAGCCCGGGCAGGACATTGGCGACGATGATGGCGTTGCGAAGCGAGCCGGGCCCCGAATCGTTCGTGTTGCTCACCGTCAGCGTGAGGGCGTGCGCGCTGGATAGCGTGATCAGCAGGCCCGCAAGGACGCGTGAGGCAAGGCCGAGCGCGGCAAGGAATCGGTTCATTCGAAGCTCTCCTGGAAACTCGTAGAGGGCTATCGATCCTTGTTCGATCGTGGAGCTGCCCCGGAGTACGCAGGCTAGGCTGCGTGCTCTCGGGGCGATACCGAATGCAACGTGGCGCGAGCGTCGTTAAAACGACGCCTGCGATGCGGCACGTTCTGCTATTTCGGGTTTTGCACGGTCCAGCTCGCGTCCACTCCCGGGAGCAGGCCCTGGCTCACGATCGACAACAGGCCGCCATTGATCACCGAGCCGTCCACGTGCCACACGTAGTTGGTGCCATCGCTCTTGCGCCAGAACACATCGGACTTGCCGTCGCCGTTGTAGTCGCCCTGGCCGACCATCGTCCACGAGTTGTCGACTCCGGGCAGCAGGCCCTGCGAGACGATCTGCACCGCTCCGCCCCAGATCACCGCGCCGTTCACGTGCCACACGTAGTTGGTGCCGTCGTTCCTGCGGAAGAAGATGTCGCTCTTGCCGTCGCCGTTGTAGTCGCCGGTCGCGACCACGGTCCAGCTCGTATCGACGCTCGGCAGCAGGCCCTGGCTCGCGATGGACAGCACGCCCGCGTTTATCGTCGAGCCGTCGACATTCCAGAGGTAGTTGGTGCCGTCGCTCTTGCGCCAGAAGATGTCGCTCTTGCCGTCGCCGTTGAAATCGCCGATTCCCGCGACGCTCCACGAGGGATCGGTGAACGGCAGCAGCCCCTGGCTCTTGATGGTGTAGAGGCCGTTGGTGATGAGCCCCGCGTCGACGTGCCAGACGAAGTTGGTGCCGTCATCCTTGCGCCACAGGATGTCGCTCTTGCCGTCGCCGTTGAAATCGCCGATGCCGGCCACGCGCCACGACGTGTCGACCGAGGGCAGCAGGCCCTGCGCGACGATCGTGATCGTCCCGCCGGAGATGAACATGCCGTCGAGGAGCCAGATGTAGTTGGCGCCGTCGGAATTGCGCCGCCACAGGATATCGGCCTTGCCGTCGCCGTTGAAATCGCCGATGCCGGCCACCGACCACTCCGCTCCGGCGGACGGCAGCGTGCCCTGCGAGGCGATCTGCAGCAAGCCGCCCGAGATGACCGAGCCGTTCACCTGCCACACATAGTTGGAGCCGTCGGAGCGCCGGAAGAGCACGTCGCTGCGGCCGTCGCCGTTGAAGTCGTTGAACGCCTTGCCCACGGGCGGCGGCGGCAGCGGAATGAAGTCGAACCTCGCGCCGACACTGGCCGCGGCATTCATCGTGACGCTGCAGCTTCCGGTGCCGCTGCACGCGCCGCTCCACCCGCTGAACACATAGCCGGCATCGGGCGTCGCGGTGAGATTCACCATCGTGCCCTGTGCGAAGGCCGCGTTGCACGTGAACGGGCACGTGAGGCCCGCGGGCGAGCTGCGCACCGAGCCCAGGCCGGCCCGCGTCACGCCGAGGTTGTAGGTGGGAATGGCGGGCGAGAGCCACTGCGAGAGCGCGGCGTTGTATGCGACGTCGAAACGCCCATAGAAATCGCCGGCGGTCGGCGCGGTGCACGAGCTCGAGCCGCCATAGAGCTGGCCCAGCAGATAGTGGCCGGTATCGTTGAAGAGAGCGGAACCGCTGCTGCCGCCTTCGACCACGCCGCTGCGCCACGCGGTCGAGTAGAACGCCGATGCCGCGGCCGTGGAGCCGTTGCAAGTGAATTGCCCGCTGGTCGCGGCGGTGCAGTTGTAGTAGCCGGTGACGTTGCCGAAGCTGATCTTCTCGAGATCGCCCGTGGGATGGTGGATGGCGGTGACCGACGTGCCGCTCGCGGCGGGCGTGCCCACGACCCATCCCGCGAATACCGTGCCTGCGGGAGGCGCCGCGGCAAGACGCAGGAACGAGGTGTCGGTGTTGGCGCTCGCGTAGAGCAGCGTTCCGCCGCCGCTGCGCGTCTGGTACGCGCCGGCCACGCCGCTGTTGCACGAGCTCGAGCGATAGAACCAGTAGGTCATGAGGCTCGTTGCCGAGGCCTGCGTGTTGATGCAGTGGTTCGCGGTGAGGAAGTACGGCGTGGTCGACGATGCGTCGGTATCGGCGATCAGCGTGCCGGTGCAGAGGTAGCTCGATCCGCCGCTCGTGAAGATCATCCGTGCGACCGCGTTGCTCTCGTTGCCCCAGGTGCTCGCGTAGCAGCTCGCATCGACCTCGCAGGCCGCCGCGGCCTTGGGCAGCGTGAGGCCGGTGCTCGCGGAGGTGACGAGGTGCGAGATCTGCGGGAGCGCGATGCGCAGGTCCGACAGGCGCGCGCCCGGGGGAATCTCGACCTCGGCCACGACGCTCGACGCGTCGATCACCGGAGACCAGAAGGTATGCGCGTCGTCGCCGGTCTCGCCCGCCTCGATAGTCCTGGCGAGGCTCGCGAGGATCTCGTCGCCGGTGATCTCGAAGAGCTCCTGCTCGCTCGCGGAGTAGAAGCGGAAGACCACACCCGCGGGCAGCGAGCGCACGCGCAACCCGATGCGCATCGCCGCGGCGCCCGGAGACTCGATGTTGACCGCCGCCACGATCGCGCCGTCGGCGAGCGTTTCCCAACGCAGCAGGGTCAGCGCGCCGGCCTCGCTGTCGAGGCCCGGCACCGTGCGGCCGAAGCCGATCTGGGTCGGTGATCCCGGCTTGTCGCGCGTGATTACCTGTGCCGCGCTGCCCGTGCCCGGATCGGGCAGGCGGACGCGCGCCGGAAGCTTCGCGTGCGCATGCGCGAGCTTCGCCTTCGGCGCGA
>JANPHA010000055.1:0-11158 GCA_031424255.1 Burkholderiales bacterium | reverse complement strand
CCGAAGCGCAGGCCATGCTCGATGCGAGCCTGAGCCGGCTGCTGCTCGACTTCGCCGCGCTCTCCACGGTGTCGATCATCGAGCACGCCTACTGGCATCCGCTGGTCCGGCACCTGCCGAACACCTATCGGATCTATGACTGCATGGATTATCACGAGGGATACGGCAGCGTGCCGGCGAAGGTGGTCGAGAGCGAGGAGGATCTGCTGCTTAAGGCCGATCTCGTGGTCGTGACCTCGGCATGGCTGGAGAACTTCGTGCGCGATTTCAATCCGAGCGTGGCGGTCGTGCGCAACGCGAGCGATTTCGATCACTTCGCCAACAGCCCGCCCGAAGTGTACGTCGATCCGAAGGGCCGCAAGATCATCGGCTACTACGGGGCGATCGCCGAATGGTTCGACCTCGACCTGATCCGCGCGGTCGCGCTCGCGAATCCCCAGCATCTGGTGCTGCTCGTCGGCGACGACTCGATCGGCGCCGGGCAGGCGCTCGAGGGCCTGCCCAACGTCTCCTTCACCGGCGAGGTTCCCTACGCGCAGTTGCCGTACTACCTGCATGCATTCGATGTCTGCGTGCTGCCCTTCAAGGTGCTGCCGCACACGCTCGCCACCAACCAGGAGAAGGTCTACGAGTACCTGTCCGCGGGCAAGCCGCTGGTAAGCGTCGATCTTCCCGAGATCGCGCAGCTCGGCGTGCTCGTGTGGCGCGCGACCTCGACCGAGCAGTTCGTCCAGATGGTCGACCGGGCGCTGCGGCCGGAGGAGGACGCGGATGAAGCCGCCGGCGCGCGCAAGGCGTTCGCCTCGCTGCAGACCTGGGACCGCCGCGTCTCGCAGCTGATCAGCGCGATGGGCGAGATCAGCATGCCGAAGTTGAGCGTGATCGTGCTCACCTGCAACCATCTCGCGCTCACCAAGGCGTGCCTGCAGAGCCTGCTCGACCGGACCGATTATCCGAACCTCGAGATCATCGTCGTGGACAACGCCTCGGCCGACGGGACCGGCGGCTACCTCGAGGAGTTCGGCCGGCGCAACCCGGGCACGAAGGTGATCCTGAATGAGGAGAACATCGGATTCGCGGCGGCCAACAACGTGGGCCTCGCCGCGGCCTCCGGCGACTACCTGGTACTGTTGAACAACGACACGGTGGTGACGCGCGGATGGGCGATGACGATGATGCGTCACCTGCAGGACGACGCGTCGATCGGATTGATCGGCCCGGCAACCAACAACCTCGGCAACGAGGCGCGCATCGACACGGGCTACCAGGACGTGTCCGACATGCCGGTGGAAGCGCTACGGCATACCATTGCCAACATGGGCCGGGTCTCGCCGATCCGCACGGCTGCGTTCTTCTGCGCGATGTTCCCGCGCTCGACCTACGAGCGCTGCGGTCCGCTCCGCGAGGGCTACGGGCTTGGACTGTTCGAGGATGACGACTACTGCCGGCGCATCGAGGCCGCGGGGCTGCGGATCGCCTGCGCCGAGGACGTCTTCGTCCATCATCAGCTGTCGGCGTCGTTCGGCACGCTCGCGCGTGGCGATCGGCGGGACCTGTTCGACAGCTGGATGCCGCATCGGCATCGCTGAGCCCGCCGCGGTTACGACGTGCCCGACGTGAGCGCCGCGAGGCGCGCGAGGATTTCGGCGCGCTTCGCCGAGCTGAAGCGAGACCAGACGCGGTATTGCGGCGGCTCCCGCGCAACGGTCACCACGATCCAGCGGTGGGTGAGGCCGAGCATCGTCTCGTCGACGGACTCCACCGCCTTCACCTCGTCCGGCGTGACCACGGTGCCGTGCGGATAGTCGACCAGCGCCAGGCGGCGCGTCGCGCTCTCATAGCCGACGTACGTATCCCCCATCCGCCATAACCAGTCGGGCTTGAAGTCCCGCGGCAGGCGCGAGGCCACGCGCTCGGCGTTGGTATCGCCGCGCATGAAAAGCCGATAGGAAGCCCAGATGCCGACGAAGAATCCGCCGAAGACCACTGCGAGGAGAATCGTGTCGCGCATGGACCCGCACGATATTCCCCCAAGCTTTCGCAAAGCTGAACAGTGCTCCCTGGCATAAGCTGTATCGCACGCGCCCTTTCCGGAGGAATCGATGAGCAGCCCTTTGCCCTGCCCGCACTTCCTTGCAATTCGTGATGTGGTTCCCTCTTCGACCCGGGGTTGCGAGGACTGCCTCAAGATCGCAAGCCCCTGGCTGCACCTTCGGGTCTGCCTCGTCTGCGGGCATGTGGGCTGCTGCGACAGCTCGCCGATGCAGCACGCGCAGGCCCATTTCCACGCGACGCGCCATCCGGTGGTGAAGTCGTTCGAGCCGGGCGAGACCTGGGGCTGGTGCTACATCGACGAGTCGGTCAAGGATCCCGTGCCTGGCCCGACGACGCGCCATCACATCGCGCCGGGAGCGTAGGACATCTCCGGCATACAGCCTCGCTGGAACGGTGAATAGTCAGTCGTTGGGCCATCCGGCCTGAAATCAGCGAGAAAAGGACACAGCCATGGGATTCTTCAGCGACATCCTCGACAAGATTCGTCATCACGCCGCGCCCGCGCCACAACAGCAGACCCAGCAACAGTCGCCGACGCTGCAGCCCACGCTGCAGCCTTCCAATGCGATCCAGAGCGTCGACGTCGACGCCGTCCTCTCCCAGCTCGCCACGAAGAAGGGTGGCGGCGGCAATTGGAGGACCTCGATCGTCGATACCCTCAAGCTGCTCGACCTCGATTCCAGCCTCACCGCGCGCAAGCAGCTCGCCGATGAGCTGAACGTGCATGTCGGCGAGCCCGGCAGCGCGGAGCAGAACATCGCGCTGCAGAAGGCGGTCTTCCGCAAGCTCGCCGAGAACGGCGGCAAGGTGCCCGAGAGCCTCAGGAACTAGCCCGCGAACTTTTGTTGGCGGCAGGCAAAACTTCGCGCGATCGGGGTTGTTGTTCGCCGCCGCTACCGCGGGCGCATCCACGCCGATCGATTCTGCGTGGCGGCGCCGAGTAGCGTGAATCCTGCAGTTTTTTCCGGGAAGATTCAGGCGCGGGAACGGCCCGGAACATCGACAATGCGTGCATGAACGATGACACGCATGACGGCGGCACGGATAGCGGGGCGATCGGCCCTTTCTTCTTCATGGCGGTGATGGGCGCGTTCCTGCTGCTGATGATCTACGCCTGAGAGGGGTTCGCGCTGTCTAGCCGGCGATGGCCGAGCGCACGGCGTGAGTCACTTCCTTGCCGGTGATGTCGCTGTGGTTCTTCACGAAGTCGCTCGCCTCGAGGTTGAAGAAGCGCGCCGGCTCGAAGGTGTAGGCGCCGCCCGCCGCGAGCAGCTTGCCGAACACCGCCTCCCCGCCGGGCATTTTCTGCGTGCCGTTGCGGCCGATGCCCCCGAAGACGTCGTTCTCGTCGCCGAACGCCGCGGTCTTGTCGCCATTGATGCGCGAGGCGAGCGGATAGAGGACTCCCACCGCGCTGTCGTTCTTCGTGTGGGTGACGAGGATCGGGCCATGGATGCGGCCCTGGTCGGCGACGGTGCGGAAGAAGCCGTTCATCGTCTTCGAAAATCCGTTGTGCGAGAACGCGGCCTGCAGCAGGGCCATGCTCGCGATCCGATCCGTGGCGGAGCTTGCCGCGGTCGAGGCGACGAGCCGCCCGCCGAAGCTGTGCCCGACGAGATGGATGCGCTGGACGTGCGCCGGAAACGCATCGATCAGCTTCGCGACGCCGTCCTTCCCGACGGTGCCGGCGCGCGCCTTCATCTCGTAGTAGGTCGTGTAGTTGAGGATGTTCATCGCGGCGGCCTTGAAGCCGGTGATCGTCTCCGTGAGCCCGGCCGCGCCCTGCTGCACGCGCACGGCGGTCGCCACACCCAAAGGCAGCGCGGCAGAGCCGCCGGAGCCGCCAGAGCCGGAGAGCGCCTCGTCGAGATCGTCCGCGTCCACCTTGAGGTTCTGCATCAGCGCGTCGCCGTCGTCCTTGAAGAACGTCGACGAGGCATCGTCGCGCGAGGCCGCGGACGGGTCGAGCAGCGAGCGGATGCGGTTCACGAACTCGCGCCGCGCGCTGCCCTTGCTCTCGAGGTCGGGAACCAGCGCGCGCGCCGCGTCGAGGACCGCCTGTTGCTCCGGCTCGGTGAAGAAGTCCTTCATCGCGTCGAGCTTCCTTTCGAGCGCCTTGCGTCCCGCGCTGTCGTCGCCGCCGAAGCCCGCCGATCCGCCGGGCGCGGCCGAGACCGCGACCATCTCGTCGAACTCCTTCGAAGGCCAGATCACGCCGACGATCGCGAGGCTGCGCCCGCCCAGATCGCCGGGCCGGCCCGCGGCCGCGAAGTTGGTGAAGAAATCGCGGTAGAGGCCGCGCGCCCGCTCCGCGTTGTTGTTCCAGCCGTGCGACATGACGACGACGTCGGTCGCGCCCGCGGGCAGGTCGACGCTCGTGAGCAGAAGGCCGTCCTTGTCGAACTGCGCTTCGAGGTAGGGGATGCCGGCGATATCGTTCATGGAATGCCTCGCTTTCGGATGGTCTAGACCGACTGGATCGCGCGCATCAGGTCGACCAGCCCCGCGCCCTGGAAGTAGCGGTCGCGCCTGAGGTCGGTGGCGGTGGACATGAAGATCTCCTTCACGCGCTCGGAGTTGCCGATGAATTCCATGCGCACCGAGAGAAACGCCGCGATCGCGCCGCTCACGTGCGGGGCGGCCATGCTCGTGCCGCTGGTCTCGACGTAGTCGCAGGGGAGGTCGTGCGCGCCTTCCCTCTTCAGGTTGCCGGTGGCGCACGAGACGATCTTCTCGCCCGGCGCCACGAGGTCCGGCTTGATGCGCCCGTCGCCCGTCGGACCCTTGGAGGAGAAGTAGGACACGCCGTAGACGTGCGGCATGTCGCGGTGTGTCGCGCCCACCGTGATCGCGAGCTCGGCATTGCCCGGGTCGTTGATGGTGAGAGCCATGCCCGCGGAGGTGGCGCCGATCGCGGACTTGAGCATGCCGTATCCGGTGTTGCCCGCGGCGACGACGACCACGACGCCGGTCTTCGCGAGCCGGTCGACCTCGGCGCACAGCGGGCTCTGGCCGCAGGCGAACCATTCGGGCTCGAAGTTGTAGCCGAGGCTCATGTTGACGCCGTGGATCAGGATGCGCCGGCCGTAGCCGTTGATCTCCTGCACGTGGCTGATCGCGGCGATCAGGTTGCTGACCGAGCCCTTGCCGTTCTCGTCGAGCACCCGCAGGCTCACGAGCTTGCAGCGCGGCGCCATTCCCGACATGCTCTCGAGCGACGTCTGCTGGTACTCGACGTCGTTGGTATCGGTCTTGAGGTACCGCGAGACCGCGACCGGGCGGCGAACTTCGGGGCCGGCGTCGACCGGCACGCGCCATTCCCCGGCGATGATTCCGGCGACGTGCGTGCCGTGGCCGTTCTCGTCGTCGAACGGGCCGCTGCCGTCGACGGTGAAGTCCTTGTGCCAGGGCGAATCCTTGTCGACGTTGCCGTATTTGCGGAAGTGCTCGTGGTCGTGCTGGATGCCCGAGTCCATCACCGCCCAGGTAATGCCGGCGCCACGCGCGGAAAACGAGTTCTGCGCGGCGTCGGCCTTCACGGTGGCGATCGAGCGGTTGATGCACGCCGAGATCTCGAAATCGGGCCACACATGGAAGATCGCCCGGAAGCGCGCGGCGTCGACCTGGGACTTGAGGGCGGGGTTGTCGATCTCGGCGCGGCGCTTCTCGGCCTCGGCCTTCGCCTCCGCCATGTCCATGTCGACCAGCGTGCGGATGACGCGCGCCTCGAGCCGCGCGAACACGTACTGGCCGTTGATCTGGTCCTTCTCGTGGTGCACGTCCTGGCCCGCGTCGCGCACGTCGGCGGCGAGCTTTGCGGCCTCGATGTGCTCGAAGACCCATGCGCGCGCGCCCTCGCGGCCGCGCGGATACTCGAGATTCAGGTCGATGATGACCTCGAAGCGCGTCGGGAATATCCGCCGGATCGGCGCCTCGACACCCGCGTCGTCATCCACCAGCTCCGCGCTCGCGTTCGCCAGGCGCCGGATCACCGAGGCATGCAGCCGCCCCGGGCCGTGGTGGCTATCGGGCAGCGGCGGGCCGATCACCTGGTCCTGGATCGCGGCGGCGAGATCGGCGTGGCGCTTCTGCTCGAATTCGCGCAGCTTCTCCGGCGACGAGCGCACCCTGCGCTCCGATGCCGTGAGAGCCTTGCCCGCGGCCAGCTCCAGCAGCTCGCGCGCGCGCCGCACGGCGGCCTGTATGCCGCCGTCGTAATACGGGTTGTATTCGATCGCCGTGTTGAACTCCTTCAGCAGCTCGGGGTGGACCGCCTTGAAATCGTTGATCAGGCGGCACTCCTTCTCCATCGCCTTCAGCAGCGGCACGGCGATCACCGTGCGATCGAGCACCAGCGGGTCGAACGGATCGACGCGCGGCTGCTCTTCGGGAGGGGTGCTGAAAGTCGGCATGGGCATGGACGTGCGCGAGGGTCGACGCGAATAGTGTGCTCCGCTCGGGGCCGGGCCGTTTGTGGAATTTTCTTCGGTTCGGGGTGACACTATTCCGTATCGGTGCCGGCGCCCCGCGCCTAGTCTACTGAGGCCGTCAACGGCCCAAAGGGAGGCAAGTCATGAAGCGCAGCGTGCTCATCACTCTGACCCTTTTCCTGTTCATCGGCGCCGCGGGCGTGATTTTGCTGATTGGAACACCCGCGGCCGCGCCGCCCGCGTCGCCGGTCGAAGCCAACGCGCGGCCCGGGATCGCGGCGGCGTCCGTGCCCGAAGCGGCGAGCGTCGACCAGGACGCACCCTATCTCGCTTCCTGCGCGCGCGAGGGGCTCAACGCCTCCGAGTGCGCGGGCCGGTTGATCTGGTACAAGGCGACCGCGGGCAACGACCGCTTCCACACCTACACATTCCAGCAGCGGGTCGGCGTGCTGATCGACTGGTACCGCGTGATGCGGGCCGACCAGCGAGACGACCGATTCCGCGCCTGGGGGATCATCAACGACCCTGCGTGCTGCCGGCCGGGCGACACCGGATGTCCCGCGCGTTCGCCTGATGAAACATACGGCTTCGATTGGTGCCCCGGCGACGACGTGTTGCTTCGCTACGTCGGCAAGCCCGGGTACGTCGATCCGGCGTGCGGATTGAAGGACGCGCCGCTCGATGCGCAAGACATCCACTCGAAGGGCGGCACGGTCGACCAGCGCCAGTCGGCGTGCGACCTCAAGTTCGGCACTTCCACCGGAGCTCTCGGCTTCCGCAAGTTTCCCAACCCGCGCTTCGACGCGGCCCGCTGGCGCGAGGCGAATGGCGGCGCCGCCGGTACGTGGGAGGGCTTTCGCAAGAAGATGATCGTCCAGACGCATGTGCCGTCGGACGAGCGCGTGAGCAAGCTCGCCGACGCGTCGGTCGAGCCGCCGTTCCTCATCGGCACGACCTGCGGCTCGTGCCACATCGCGTTCGATCCCGCCAATCCGCCGGCCGACCCGGCGCATCCGGCGTGGGAGAACATCAAGGGGCTGATCGGCAACCAGTACACGCGCATGTCCGAGCTGCTCGGCTCGGGCATGTCGCGCAACAGCCTCGAATGGCAGATGTTCGCGAACCCGCGGCCGGGCGTGACCGACACCTCCGCGGTTTCCAACGATCAGGTCAACAACCCCGGCACGATCAACGCGATCATCAACCTCTCGCAGCGCGCGACGTTCCCGGGCGAGAAGATCACGAAGTGGCGCAAGGTCGCCGCCTGCGCCGCCGGAGCGGACGAGCACGCCTGCTGGTGCGAGCCCGGGCGCGACGCGAAGTGCTGGGAGAGGAGCACGCGCACCGACGACACGACGGTCGTCCACGTCGCCGGCCAGCGCAAGGTCCTGCCCGGCGTGCATCACATCCTCAAGGGCGGCGAGGACAGCATCGGCGCGCTCGAGGCGATCCAGCGCGTCTACTTCAACATCGGCTCGTGCTCGGAGCAGTGCTGGGTGAACCATCTGACGGACTTTCGCCAGGTCGACCCGCAGCAGCGCGGCTACGGCCAGACCGAGTTCAACATCGGCCAGTGCCGCCGCGATTGCCCGAACTTCCGCGCGATCGAGGACCGCCTCGGCAATATCGCCGACTTCTTCCTTTCCTCCGAGGCCGACGCGACCGACCTCGATGCCGCGCGCGGCAACGAGCGCAAGGCGAAGAATCCGAAGGCGCCCGACTACACGCGCCAGGAGCTCGTCACGGCGCTCGAGCGCGAATTCGGCGCCGGCGCGGTGAAGCGCGGGCGCGAGGTGTTCGCCGACAAGTGCGCGCGCTGCCATTCGAGCATCCCCGAGAGCGCCGCAGGACCGTTCGGCAATCGCGACTTCAACGCGGTCGACGAGACGCACCCGCGGCGCGTGCGCGCGGATTTCCTCGGCAACGACCGCCCGACCGCGGTGACCGAGGTCGGAACGTTCCGCTGCCGGGCGTTGCACTCGAACCACGTGCCCGGGCATCTCTTCGGCGAGTACGCCTCGGATACCCTGCACGCCCAGCCGGCGGTGCGCGATGTTCCCGAGAGCGACGGATTCAAGGACGGCGGGCGCGGGTACTATCGAAATATCTCGCTGGTGAACCTGTGGGCGACCGCGCCGTTCATGCACAACAACGCCATCGGGCCCGAGTTGTGCGGCAAGCCCGCGAACGCCGAGAACGATTTCGCGCGCTCCCGCTACGTCGGCGCCGATGGCCAGCCGCTCGCGCAGCAGCCCCCCTGCGTGCCGTTCGATCCGAGCGTGGAAGGGCGCTTCAAGCTCTACAAGCAGTCGATGCACGAACTGCTGCACCCGAAGGAGCGCGGCGCGAAGGCGACACTCACCGATGCCGACATCATCCTCGATCTCGGGCTGCGCTCATGGGACGGCACGCAGGAGAAGATGCGCTTCGGCTTCGGCCCGGTGAAAATCCCCAAGGGCGCGCACGCGGGCTTCCTCAACGGGCTGCACCACAAGCAATTCGTCGGCGATCTCTTCCTCGCGGTGCACGATCCCTCGCGCCTCGAGGCCGAGGGCAAGAAGGATCGCCTGCCCGAGCTGCAGGCGATCGCGAAGGGCGTCGCCGCCAACCCCGCGAAGTTCGTCGAGCTGCTGCGCGACAAGAAGCCCTTCCTCGAGAAGTACTACCAGACCTGCACCGCGGAAATCGAGAACGAGGGGCACCGCTTCGGCGAAGACCTGCCCGAAGCGGACAAGAGCGCGCTCACCGCGTTCCTCGCGACCCTCTGACCGGCCCGAAAGGAAACGACATGTCCCGTTCACTCGCCTGCCGTGTCGCCGCAGTGGCGCTGGCACTCGCCGGATGCGAACCACGCGCTCCCGACATTGCGTTCGCGAAGTACGACCGCGCCTATGCCAGCAAGACCGATTTCGCCGAGGTCGAGCACAAGTACCCGCTCTCGGCGGAGTCGCTCGCGAAGCTCACGCCCGAGAACCTCGCCGCGCTCGACCAGGAGCAGCTCGACCAGGTGTACGCGCGCCTGTCCGCGGGCCCGATTCCCGACGGCGCCTACGCCGGCAAGATCCTGCTGCCCAAGGGCATGAGCGGGAAGCTGCGCATGAGCGAGATCGTCGGCGGCTTCACCGGCACGGCGTTGAACCTGAAGGGCATGGTGGTCGAGGACGTGGGCGAGGCGCTGTGGAAGGGGAAGGTCTTCTATCGCAACGAGCGCGTGCTGCGCAACCGCATCGAGGACCTCTCGCTGCTGCGCAAGCTCGGTGTCGTCGAAGGCGAGCCGCGCAAGCAGGCGTTCGACGGCAGGCAAACGTGGCTGCTCTTTCCCGCGAAGCTCTACTGCGGCCAGAGCCTGCTCGATTCGCGCCGCGAGTCGGTGATCATCGACTACTTCTTCACCGACGAGATCCCCGGCTACCAGGAGATGCCGGACTTCCTCGCGGGGCGGCGCGGGCTGCGCGTGCGCGACGAGATCCGCATGGTGCGCCCCGGCTTCTACCTCGGGCGAGCGTACATGGACCGCATGTTCGGCCTCAACTTCACGCTTTACAACAAGGACGTCGCCGAACGCGACTCCGCCGCGTTCCAGAAGACCGGGCAGGTGGCCGAGGACTGCTGGACCGGAACGCAGCGCCGCGTCGTCGCGGCGGCGCGCTAGCTTGTGCATCGCGATGGAACGCGCGCGATATGAGACGGGTGGCGATGCTGCTGGCGGTGGCGACGATGTCCGCCCTCGCTGAGCCCACGCCGGTCGTCGATCCGCGCGGCGCCGGCGCGCAGCTTCCGGCCGAAGGGCGGTCGCTGTTCGACTTCATCGTTTCCTTCTCTCCTGGGGGAGGGCCGGTGCCGGGGTCTGTCCCCTATCCGTTCGAAGCGCTTCTCGCCCGCATCGCCGCCCATTGCGCCGCGCCGTGCGTCGACGGCGTCCTCATCCCCCTCGGCCGCTCGCTGCAGCGCAGCGCCGCCGCTCCCGATTTCTTCCGCTATCCCCGCGTCGTGGCCGCTGTGAGCCGCGAGTCGCACGCGCACGGCCCCCGCGCGCAGATCCTGCTCAAGGACCGTATCTATCTCGGCTACCAGGAAAAGGCCGGCGTGATCGAGGTCATCAGCTATAACGAGGCGCTCGGCCGCTTCGAATTCCAGGTCGTTCGCGACTATCGCGCGGGAGCGACGCCGCAGGTGTTCTATGCCAACCGCGTGCTCTGCACCGCGTGCCACCAGAACCACGGGCCGATCTTCCCGCGGGCCGGCTGGGACGAGACCAATGCGAACCCGAAGGTCGCGGCGCGGCTCGGGCGGCGCGAGGTGCACGGCATCGCGGTCGATCGCGGCGTCGACATTCCGAACGCGATCGACGATGCCACCGACCGCGCGACCTTCTTCCCCGCCTACCAGCTGCTGTGGCGCGAAGGCTGCGAAGGCGCCCCGGCGCCGGAGCGTTGCCGCGCGGCGCTCTTCACCGCGGTGCTGCAGCATCGGCTCACCGACGGTCGCGGCTTCGACGCGGGAGCCGAAGCGTTCCAGCGCGATTTCGCTTCTCGCTTCACCGCGCGGTGGCGCGAGCGCTGGTCGGGCGGCCTGGCGATCGCGAGCGCGGACATCCCCAACCGTGATCCGCTGTCGGCCGCTGCGCCCTCGGCCGACGTGCCGCCTCGATTCGATCCGCTCGAGACGCGCGC
>JANPHA010000054.1:0-2280 GCA_031424255.1 Burkholderiales bacterium | reverse complement strand
GTCGGCAGACGGCGGCCGTCGGCGAACACGGTCGCGAGGAAATCGGTGAAGGCGACGCCACGCGAGGCGTCGCGCTGGCGCGATTGGCGGTACGCCGCGAGCATCGCCTCGCCGCCGATGCCCGCGCGCGCCGTGCCGCTGATCGCCGCCGCGAGCGCCGCCGCGTCGCGCAATCCGAGATTCAAGCCCTGCCCCGCGATCGGATGCAGCGCCTGCGCGGCGTTGCCGACGATCGCGGTGCGCAGCGCCACCGGGACGTTCACCGCCCGCAGGCGCAAGGGGAAGGACGCGCGTCCCGACACCGAGACGAAGCGCCCGGCGCGATCGCCGAAATGGGATTGCAGCTCGGCGAGGAATTGCGCGTCGTCCGCGGCGAGGAGCCGCCTGGCTTCGCCGGGGGTCGCGGTGAACACGAACGCGTAGCGCTCGCCCACCGGAAGCAGCGCGACCGGACCCTGCGGCGTGAAGCGCTCGTAGGCGCGCGCGCCGTGGGCGCGATCGGTCGCCACCTGGCCGATGACGGCCTCCTGCTCGTAGTCCTTCCCGGTGAAGGCGATGCCGGGGATCTTCGCCGCGTTGGCTCCGCCATCGGCGAGCACCAGCAAGCGCGCCTCGACTTCGCGCCCCGTCGCAAAACGCAACCGCGCGGCGTCCGGCGCGAGCGTGATGCTCTCGCACGACTCGCCGTAATGGATCGGAACTGCCTCGCGCCCGAGGCGCCGCGCAAGTGCTTCCTCGAGCGCGGCATAGCTCACCGTGTAGCCGAGCGCGGGCAATCCCTGCTCGGCGGCGTCCAGAAGCGTGCGCCCCGGCCCGCCCTTCTGCGAGATGTGGATCGACGCGATCGGGGTCGCCTCGCCCGCGGGCCAGGCGTCGACATCCTCGAGGAGCGTGCGCGACGCGTGCGAGAGGGCGAGGATGCGCCGCTCCTTCGAGGGCCCGGGGCGCGCCTCGAAGACGGCGATCGATACGCCGGGAGCCGCGCTCAATGCCGCCACGGCCGCGCCGACCGGGCCGGCCCCGACGATCGCGACGTCGAGGCTTTCCATCTCAGCGATCGAGAACCGTGCTCTCGACGTCCTTGACGGTCTTCGGGCAGGCGGCGGTGAGGATCTCGCGGCCCTTCGCGGTGACGAGCACGTCGTCCTCGATGCGCACGCCGATGTTCCAGAACGGCTTCGGGACGTTCTGCGCGGGACGGATGTAGAGCCCCGGCTCGACCGTGAGCACCATGCCGGGCTTCAACTTGCGCCACTTGCCCTTCTGCATGTAGTCGCCCGCGTCGTGCACGTCGAGGCCCAGCCAGTGGCCGGTGCGGTGCATGTAGAACTGCTTGTACGAATTGTCCTCGAGCACCGAGTCCACGCTGCCCTTGCAGAGCTTGAAGTCGATGAGGCCCTGCACCAGCACGCGCGTGGCTGCGTCGTGATAGTCGATGAAGTCGGCGCCCGGCTTGACCGCCTTGATGGCGGCCTCCTGCGAGGCGAGCACCAGCTCGTAGACGTCGCGCTGCACCGCGCCGAAGCGCCCGGCGATCGGGAAGGTGCGCGTGATGTCGGAGGCGTAGCTGTCCAGCTCGCAGCCGGCGTCGATCAGCAGGAGATCGCCCTTGCGCAGCTCGGCGGAATTCTCGCGGTAGTGCAGCACGCAGGCATTGGCGCCCGCCGCGACGATCGAGCCGTATGCGGCGGCGCGCGCGCCGTTGCTGAGGAACTCGTGCATCAGCTCGGCTTCCACCTGGTACTCGCGCACGCCCGGGGAGGCGAAGCGCATCGCGCGCGCGTGCGCCTCGCTCGAGATCTGCGCCGCACGCCGCATCACCGCGACCTCATGCTCGTCCTTGAAGAGGCGCATGTCGTTCACCGCGGCGCGCACGTCGCGGATCTGGTCGGGAGCGGTGACCCCGCTCCTCACCTTCGCGCGCACCGTGTTGAGCCATCCGGCCACGCGCAGGTCCCACACCGGGTCGGAACCCACCGGCGTATGCAGCACGTCGCGATTGGAGAGGAGCTCCGGCATGCGGGCATCGAGCTCGCCGATCGGATAGGACTCGTCGAAGCCGAAATGCTCGCGCGCGAGCTCGGGCCCGTGGCGGAAGCCGTCCCAGATCTCGCGCTCGAGGTTCTTCTCGCGGCAGAAGAGGATCGAGCGCGGCTCCGGGCCCAGCACCATGACGAGCACCGCTTCGGGCTCGCGGAAGCCGGTGAGGTAATAGAAGCCGCTGTCCCACCGGTAGTCGTAGTGGGCATCGGCGTTGCGCGTGCGCTCCGGCGCGGTGGG
>JANPHA010000053.1:0-2794 GCA_031424255.1 Burkholderiales bacterium | reverse complement strand
CCAAGCGCAAGGGCGACTGGAACCGGATGAGCGAGCTGCAGTACGGCAAGATCCCGCAGCTGGAGAAGCAGCTGAAGGAAGCGGAGTCAGCCTCAAGCTCTACCTCGGCCAACAAGCTCCTGCGCACCCAGGTCGGCGTCGAAGAGATCGCCGAAGTGGTTTCGCGTTCCACCGGCATCCCGGTCTCCAAGATGATGACCGGCGAGCGCGAGAAGCTGCTGCACATGGAAGAGCGCCTGCACCAGCGCGTGGTCGGCCAGGACGAGGCCGTGCGCCTGGTCTCGGATGCGATCCGCCGCTCGCGCGCGGGCCTCGCGGATCCGGACCGGCCTTACGGCTCGTTCCTCTTCCTGGGCCCCACGGGCGTGGGCAAGACCGAGCTGTCGAAGGCGCTGGCGGAATTCCTGTTCGATTCCGAGGACCACCTGGTGCGCATCGACATGTCCGAGTACATGGAGAAGCATTCGGTCGCGCGGCTGATCGGGGCGCCCCCCGGCTACGTCGGCTACGAGGAGGGCGGGCACCTCACCGAGATCGTGCGGCGCAAGCCCTACTGCGTGATCCTGCTCGATGAGGTGGAGAAGGCGCACCCGGATGTGTTCAACGTCCTGCTGCAGGTGCTCGACGACGGTCGCATGACCGATGGCCAGGGCCGCACCGTCAACTTCAAGAACACCGTGATCGTGATGACCTCGAACCTCGGCTCGCAGATGATCCAGTCGATGTCGGGCAGCGACTACGAGGTCGTGAAGCTCGCGGTGATGGGCGAGGTGAAGGCGCATTTCCGCCCGGAGTTCGTCAACCGCATCGACGAGATCGTGGTGTTCCACGCGCTCGACGAGCAGAACATCGCGGCGATCGCCCGCGTGCAGCTGAAGGAGCTCGAGCTGCGCGTGCGCGCCATGGAGATGGAGATCCAGGTCTCGGACGCGGCCGTGGCGGAGCTCGCCAGGGCGGGATTCGACCCGGTCTACGGCGCGCGGCCGCTGAAGCGCGCGATCCAGCAGCAGATCGAGAATCCGCTTTCCAAGATGATTCTCGAGGGCCGGTTCGGGCCGAAGGACACGATCCGCGTGGACGCGAAGGGCGCAGCCTTCACTTTCGAGAAGGCCGCGGTGAAGGGCAAGGAGAAGCAGGCGGCCTGAAGCGTATAATTCGCCCGACAAGTCCAACAAAAAGCCAGTCCTCGGACTGGCTTTTGTTTTGGCGAACCCCCATGGCCCGCATCGAAGAACTGTCCGTCGACGACATCCGCAAGCGTTACCTGGAAGGCGCCGAGCCCGTGTCGGCGCAGGTGCTGACGCGCCTGCAGAAGGATCCGCGCCTGGGCGTGCGCAAGCTGCTCGCGGTGCTGAAGAAGCGCTTCGAGCGCGAGCGCGACGAACGCCTGCGCCTGGACGCCATGCGCCATTTCGAGCTCGTCCTGTGGAAGTCCGGCATCCAGGACATCGCCGGCGTGGACGAGGCGGGCGTGGCTCCGCTCGCCGGCCCGGTCGTCGCCGCGGCCGTGATGTTTCCGCCCGGCACCGATATCGCCGGCATCAACGATTCGAAGCAGCTCGATCCCGGGACGCGCGAGGCGCTGGCGAAGGAGATCCGCGCCAGGGCCTCCGGCGTGGGCGTGGGCATCGGCACGGTCGAGGACATCGACCGCATCAACATCTACCACGCGGCGCTGCTCGCGATGCGGCGCGCGGTCGAGGCACTTCCGCGCAAGCCGCAGCACGTGCTGGTCGACGCGCGCACGGTCCCCGGCGTCGACATGCCGCAGAACGCGTTCAACAAGGGCGATGGCCTCAACTTCAGCATCGCCGCGGCGTCGATCATCGCGAAGACCACGCGCGACGCGATGATGGAGGGGCTCGACCGCGAATATCCCGGCTACGGGTTCGCCGCACACAAGGGCTATCCCACGCCCGAGCATCGCCGGGCGTTCATGGAGCTGGGGCCCTGCAAGGTCCACCGCATGTCGTTCCCGGTGATCCACGAGATGCTCGGCGAGTATTCGCCGCTCTTCTACGAGCTCAAGGCCCGGCTCTTCGCTTCCGAGGCCCGCGAAGCGCTCGCGCGGTTCGAGGCGCTGCTCAAGGCGCGCGCCAAGGAGCTCACCGAGCGCGAATGCCAGAAGCTGCGGCTGCTGACCGCGCGACGCTGGAAGCTGATCGGCTGAGACGCATTCATTACATCCATTCCGCGCTCGCGGCACAAACAGTTTGGGACTGGCAGCGCGGAATCTCTAGAATGGCAACCAGCGATCAAGACAGATAGATAAACGAGGAGATGTCGATGCACAGCACGCTTCGGAAACTGGGACTTGCGGCGGCCACATTCTCGAGCCTCGGGCTCTGCGTCACGCCGGCCGTCGCCGCGTGGGAGCCCACCAAGCCGGTGGAGATCGTCGTGGCGGCGGGCGCGGGCGGGGCATCCGACCAGATGGCGCGCATGATGCAGGCCGCGATCCAGAAGAACAATTTGATGAAGCAGCCGGTGATCGTCTCGCTCAAGGGCGGCGCCTCGGGCGCGGAAGCGCTGATCTACATGAAGTCGAGCGCCGGCGATCCCAACAAGCTGCTGATCGCCTACTCGCTGATCTACATGCTGCCGCTCTCGGCCAAGATCCCGTTCAACTGGCGCGAATTGACGCCCGTATCCGTCGTCGCGCTCGACGAGTTCGTGCTCTGGACCAACGCGACGCTGCCCTACAAGACGGTGAAGGAATTCACCGACGCCGCCCGCAAGGCCGACCCCGTCTTCAAGATGGGCGGCACCGGCTCGAAGCGCGAGGACCACGTGC
>JANPHA010000052.1:0-17013 GCA_031424255.1 Burkholderiales bacterium | reverse complement strand
GCGACCGACCCTCTCAAGGAGAAATCGGAGTCCCTCCTACAGACTCCGTACCACGGTACGCATGGCTACATGGCGGCTTCCTCGATCGGGCGAACCCTCCATGGCGCGGGAAATCATCACGGCGGCGAAGCTGCACACGCTCCTAGAGCGCGACTTCCAGGAGGCGCGCGCCGCCGAGTGCGCGTCGTTGTGCCGCGTCCCGATGCCGCTGTTCCGCGCGCCCGCGGGCGATTCGCCCAACTGGTTCATCGGCACGCCGCTGCATTGCCCGCGCTACTGCCACAAGCTCATCCTGCGCGCGGTCGAGAAGTATTCCGCGATCTACGACATCGAGCCTCCGGCCGCTGCCCGGCGATGAACGGGCGGCGGCCGGCGCTCCCGCGAGCTCAGTCGTCCGAGTCGTCGTCCAGGTTGCCGTCGTCATCGTCCCGATGGCGCGGCGCCTTGCACTGGAAGTTCGCCGCGTCGTTGGTGCTGCCCGTGCCGCTGTAGACCGCGACTTTCGGGTACGGGCACAGCGGCCGCGTGCGATCGACCACGCCCGCGGTGGAGTGCGACGCGATGATGCTCTTCGGCGCGATGCCCTTCTCCACCCAGTTCTCGAGCGCGGTCAGCGCGTCGAACGAGTTGGGCCCCGGGCCGCCCGAGCAGTGCTGCATTCCCGGGACCATGAAGAGCCGCAGGAAGTCGGGAGTGTCGCCGCCGACTTTCTTCACGACCTGCTTGTAGTAGTTGATCGTGTTGAGCGGCGAGATGTCCGGATCGCTCCAGCCGTGGTAGAGGATCATCTTCGCCCCGCGGCGCTTGAGCGGCCGCAGGTCGGGGTCGATCGCATCGAGCGACTTGCCGACCTTGGCGAGCGAGAACGCCATGTCGCTGTCGAAGTTGAAGTTGAGCGGAGCGAACGTCGGGTCGAACACCATGTAGCGGAAGAATCCGTCCGCCGCGAGCCAGTGGATGCCGGCGAAGGGCGCGGAGCCCGTCGTCCACGCCGCCCAGCCGCCGCCGCCCGCCTCACCGCCCGGCACGAGGCCCGGATGGATCAGCTCGTGCGCCGAGTTGCGCACGCCCGACCAGATGTCCTTCACCGCCTTCACCTGCTTCGGCGTGTAGCACGTGGCCGGATCCTGCCCGGCCGTGCAGGTGAGCACCGCGGGATCGAACTTGCACTTGCGCGGATCGTCGAGCACGCCGTCCACGATGCCGTCGAGGCCGTCGCACGCGGCATTCACGGCGTTGCCGAGCAGCGGGATCTTGCTCGCCGGAATGTAGCTCTCGGGATCCTTCAGCGTCGCGATCGAGTACCACAGGTGAGCGCCGGCGTAGAAGCGCGTCCAGTTGTTGGCCGGGTCGCCCGCGATGAGCCCGTCGTAGTCGTCGGGATAGCGCTGCGCCTCCATCAGGCCTTGCTGGCCGCCCTTCGAGCAGCCGACGTAATACGAATGGTCCGGATTGTTTCCATAGAACGCGGTGGTGATCTTCTTGCCGTTCACCGTCGTCACGTGCAGCCCGCGATGTCCGAAATCGGCGACCAGGTCGGGGCGCCCGAGCGCCCAGGTCGAATCGAAGGAATTGCCGAACGGCAGGTTCACGTGGCCGGTGTCGGTGCTCGCCGTGGCGTAGCCGCGCCGCAACGCGGCCGCCATCGCGCCGTAGCTGATGAAGCCGGCAGTGCCGCCGTTGCCCACGCCCTGGAACTTGCCGTTCCATCCGGCCTGCGGCAGCCACACCTCGAAGCGCACCGCGGGCGAGGTCACGCCGACCACTCGGCAGAACGCGGGGAGATTGGCGATCGGCGCATCCGGGCCGGGCGGATCGTAGGTGCCCGCCGGAATCTGCGTGGCCGACTCGAGCGTGGTGTCGGAGAGGTGAAGGCTCACGAGGCTCTCGCAGGTCATCGGCCCCTTCGCGAACGCGGGGGCGCCGGACAACAGCGCGAGCAACGGGAGCGCGAGACCGACGGCGCAAGCGCGCGCCGTCGAGCCGGGCTTCTGGTCGATCTTCATATTGCCTCCTCTAAGATGAGTTCTTGATATGTTTGTCGATTCTCCGATAGCGATATCGCGATCGGCGAATCCAACTTGCTCCCGAAGCGCGCGCGGTGTCAAACCGCCGGACGCGCGCGCATTAGAATCGCGGGATGCTGAAAATCCTGTCGTGCATTGCCGTGGCGCTCGCCATGACCCCGGCGCACGCGCTGCTCATCCGCGGCGATCGCGACGACGCCGAATACCTCGAGCTCGCCACGCGCTACGGCTCCTCGGTGATGCTCGACGCGCCCGACGGCGGCGAGGGCGTGCTGATCGCGCCGCGCTGGGTGCTCACCGCGGCGCACATCGCGAAGGCGCTGCAGCAGGTGAAGCCGATGCCGAAGCTCGTTTTCGCCGGGCGCGGCCACGAGATCGAGTCGGTCTTCATCCATCCCGATTGGAACGGCGGCGCGCCGGCCGATCTCGCGTTGGTCCTGCTGCGCGGCCCGGTCAAGGCGATCGCGCCGACCCCGATCTACCGCGCGAGCGACGAGGCCGGCAAGCCGGTCGTCATCGTGGGCCACGGATACACCGGCAGGATCGGCGAGAAGCCACTCGCGGGAAATCGGTGGGATCGCAGGAAGCGCGCGGCGATCAACACCGTCGACCGCGTCGCGCCGCGCACTCTCGAGTTGCACATCAAGGGCGGCGACGACGCCTCGGACCTGCAGGGCGCGGCGACACCGGGCGACGGCGGCGGCCCGGCGTTCATCGAGACGCCCGAAGGATTGTTCGTGGCGGGGATCGGATGCGCGACCGAGGACACCAACGCCGACGGCATCGTCGGAAACGTCGGCGACCAGGAAATCTACGCGCGCGTCTCGGCTTTCGCGGCGTGGATCGAGGCGGCGATGCTCGAGGTCGCCGCGCGGGAGGCCGACCGGCTCATGGGAGATTCCGACCGGCGCTGAGCAGGCATATGATGCGGTTTGCTCCACCTTCCCGAGGAGGTCGACCGTGGGCAATCTCAATCTCAAATCCGTGGCTCTGTGGGGCGGCATCGCCATCATCGGGGCGTTTTCATTCGCGGCCCTGGCGCTGCGGCGCGGCGAGACGGTGAACGCCGTCTGGCTCGTGACCGCGGCGGTGGCGGTCTACCTGATCGCTTACCGGTTCTACAGCAAGTTCATCGCGGAGAAGGTGCTGGGGCTGGACGACAGCCGCCAGACGCCGGCCGAGCGCCACAACGACGGCATGGATTACGTGCCCACCAACAAGTGGGTGCTCTACGGCCACCATTTCGCCGCGATCGCGGGGGCGGGTCCGCTGGTGGGCCCGGTGCTCGCCGCGCAGATGGGGTACCTGCCGGGCACGATGTGGATCCTCGCCGGCGTGGTGTTCGCGGGCGCGGTGCAGGATTTCATGGTGCTCTTCGCCTCGGTGCGCCGTGACGGCAAGTCGCTCGGCGAGATGATCAAGATGGAGATGGGTCCGATCCCCGGCTCCCTCGCGCTGGTCGGCGTGCTCGCGATCATGATCATCATCCTCGCGGTGCTGAGCCTCGTGGTGGTCAAGGCATTGGCCGAGAGCCCGTGGGGGCTCTTCACCATCGCCGCGACCATCCCGATCGCGCTGCTGATGGGCGTGTACATGCGCTTCATCCGTCCCGGGCGCGTCGGCGAGGCCTCGGCCTTCGGCGTCGTCCTGCTGCTGCTCTCGCTGCATTTCGGGCAGGTGGTCTCGCAAAATCCGGACTGGGCGCCGCTCTTCACGTGGAAAGGACCCGCGCTCGCGTGGGCGTTGATCTGCTACGGCGCTATCGCCTCGAGCCTGCCGGTGTGGCTGATGCTGGCCCCGCGCGACTACCTCAGCACGTTCCTCAAGATCGGCACGGTGGTGGCGCTCGCAATCGGCATCTACGTCGTGGGACCGGAGTTGAGGATGCCCGCGGTCACGCGTTTCATCGACGGCAGCGGGCCGGTGTTCGCGGGGGCCATCTTCCCGTTCCTGTTCATCACGATCGCGTGTGGCGCGGTGTCGGGCTTCCACTCGCTGATCGCCTCGGGGACCACGCCCAAGATGGTGGAGCGCGAATCCCACATGCGGCTCATCGGGTTCGGCGGCATGCTGACCGAGTCGTTCGTGGCGATCATGGCATTGACCGCCGCGTGCGTGCTCGATCCGGGCATCTACTTCGCGATGAACAGCCCCGCGGCCGTCATCGGCAGCGACGCCGCGAAGGCCGCGCAGGTGATCTCGAACTGGGGCTTCACGATCACGCCCGAGATGATCTCGCAGACCGCGAAGGACATCGGCGAGACCACGATCCTGTCGCGCGCCGGCGGCGCCCCGACGCTCGCCGTGGGCATGGCGCAGATCTTGGCGCAGGCGATGGGCGGCAAATCGTTCGAGGCGTTCTGGTATCACTTCGCGATCCTGTTCGAGGCGCTCTTCATCCTCACCGCGGTCGATGCCGGCACGCGCGTCGGGCGCTTCATGATCCAGGACATGCTCGGCCACGTGTACAAGCCGCTCGGCAACACCGAGTACCTGCCGGCCAACCTGGTCGGCACCGGGCTGTGCGTCGCGATGTGGGGATACTTCCTCTACCAGGGCGTCGTGGATCCGCTCGGCGGGATCAACACGCTGTGGCAGCTCTTCGGGGTAGGCAACCAGATGCTCGCGGGAATCGCGCTGCTGCTCTGCAGCACGATGCTGGTGAAGATGAAGCGCGAGCGCTACGTCTGGGTCACGCTCGCCCCGACCGCGTGGCTGCTGGTGACCACGCTCACCGCGGGCGTCGAGAAGATCTTCAGCCCCGATCCGCGCGTGGGCTTCATCGCGCTCGCGCGCAAGTTCAGCGACGCGGCCGCGCAAGGCACCGTGCTCGCGCCGGCCAAGTCGATCGCCGAGATGCAGCGCGTCGCGTTCAACAACTATCTCGACGCGGTCGTCTGCGCCTTCTTCGTGGTGCTGGTGGTGGCGATGTGCTTTTTCGCCGTCAAGATCGGGCTCGAGGCGTGGCGCAAGGCCATGCCCACGGCGGTCGAGACGCCCTACCTGCCGCGCGCGGTGGGGGCCGAATGAGCCGCGACTGGCCCGGCGAGATCCGGGACGCCTACCACCGCATCTTCGGCGTCCCGGACTACGAGGCGTACCTGCGCCATATGTTGGTGCGCCATCCCGGCGATGCCGTGCTCTCGCGCAAGGAGTTCGCCAGCCTGTGGATCGATCGCAAATACGGGGCGATGAGGTCGCGCTGCTGCTGAAGGGGCGGGGCCTCAGGCAATTCGAACCCGGAAGGTCCCAACTGCCCTAGAAAGCTTTCCGGGGGGTGGGAGTACGCTGCATGATGTCCTCCCCCATGAGCCGGCCCAACCTCGGCATCGTGTTCCTCGCGTTGGGCCTGATCGCCGCGGTCTGGGCGATCACGGTCGAACGTCTGTCCTACGACCGCGAACGGGCGCTTGCCGGGGTATCGAGGGATACGGCAAGCCTCGCGCTCGGGCTGGAAGAGCATGTCGCGAGGACGCTCAAGAACATCAACCATACCCTTGCCTTCGTGCGCCACGAGTATCTGCGCGACGGAAGGTCGATGAACATCTTCAAGCTGATCGAGGACGGGGCCGACGCGAGCATCCTGGCCGGCCTGCAGGTGATCGGCCCCGATGGCGAGGTCCTCCTCGGCACGGGGCGCGGATTGAGCGTCGCGAATGAGGAGTATTTTCGCATCCACGTGGAGCGCAACGACGACCAACTCTTCATCGGCAAGGCATTCCAGGACAAGCAGTCCGGCCGGTGGACCATCGCGCTGTCGCGCCGGATGCGTGGCCCCGATGGCCTGTTCGCGGGCGTCGTCGCGACGACGGTGGATCCCGCAGCCCTCTCGCGGTTCTACGCGGATGCCGGGCTCGGCGGCCTCGCGTCGGTCACGGTGGCCCGGATCGAGGGCCAGAGCCTGATCCGGCAGATCGGCGAAACGCTTTACTTCGGGGACGACCAGCGCGGGCGCGGCCTGGTCGCGGCGCTCGCTCACAGCCCCTCGGGCACCTTCCTCAGCAGGGGGACCACCGACGGCTTGCCGCGCTACGTAAGCTATCGCACGATGGCGCAATTTCCGGTGGTGGTCGCCCTCGGGTTGCCGCAGGCCGAAGCGCTGGCGCTGTTCCTGAAGCACCGGCGCGATTACCACGCGCTGGCGGTCATGGCGAGCGTCTTCATCGCGATCGCAACCTGGGCGCTGCTGGTCGCGGCCGCGCGCCGCAGGCGCGTGCTCGATTCGCTGGTGCAGGGCGAAGCGCGCCTGCGGGCGAGCGAGCAGCGGCTGCGCGACATCACCAACGCGGTTCCGGTGATGATCGCGTATTTCGACGCCGATCGCACCGTGCGCTTCCACAACACCGCCTTCGACGAGTGGTTCGGCCTGGTGAGCGAGGGCAACCCCGGCGGGGCCCACGCCCGCCTGGTCGACTCCGGCCTCCACGACAAGGCAAGCGCCGAGGTCGACGAGGTGCTGCGCGGCTATCCGGTCCACTACGAACGCAGCCAGGAAAACGCGAAAGGCGAGCTGCGCGACCTCCAGATCTCCTACTACCCGCGCTATGGGGAAGGCGCGGAGCGTACCAGCGTGATGGGCTATTACGCGCTCCTCACGGACATCACCGCGTTCAAGCGCGTCGATCGGATGAAGAGCGAGTTCGTCTCGACCGTGAGCCACGAGTTGCGCACTCCGCTCACCTCCATCCGCGGCTCGCTCGGATTGCTCGCCGGCGGCATCGCGGGCGCGCTGCCGCAAGCGGCCGCCTCGCTCGTGGCAATCGCCAAGAGCAACTGCGAGCGGCTGATCCGCCTCATCAACGACATCCTCGATACCGAGAAGATCGAATCCGGGCAGATGCGCTTCGACCTGCAGGTGGCAGCGATCGAGCCGGTCATCCGTCTCGCGCTTACCGCCAACGAGGGCTTCGCGACGCAGCACAAGGCGCGCTTGACGCTGCGCGCGCCGCAGGAGGCGCTCTGGGTCCACGTCGACTCCGGCCGGCTCATCCAGGTGATGACCAACCTGCTCTCGAACGCGGTGAAGTTCTCCCCACCCGGCGCCGTGGTGGAGGTGGCGATCGCGGCGCGCGAGAATGGTGTCCGCGTCGAGGTCCGCGATCAGGGCTGCGGCATCGGGGAGGAATTCCGCTCCCGGATCTTCCAGAAGTTCTCGCAGGCTGATTCCTCGGATACGCGCACCAATGGCGGCACCGGGCTGGGCCTCAACATTTCCAAGGCGATCATCGAGCGCCTCGGCGGAACCATGGGATTCACGACCGAGACCGGCCGTGGGTCGACTTTCTACTTCGAGCTGCCGCGCTGCGAGCCGAACCCCGCCCTCGATACTCTCACCCGCTCGTCGCGCCCCTGCATCCTGTTGTGCGAGGAGGAGCCCGACGCCACGCGCCTCATCACGCTCGCGCTGCACAAGGCGGGATATTCCGTGGACAGCGTGCGCAGCGCAACGCAGGCGCGCAAGAGCCTTGCGGCGAAAGCGTACGCGGCCGCGATCGTCGATCTCGAGCTGCCCGCCGGCGGCGCGATGGCCCTTGTCCGCGGCTTGCGCCACGACGCGAAGACCCGCGATCTGCCGATCATCACGCTGTCCGCGCGCGCGAACGAAGGCCGAGCATTGATGAACAACGCGATGCTCGCGGTCTCGGCCTGCGTCGACAAGCCGATCGACGAGCAGCGCCTCGTCGCCGCCATCCGTTTCGCGCTCGAGGGCGCCGGCGAGAAGCGCCCGCGCATCCTGCACGTGGAGGACGACCCGGACGTTCGCCGCGTCGCCGCGGCCATCGCGCGCGACTTCGCGTCCTTCGATTTCGCATCCACGTTGCGCGCGGCGCGCGAATGCCTGCAGGAGCGTCCCTACGACCTCGTGCTCCTCGACATCCGCCTCCCCGACGGCAGCGGCTGGACGCTGGTCGACGAGATCGAGGCGCTCGTCCCGCCCCCGCCGATCGTGGTCTTCGCGGCCGAGGACCTCGGTCCCGCGGACAGCCGCAGGGTGCACGCGGCGCTGGTCAAATCGCGGACCTCGAACGAGGTGCTGATCGAGACCCTGCAGCGCGTGCTCGATCGCAAGGCCGCGCCGCTACCGGTCACGGCCTGACTAGCGCGCGACCGCGATGATGTGGGCCTGGATGCGGCCCTCGACCGCGCTCTCGCCGAAACGATGCGCCAGCGCTTGCGCCGCGAGGTCGGTGGCTTCCGAAAGTCGCGCGGCATCGCGCGCCTCGATCTCGTTTCGCAGCGGCGTTCCCTGGCAGTAGGCGATCGCGGGATGGCGCGGCGAATCGGCGCGGCTGCGCTGCGCAAGCGTGGCGATGTCCGGTGACGCGATGAATCCCCCGCGCGCGAGGTCTTCGCGGATCCGATCCTTGTTGGAATAACCGTGGGGCGTGCGCCGCATGAAAAGCGGGGGATCCTCGGGGAAGAGCTCGCCGAGCGCCACGGTCACGACATCGGCGAATTCGTTCTCTTCGATCCGGTCCCACACGTTGAAGAGGAACACGCCGCCGGGACTCAGCACGCGCCGCGCCTCGGAGAACGCCATCGACTTGTCCGGAAAGAACATCGCGCCGAACTGGCACACGACCGCGTCGAACGAGGCATCGGCGAACGGCAGTTGCATCGCGTCGGTGGTGCGCCATTCGACCGGGCGGGCCGTGCCCGAGGCGCGCGCCTGCTCGAGCATCGGTGCGTTCAGGTCGGTCGCGACGATCGCGACGTGCGACGGCAGGCGTGCCGCCAACGCCCGCGTCACGACGCCGGTGCCCGCTGCGATCTCGAGCACGTTTTTCAACCGCCGCTGCGCGAGACGCTCGGCGAGATCGGCCGCATAGGGCTCGAAGATCAGCGGGACGAGGAACTTCTCGTAGATCTCCGGGATCGACCCGGCGAAGAGCTTGTCGGTGGATGTGTTCATGCGAGCGCCCGGTCGATGTCCCACAGGATGTCGTCGATCGTCTCCAGCCCGATCGACAGCCGGACCATGTCCGGCGGCACGCCCGCCTTCGCGAGGTCTTCGCCGGAGAGCTGGCGGTGCGTGGTCGAGGCCGGATGGATCACGAGCGACTTGGCATCGCCGATGTTGGCGAGGTGGCTCACGAACTGCAGCGACTCGATGAACCTGACGCCGGCCTCGAACCCGCCCTTGATGCCGAACGAGAGCAGCGCCCCCGCGCCCCGGGGCATGTAGCGCCTGGCGAGCGCGTGGTACTGGTTGTCCGGCAGTCCCGGGTAATTCACCCACGCGACCTTCGGATGCGCCTCGAGGAACTGCGCCACTCGCAGCGTGTTGGCGCAGTGCCGATCCATGCGCACCGGCAGCGTCTCGAGCCCCTGCAGCAGCATCCACGCGTTGAACGGCGAGATCGCCGGGCCGAACACGCGCAGCACTTCCATGCGCGCCTTCATCGTGAAGCTGAAATCGCCGAAGGTCTCGTGGAACTTGACGCCGTGGTAGCCGGCGGAGGGCTCGGTCATCGAGGGGAACTTGCCGTTGTCCCACGGAAATTTCCCGCTCTCGACGACCACGCCGCCCATCGTGGTGCCGTGGCCGCCGATGAACTTCGTGGCCGAATGCACGACCACGTCGGCGCCGTGAAGAAGCGGCTGGCACAGGTAGGGCGAGGCGGCGGTGTTGTCGACGATGAGCGGGACGCCCGCCTCGCGAGCGATGGCGCCCACGGCCGCGATATCGATCACGTTGATCGCCGGATTGCCGAGCGTCTCGGAGAAGATCGCCCTGGTGTTGGGCTGCAACGCGCGGCGGAAATTCTCCGGGTCGTCGGGATCGACCAGCGTCGACTCGATGCCGAGCTTCCTGAAGTTCACCGCGAGCATCGTGTAGGTGCCGCCGTAGAGCTTCGACGACGAGACGATGTGGTCGCCGCTCTGGAGGATGTTGAGGAACGCGACCATCTCCGCGGCCTGGCCGGAGGCGGTGGCCACCGCCGCGCGCCCGCCCTCGATCGCCGCCATGCGCTCCTCGAACACCGCGGTGGTCGGGTTCGAAAGCCGCGTGTACACGTTGCCGAAGGTCTGCAGGTTGAAGAGGCTCGCGGCGTGCTCCGCGCTGTCGAACACGTACGATGTCGTCATGTAGAGCGGAACCGCGCGCGCGCCGGTCTGCGCGTCGGGGATCTGGCCCGCGTGCAGGCAGAGCGTCTCGAAGCCGAATTCGCGGTCGGCCATCTAGCGCGACACCGCCGTCTCGCCGACCTTCGAGCGGTCGAGGACCGTCATCGCGCTCGCGACGAGGCCGGCGATGTCGGAGAGGTTGCTCGGAATGATCAGCGTGTTGCCGACCTTGGCGAGGTGCTGGAACGCCTCGACGTATTTTTCCGCGATCTTGAGGTTGGCGGCGTTCATCCCTCCGGGCGCGCCGATGGCCGCGGCCACCGCGCGCACCGCGTTCGCGTTCGCATTCGCCACCAGCTCGATCGCCTGCGCCTCACCCGCCGCCTTGTTGACCTGCGCCTGCTTCTGGCCCTCGGACTCGAGGATCGCCGCCTGGCGCTGGCCGTCGGCGATGTTGATCTCCTGCTGGCGCTTGCCCTCGGAAGTCGCGATCACCGCGCGCTTCTCGCGCTCCGCGGTGATCTGCGCCTGCATCGAGCGCAGGATCGCCTCGGGCGGTGTCAGGCTCTTGATCTCGTAGCGCAGCACCTTGATGCCCCAGGTGCGGCCGGCCTCGTCGAGCACGCTCACCACCGTATGGTTGATCTCGTCGCGGCTCTCGAACGTCTTGTCGAGCTCCATCTTGCCGATCACCGAGCGCAGCGCGGTCTGCGCCAACTGGGTGATGGCCTGCACGTAGTTCGACGACCCGTAGGACGCGAGGCGCGGATCGACCACCTGGAAGTAGATGATGCCGTCGACCGCGAGCTGCGTATTGTCCTTGGTGATGCAGACCTGCTCGGCGACATCGAGCGGGTATTCCTTGAGCGAGTGCTTGTAGGCCACGCGGTCGAAGAACGGCACGATCAGGTTCAGGCCCGGCTCGAGCACGCGATAGAACTTGCCGAGGCGCTCCACCACCCACGCGTTCTGCTGCGGGACGATGCGCACGCCCTCGAAGATCACGACCACGATCATCGCGACGAGGAACGTGGCCACGGTAGCGACCGGATTCTTGGTGAGGAATGCGACGAGCACCGTGAGGACCACGGCGATCAAGGTTTTCCAGAACATGGAGCCCTCCTGGGGTTATTGGTTATCGGACTCGCTAAGCCGGTGGTGCGAGGCCTACGAGGAGCGTGTTTCCGTCCTGCCCCTGGATGTAGAGCGTGGTGCCGGGCGCGGGATGCTCGTCGGGGCGCGCGAGGCGCGCGTCCCAGAACGTGCCGCGATAGCGCACGCGCGCGATGCGCGCGGACTCGTTGGCCCAGCCCTCGAGGACCACCGGCTGGCCGCGGTCGAGGAGGTTCGAGCCCTCGGGCTCGCCCTTGCGGTTCGCCTTGTGCCAATGATGCACTGCGATCGCCCCGGCCACGGACACCGCGCTGCCGAGGAGCGCCTGGACCAGCAGGTTGCCGCCGAGCCAGGCGGCGGCCGCCCCGGCGAAGGCGCCCAGGCCGATCACCAGCAGATAAAACGTGCCGGTCAGCAGCTCCGCGATCACCAGCGCGAATCCCGCCACGATCCAAATGAGCCACAGTTCCATGTCATCCTCCCCAGGGGGTGGGACGTTTAGCCGAGATTACCTTGGTGTTGACCCCGGCCCAGCCGAGGCCGCCGAAAAGCCGCGCATGCTCGATCTTCACGCAGCGGTCCTCGACCACCTGGAGCCCGGCCTGCTCGGCGCGGGCCCGGGCGATGTCGCTCTCCACGCCGAGCTGCATCCACAGGACTTTGGCGCCGATCGCGACGGCATCCTCGGCGATGGCGGGAATTTCGGCGCTTTTGCGGAAGCAATCGACCAGGTCCACGCGCTCGGGGATGTCGCGCAGGGACTTGTAGCATTTCTCCCCGAGGATCGTGTCGTAGGTGGGATTCACCGGGATCACGCGATAGCCGTGCTCCTGCATGTATTTGGCGGCGAAGTAGCTCGGGCGGTGCCACTGGGCGGAAAGACCCACCACGGCAATGGTCCGGACGGACTTCAGGATGCGCCGCAGTTTCTCGATGTCGTCGTCCATGGCGCACGCCCGTCCCTCATAATTCGTGAATGGATTCTACCTTGAGCCGATTACCCGCCCTTTCCCTCGCCCTGCTGCGCGCCGCCGCGCTTCTCGCCGCCGCCGCGTGCCTTCCCGCAACCGCGCTGAACCACGTCCGGGTGATCAATCCCCTCCCCGCCGGGCCTTTCGAGGTCGCCTGCTCCAACATCGCCCAGGACACCGGGATCATCGCGAGGCTGGGGGGCAAGCCGTCGGATTTCTGGGAAGGCCAGCCGGTCAACGAGCAGGCACACTACATCGACCAGATCCTCTCGTATCCGGGCACCGCGCTGCGATTCGATGTCGCGGTGCCCGATGTGCGCAGCCTCTACGTCGGCCATGCGGGCG
The DNA here is from genome assembly GCA_031424255.1 of Burkholderiales bacterium. Lineage (GTDB taxonomy): Bacteria > Pseudomonadota > Gammaproteobacteria > Burkholderiales > Usitatibacteraceae > Usitatibacter. The sequence goes on along the minus strand of JANPHA010000052.1, from coordinate 4,487 downwards.
AGAACGTCTCGTTCGTGGGGATCGTCTGCCATCCCACCCCGCGCACCAACGGCGATCCGGCCTACACGCTGCCCGAGACCGGAGCGCTCGTGCCGCACATGCAGCCTCCGGGCGCGGCCCCGCAGCTGATCTCGAACGCGGAATACGCAAATACGCTCGGCATCCAGATGAGTCCCGGGGCGCCTTCCGCTCCCGCGCGCATGCCGCTCATCGTCTATTCCCACGGCCTGTCGGGAAGCCCGATCAGCGCGGGATATCTCGACGTCATGGTCGGCCTCGCGGCCCACGGCTACATGGTGAGCGCGATCTTCCACGGCGATCCGCGCTTCTCGCGCGTGCGCGTGAACGACATCAGCGACGCGTTCTACCTCCTCACGCAGTTCGATCGCGTCGCCGAGATGATGTACATGCGGCCGCTGTCGCTCAAGGCGATGACCGACATGCTGCTCGCCAGCGGCTACGCGCCCGGCATCGATACCGATCGGATCGGCGGCTTCGGCGCGAGCCTCGGCGGCCAGGCGATGGCGAACCTGCTCGGAGCGCGCCTCACCAAGAACATCGATCTGAGCTGTGCGGCGACCGCGCGCGACGACCGCATCAAGGCGGCGGTGGGCTTCGTCCCCTATTCGGGCCAGTCCTTCCTGCCCTCGTTCTGCAACGACCAGGCCGGCGCCGCGGACGTGAACCGCCCGTACCTCGCGCTCGCCGGCACGGCCGATACCACCGCCCCGATCAAGATGACCGAGCAGGCGGTGAATCTCTTCAGCTCGTCGCACTACCTGGTGCAGCTTCCGGGCGGCAAGCACGAGCTGCGCCCCGAGGACACCGACGATCTCTTCACCTGGATGATCACGTTCCTCAACGCGTATCTCGATGTGCGCTGGGACCCGGGCGCGATGGCGCGCTTCATCACGATGAACACCGTCGTGGGCGGGCGCGACGAGAGCATGCTCGTCGACGTGCACAAGCCGTTCGCGACCACCGGCGGCGAGACGCGCGCGTTCGAATTCCTCAACACCGATCTCAACCATTACTTCATCGCGGCGGGCGGCGACGAGATCGCCAACATCCTCTCGGGCGGCGCGGGCCGCGGCTGGGTGCTCACCGGCGAAGCGTTCAAGGTCTGGCCCGCGATGCCCTCCGATGCGTCCGTCACCGCCTCTCCCGTGTGCCGCTTCTACGGAGTTCCCGCCGGCGGGCCGAACTCGCACTTCTTCACCGCGAGCCCTTCCGAGTGCGACTTCGTGAAGCGCAACGGCGGCTGGTTCTACGAGGGCATCGGCTTCTACATCCGGCAGGTGCTCGCCGACGGCAGCTGCCCCGACGGCTATCTGCAGGTGAACCGCGCCTACAACCTCGGCGCCCCGCGCAACGACTCGAACCACCGCTTCAGCACCAGCGATTCCACGATGCGCGAGATGGCGCGCAAGGGTTGGGGTGTCGAGGGCACCGTGATGTGCGCGCGGCCGTGATGCATTGGCTCGCGCAGTAAAGCCTGCCGTCGAGGATGGGCCACCCGGGATCGACGCCGCGGCTCGAGGCCGCGGTCCCCTCGCTTCCCGCAAATGAACGGGGTTCGCAAAAAGGTGCTCGCCTGAACGGGTGAGATGACGCTTGCGGGCACCGTGGCAGGACTCGCTTTTTGCGAACCATGCTCCGTTCACTCGCGGGTCAGCTCGGCGCGATCCAGGGTGGCCCATCCTCGACGGCAGGCTTTACTGCGCGAGCAATTCTTCGACGATTGTCGAAAGAGGTGAATCTTTTTTCTCGCTGAGCGAGGTGATCGACTTGTACGCGAAGGAAGGCGCCACCGATGTCGAGGTCGAGGCGCAGAAGAGCTTCTTCGCGGGCAATTTCCAGGTCTCGCTCGGCTCCAACGCGGGCATCGCCAACGCGCTCGCCACCGTGGAGAAGTTCGGCTACGGGCCGGAATACCTCGACGAGTATCCGGCGCGCATCAAGGCGGTGACCACCAGCCAGGCGAACGCGGCGATGCGCAACTACTTCCATCCCGACAAGCTCAACGTGATCGTGAGCGGCGATCTCGACAGCGTGCCCGATTGATGGCCGTGCTCATGCCGTCACTCGTTCCCGTTGCAGCCACGGCAGCGCCCATCCCAGCCCCTCGGCGGTCGCCTTCGCGGGCCGGTATTCGCACCCGATCCATCCGCGGTATCCAAGACGGTCGATGAACTTGAAGAGGTAGGGATAGTGGATCTCGCCAGTGCCCGGCTCGTTGCGGCCCGGATTGTCGGCGAGCTGCAGGTGCGCGATGCGCGGCAGCAGGCGCTGGATCGAGTGCGCGAGATCGCCCTCCATGACCTGCATGTGATAGATGTCGTACTGCAGCCAGAGGTTGTCCGAGCCGACGTCGTCGATGATGTCGATCGCCTGCTGCGAGCGGTTGAGGAAGAATCCCGGAATGTCGCGCGTGTTGCACGGCTCGATCAGCAGGCGGATTCCGGCGGCGCCGAGCTGGTCCGCGGCGAAGCGCAGGTTGCCGACGAAGGTGTCGCGAATCCGCGCGGGATCGTTGTACTGCGGCGCGATTCCGGCGAGGCAGTTCACCTGCCTGCAGCCCAACGCCTTCGCGTACTCGATCGCCTTGCCGACGCCGTCCCGGAACTCGCGCTCGCGGCCGGGCAGGCAGGCGATGCCGCGCTCGCCCTTCGCCCAGTCGCCCGCGGGCAGGTTGTGCAGCACCTGCGTGAGGCCGTTGGCCGCGAGCTGCTCCGCGAGGCGCTCCTTCGGATAGGCGTAGGGGAAAAGGTACTCGACGCCCTGGAAGCCGGCGCGGGCCGCGGCCTCGAAGCGGTCGAGGAAGTCGACCTCGTTGAAGAGCATCGTGAGGTTGGCGGCGAATCGCGGCATCGTGGTCTCTTTCCCTTTCAGTCGAGCAAGACGCCGACGGCGGAGGGCGCGTCCTCGCGCCCCGCCGCGAGCTCCTCGAACTCGGTGATGTTGTCGATCTCGGTGCCCATCGAAATGTTGGTCACGCGCTCGAGGATCACCTCGATCACCACCGGCACCTTGTAGTACTCCATCCATCGCCGCGCCTGCGCGATCGCGGGTGCGATCTCCTGTTGGGTGCGCACGCGAATCGCCTTGCATCCCAGGCCCTCGGCGACCGCGACGTGGTCGACCCCGTAGACGCCGAGCTCGGGCGAGTTGATGTTCTCGAACGCGAGCTGCACCTGGAAATCCATGCCGAAGTTGCGCTGCGCCTGGCGGATCAGCCCGAGGTAGGCGTTGTTCACGACGACGTGGATGTAGGGCAGCTTGAACTGCGCGCCCACCGCGAGCTCCTCGATCATGAACTGGAAGTCGTAGTCGCCCGAAAGCGCCACGACCTGGCGGGTGGGATCGGCCTTGACCACGCCGAGCGCCGCGGGCAGCGTCCAGCCGAGCGGCCCCGCCTGCCCGCAGTTGATCCAGTGGCGCGGCTTGTAGACGTGCAGGAACTGCGCCCCGGCGATCTGCGAGAGCCCGATCGTGCTCACGTAGCAGACGTCCTTGCCGAACGCGCGGTTCATGCACTGGTAGACGCGCTGCGGCTTCATCGGGACGCTGTCGTAGTTGGTCTTGCGCAGCATTGTCTTCCGGCGCTCGCGGCAGTCCGCCGCCCACTGCTTGCGCGCCGGCAGCAATCCCATCGCGCTCCATTCCTTCGCGACCTCGACGAAGAGCTCGAGCGCGGCCTTCGCATCCGAGACGATGCCGTAGTCGGGGTCGAACACGCGCCCGATCTGGGTCGGCTCGATGTCCACGTGCACGAACCTGCGGCCCCTGGTGTAGACGTCGATCGAGCCGGTGTGGCGATTGGCCCAGCGGTTGCCGATGCCGAGCACGAAATCGGAGGCGAGCATCGTCGCATTGCCGTAGCGATGCGATGTCTGCAGGCCGACCATGCCGGCCATCAGCGGATGATCGTCGGGTATCGCGCCCCAGCCCATGAGCGTTGGAATCACCGGGACGCCGGTGATCTCGGCGAACTGCACGAGCAGATCGCACGCGTCGGCGTTGATGATGCCGCCGCCCGCCACGATCAGCGGGCGCTCGGCGTCGTTCATCATCGCGAGCGCCTTCTCGACCTGCTTGCGCGTGGCGCGCGGCTTGTACGCCGGCAGCGGCTCGTAGGTCTCGAGGTCGAACTCGATCTCGCCCATCTGCACGTCGAACGGCAGGTCGATCAGCACCGGGCCCGGCCGGCCCGAGCGCATGACATGGAAAGCCTGCTGGAAGGTGCGCGGGACTTGTGCGGGCTCCATCACCGTCACAGCCCATTTGCAAACCGGCTTGGCGATGGAGGCGATGTCCACCGCCTGAAAGTCCTCCTTATGCATGCGCGCGCGCGGGGCCTGCCCGGTAATGCACAGAATCGGGATCGAATCCGCGGAAGCCGAGTACCACCCCGTGATCATGTCTGTACCCGCCGGGCCCGCGGTTCCGATACAATCGCCGATATTGCCTGCCACTGCGCGCGTGTA
>JANPHA010000051.1:0-20683 GCA_031424255.1 Burkholderiales bacterium | reverse complement strand
GCGCCGCTGCAGGAAGAGGCGATCGGCATCGTTACCGATCGCGACCTCGTCGTCCAGGCCATGGCCGATGGGCTCTCCCCGCGCGAGGTGTGCGTGGGCGAGGTGATGTCGCCGCTGGTCTCGACCATCGACGAGAATGCGACCCTTCACGAGGCGCTGGTTCAGATGGATGTGGGCGGCGTGCGCCGGCTGCTCGTGCTGCAGCGCGACGGCGCGATCGCCGGCATCCTCTCGCTCGACGACGTGGTCGAGGGCCTGGCGGCGGAGATCGCGGTCCTCGCGCGCGTCGCGAGAAGCGGGATCCGCCTCGAGGCGGACCAGTACGGTGGCGTTCGCGTGCCGGGCTGATGCGGCGCTCCTCTCAGCGCACGAGGGCGGCGGCGGAGGAGGGCGCCGACGCGCCGAGGATCGGCCGCGCGGCTTCGTTCGAGCTATCCACGTAGCAGTCGCGGCCGGCCTGTTTCGCCGCGTACATGCGCTGGTCGGCGAGCGCCACGAGGTCGGCGGAATTGCCCACGGCGTCGCTGCGATATTCCGCCACGCCCATGCTGAGCGTGACAGCGCGCCCATCGGGCAGGAGCGCGAAGCCCCGGGTCCGCAGCCGCTCCATGAGCGAAACCGCCTCGCCACGGTCGGCCTGCGGCAACACGATCACGAATTCCTCCCCGCCCCAGCGCACCAACACGTCGGATCCCCGCAGCACGCCGCGCAGCGACGCAGAGACCTCCGCCAGCACGCGATCGCCCGTTTCGTGGCCGAACGCGTCGTTCACCGCCTTGAAATGGTCGATGTCGGCGAAGATCACGGTGAGCGGAGCGATGTTTCGCACCGCCAGCAGGAACTGCGCGTCGAGCAGCTCCTTGCCCGCTTCGCGCCGCAGGCAGAGTGTCAGCGGGTCGCGCACGGCCTGCAGCACGAGCGCGGCCAGCAGTCGCAGCTGGCTCATCGCGGCAAACGCGGCCACGCCCGCGATCAGCAGCAGCAGCCAGAATCCCTCGATTTCATTGTAGGGCAGGAGAGTGCGGCCGCGCGCGTTGAGCGCCCAGGCCTCGGCGAAGAAGCCGATCGCCGCGAGCGCGAACGACTCGAGGGCGGTGAGCGGAAACGCCGAGATGCCGGCCGCGAGGAGGAACGGCACGAACGAATACGCCGCGGCCACGCCCGCCGCCACGCCCGCGCGCGGCACCTCGAGGAAGATCTCGAGCGTCGCGGCGAAAAACAGCACCGGAATCGCGTACAGGCCGAGCAGGCGGACACGCACCTGCGCGGAAGTCGCGGCGCCGGGCCGGCACACCGCGGCGAGTGCCAGCAGCGCGATCGCGGCAACCAGGCGCGCGGCCGCGAGGTTTTGCCAGTGGGAGGAGCCGAATGCCGCCCAGTCCACCGGGATCCACGCCACCGTCAGGGCCGCGAAGACGAGCGCGAGCGCGCGCACGCGCTCGACGATCACCGCGCCGCGGCGTCGTGCGAGGATCTCCGGATGCGCCGCGGGCCACGCGAGCAGCAGCAGGTCGTCGAGCATTCCCCACGCTAGTGCGGCGCCGGGGCGCGGGCTTGATCCCGGTCAACTCTCCCGGTTACGCAGCCGGACCTTGATCGGGGTCAAACGCGCCGCCACCCGTGCCCCTACGATTCGGGGATCGAGTCGCGAAGGGGGCCGGGCATGCGGGCCGAAGGGACGTACAACTACAAGGTGGTGCGGCAATTCGCGGTCATGTCGGTGGTCTGGGGCGTGGTCGGGATGCTCGTCGGCGTGGTGATCGCCGCGCAGCTGCTGTGGCCCGAGCTCAATTTCGATACGCCGTGGCTCTCGTACGGACGCCTCAGGCCGCTGCACACCAACGCGGTGATCTTCGCCTTCGGCGGCTGCGCGCTGATCGCGACCTCGTATTACGTCGCGCAGCGCACGTGCCAGGTGCGCCTTTTCTCCGACCGGCTCGCCGCGTTCACTTTCTGGGGCTACCAGCTGGTGATCGTGCTGGCCGCGATCACGCTGCCGCTCGGCTACACGCAGGGCAAGGAATACGGCGAGCTCGAGTGGCCGATCGACGTGCTGCTCGCGGTCGTCTGGATCTGCTACGCGATCGTGTACTTCGGCACGCTCGCCCGGCGCAAGGTGAACCACATCTACGTGGCCAACTGGTTCTTCGGCGCCTTCATCCTCACGGTGGCGCTGCTGCACGTGGTCGAGAGCGCCGCGATGCCGGTCACGTTCTGGAAGTCGTATTCCGCGTACGCCGGCGTGCAGGACGCGATGGTGCAGTGGTGGTACGGCCACAACGCGGTGGGATTCTTCCTCACCGCGGGCTTCCTCGGGATGATGTACTACTTCATTCCCAAGCAGGCCGGGCGGCCGATCTATTCGTACCGGCTGTCGATCGTGCACTTCTGGGCGCTGATCTTCACCTACATGTGGGCGGGCCCGCACCACCTGCACTACACCGCGCTGCCCGACTGGACGCAGTCCCTGGGCATGGTCTTCTCGCTGATCCTGCTGGCACCCTCGTGGGGCGGGATGATCAACGGGATCATGACGCTCTCGGGTGCGTGGCACAAACTGCGCACCGACCCGATCCTCAAGTTCCTGATCGTCTCGCTCTCGTTCTACGGCATGGCGACGTTCGAGGGCCCGATGATGTCGATCAAGACCGTCAACGCGCTCTCGCACTACACCGACTGGACCATCGGCCACGTGCACGCCGGGGCGCTCGGATGGGTCGGCTTCATCACCTTCGGCAGCCTGTATTACCTGATTCCGCGGCTGGTCGGGCGCGTCGAGATGTTCAGCGTGCGCGCCATCAACCTGCATTTCTGGATCGCGACCGTGGGCGTGGTGCTGTACATCTGCGCGATGTGGATCGCCGGAGTGATGCAAGGCCTGATGTGGAGAGCCGTGAGTGAAGACGGCACGCTCACCTACAGCTTCGTGGAAAGCGTGAAGGCGACCTATCCGTTCTACGCGATCCGGCTCGCCGGGGGCGTGCTCTACCTCGGCGGAATGCTGCTGATGGCGTGGAACGTCGCGATGACGCTCGCCGCGGGCCGCGCCCAGGATGCGCGCATACCCGAGGCCGCGGCGGCGCACGCGTAAGCGCGCCATGCATTCCCACCGGGAGCGAGCGAAATGAAATTCACCCATGACCTGATCGAGAGGAAGACGGGGCTCCTGATCGTGCTCGTGCTGCTGGTGGTGAGCGTGGGCGGGCTGGTGGAGATCGTGCCGCTCTTCTTCCAGCGCTCCACCACCGAGCCGGTTGCGGGGCTGAAACCCTATACGCCGTTGCAGCTCGCCGGGCGCGACATCTACGTGCGCGAGGGCTGCTACAACTGCCACTCGCAGATGATCCGGCCGTTCCGCGCGGAGACCGAGCGCTATGGCCATTATTCGGTCGCCGGCGAGTTCGTCTACGACCGGCCGTTCCAATGGGGCAGCAAGCGCACCGGGCCGGACCTCGCGCGCGTGGGCGGGCGCTACGGAGACGACTGGCACCGCATCCATCTCAACAACCCGCGCGACGTCGTGCCCGAATCCAACATGCCCGGCTACCCGTGGCTCGCGGCGACCGCCGCCGACGCCTCCGCGATCGAGACCAAGCTGCGCGTGCTGCGCACGCTCGGCGCTCCCTATGCCGATGCCGAAATCGCGGGCGCGAAGCAGGAGCTCGCCGGCAAGACCGAGCAGGACGCGCTCATCGCGTACCTGCAGGGCCTCGGCCTGGCGCTGCGCAACGCGAGGTAAGACATGGAAATCAACCTGATCCGCACGATCGTCACGGTAGCGAGCTTCCTGGCCTTCCTCGCGATCGTCGCCTGGGCGCTGCATGGCAGGAATCGCAAGGGATTCGAGGAGGCGGGGCGGATGGTGATCGAGGACGACTCATGAGTGATTTCACCGGCTCTTTCTGGAGTGTCTTCATCGCGGCGGTGACGCTCGCCAGCATCGCCGCCTGCCTCTGGCTGCTGTTCTCGATGAGCCGCAAGCGGGTCGTGAACGATCCGGCACAGACCGACCACGTGTGGGACGAGGACCTCGTCGAGAACAACAATCCGCTGCCGCTCTGGTGGGTGTGGCTGTTCGTGGTCACCATCGTCTTCAGCCTCGGCTACCTGTGCATCTATCCGGGCCTGGGATCCTGGAGCGGCGCCACCAAGTGGTCCTCCGCGGACGAGCACGCCGCCGAGATGCGCGAGGCCGAGAGCCGCTATGGCCCGAGATTCGCGAAATTCGCGGCCACCGACCTGAAGGATCTCGCCGCCGATCCCGAGGCGCGCGCGATCGGCCAGAAGCTCTTCCTCAACTACTGCACGCAATGCCACGCATCGGATGCGCGCGGGGGCAAGGGCTTTCCCAATCTCACCGACGGCGATTGGCTCTATGGCGGCGATCCCCAGGTGATCAAGACCACGATCCTCGACGGGCGCAACGGCGTGATGCCCGCGCTCGGCGCGGCACTCGGCCCCGAAGGCACGCGCGACGTCGCCAACTTCGTGCGTTCGCTTTCGGGCCTGCCTCACGATGCGCCGCGTGCGACCCGGGGACGCGCGATCTTCGCGACCTATTGCGTCGCCTGCCACGGCGCGGAGGGCAAGGGCAACACCGCGATGGGCGCGCCCAACCTCACCGACCAGGTGTGGCTCTACGGCTCGTCGGAGGCGACGATCGTCGAGACCCTCACGAAGGGCCGCAGCAGCATGATGCCGGCCCATCGCGATCTGCTCGGGGAATCGCGCGTGCACGTGCTCGCCGCGTATGTCTACGGGCTTTCCCACCCCGACGCGAAGCGCAAAGTCGCAGCGACGCCATGAGCGCTCCCGCGGCGGGCCTCGAGCAGTCCCTCTACGAGATTCGCCGCAAGATCTACCCCCGCGCGGTGTCGGGATGGTTCGCGCGCTGGCGCTGGGCCACGGTCGCCGTGACGCAGCTCGTGTTCTACGGCACGGCGTGGCTGGAATGGAACGGCCGCCAGGCGCTGCTCTTCGACCTCGCCGCGCGCAAGTTCTACATCTTCGGGCTGGTGCTGTGGCCGCAGGACTTCATCTACCTCGCGGTGCTGCTGGTGATCGCGGCACTCTCGCTCTTCCTCTTCACCGCCATCGCCGGGCGGCTGTGGTGCGGCTACGCGTGTCCGCAGACGGTCTACACCGAGATCTTCATGGAGATCGAGCGCTGGATCGAGGGCGACCGCCTCGCGCGCATGAAGCTCGACCGCTCCGGCACCGGAGCGCGCAAGGTCGCGCTCAAGGCGGCGAAGCACTCGGTGTGGATCGCGCTGGCACTGTGGACCGGCTTCACGTTCGTGGGCTACTTCACGCCGATCCGCGAGCTCGCGCGCGAGGTGGCGAGCCTCACGCCCGGGCCGTGGGAGTGGTTCTGGATCGGCTTCTACGCGCTCGCGACCTACGGCAACGCCGGCTGGATGCGCGAGCAGGTATGCAAGCACATGTGCCCGTACGCGCGCTTCCAGAGCGCGATGTTCGACTCCGATACGCTGGTGATCACCTACGACATCGCGCGCGGCGAGCCGCGTGGCTCACGCAGCCGCGCCGCCGACCCGCGCTCGCAGGGCCTGGGCGACTGCGTCGACTGCGGCATCTGCGTGCAGGTCTGCCCGACGGGAATCGACATCCGCCAGGGCCTGCAATACGAATGCATCGGCTGCGCGGCCTGCATCGACGGCTGCAACCAGGTGATGCACAAGATGAACTACGCGCCCGGCCTGATCCGGTACTCCACCGAGAACGCGCTGCGCAATTCCTGGGGCCCGCGCGCGATCCTGCGCCGCGTGATGCGCCCGCGGGTGCTGGTCTACTCCGCGATCCTCGCCGCGATCTCGGTCGCGGCGGCGATCTCGCTCTGGAACCGCGTGCCGGTGAAGATGGACGTGATTCGCGATCGCGGCAGCCTCGCGCGCGAGGTGGGCGACGGGCGCATCGAGAACGTCTATCGCCTGCAGGTGATGAACACCGAGGAGAAGCCGCACCGCTTCGCGCTCGGCGTGCGCGGCCCCGCCACGCTCGCCAATCTCGAGCTGCTCGCCGACGCCCCGCTCGAAGTCGACGCGCTCACCGCGCGGATGATCGCGGTGCGCGTGCGCGCCGACCGCGGCGCTGCCCACGGCGCGCAGCCGCTGGAATTCGTCCTCGAATGGAGTGATGCCGGGCAGCCCCGCGCCATTCGCGAGCCGTCGCGTTTCCTGCTTCCCTAGGAGAGATCATGTCGAGCCCGCAGCCTCCCGTCCTGTCGCGCGCCTGGTACCGCGAGCCCTGGCCGTGGATCCTGATGGCCGGCCCGGCGGCGGTCGTGGTCGCCGGCTTCGTCACCCTCGCGCTCGCGGTGACGTCGTTCGACGGCCTGGTCGCCGACGACTATTACCGCCAGGGTCTCGGCGTGAATCGCGACATCGCGCGCGACGAGAGGGCGGGTGCGCTCGGGGTGAGCGCGGCCGTGCACTTCAATGCCGATCGCAGCGAGGTGCGAGTCGTCCTGTCGCCGCGCGGGGCGGCGGGCGCGTCGCTGCGGTTACGCCTCGTGCATCCGACGCGCGCCGGCGAGGATCAGTCGATCGTGCTCGCGGCCACGACGCCCGGCGCCTACGCGGGAGGGGTGGCGCCGCTGCGCCAGGGCCACTGGCGCTTGTCCCTCGAGGATCCCGCCGGCACCTGGCGTGTCGCGGGGGACTGGAGCGCCGCGCAGGACGCCACAACGCTCGCGTCGCATCCGCGAGCCGACGTTCGATGAAGCAGCGCTGGATCGGGATATTGTGGCCCGGCTTCCTGGTCGCGATTCCGGCGGTGGGAGTGGTCTTCTCGATCCTGGATCCGCTCGACGTGCACCAGCTCCACGGCATCGCGCCGCTCGGAATCTACACGCTGGGTTTCCTGTTCTTCTGGATCCTCGGCGCGGCGGCGAGCGCCATCGGCCTGATGCTCGAGGATCGCCGGTGAGCGCGCGGCCAGGCCGCGCGAATCACCGGCAGACCAGCACCGGAATCGAAGCGTGCGTGAGGACCTTCTGCGTCTCGCTGCCCAGCAACAGGCCGGCGAGGCCCTTGCGGCCGTGCGAGGCCATGGCGATCAGGTCGCAGCGGTTGCCTTCGGCCGCCTTGACGATCGCTTCCCAGGGCCGCGCGGCGGTCTCGACCACGCTGTCGAACTCGATCTGCTGCGCGCGCGCCAGGGCCGCGACCCGTGCGACAAACGCGGCCGCGTCGCGGCGCGCGCCCTTTTCGTATTCCTCCGGCGTGAGCAGGTACATGTATCCGTAGGTCATTTCGGGAATCGGGGGGAGGTAGGGCGGGATCGCGTGGTATGCGGTGATGCGCGCGCCCTCGCTCTTCGCCAGGCCGATGGCGGTCTCGGCCGCCTGGTCGGAGGCGGGGGAGCCGTCGGTCGGAAAGAGAATGTGAGTGAACATGATGTCACCCTAGCGACAGACGAGCACCGGAGTCTTCGAATGCGTGAGCACCTTCTGGGTCTCGCTTCCGAGCAGCACGCCGCCCAAGCCGCCGCGCCCGTGGGAGGCCATGACGATGAGGTCGCATTTCGCCTTCCTCGCGGCCTGGATGATGCCCTCCCACGCGTGGCCGTTGCTCACCACGACCTTGTCGCAGCGCACCTTCGCCGCGGCGGCGGCCGCGACGATCTTGTCCAGTATCTTGCCGGCGTGCGCCTCGGTGGCCTTGCGATAGGCCGCCTCGTTGTACACGGCGCTGTACATGATCGAGCTTTCGTCCTGCAGCGGCGGCGACCACGGCGGGATCACATAGACGGCGGTGATCCTCGCCTTCAGGTCCTTCGCGAGCGACGCGGCTTCCTTCGCCGCCTTGAGCGAGAGCCTGGAGCCGTCGGTGGGAACGAGGATGTGCTTGTGGCTTGCCATGATCTTCCTTTCAGTCGTTGTTGTGGACCATGACAGCGCGCAGGCCGGGCACATCGAGGATGTGGACGTGCTTCTGCTGCACGCTGATCAGGCCCTCTTCGTGGAAGCGCGAGAAGAGGCGGCTCACGGTCTCGAGGGACAGGCCGAGGTAGCTGCCGATCTCTTCGCGGGTCATGCGCAGGTGGAATTCGTGCGACGAGAAGCCGCGCGCCACGAAGCGCTGCGAGAGGTTGAGCAGGAACGCGGCGAGGCGCTCCTCGGCGCGCATCGTGCCGAGCAGCATCATCACCCCCTGGTCGCGCACCAGCTCGCGGCTCATCACCTTGTGGAGCTGGCGTTGCAGGCGCGGCTCGACCAGCAGCTCGTACGGAATGATGCAGACCTCGCTGTCCTCGAGCGCGCTCACGCCCACGTTGTGGGTTTCGGTGCCGATGCCGTCCATGCCGAGGATCTCGCCCGCCATGTGGAAGCCGGTCACCTGGTCGCGGCCGTCCTCGAGCACGACGCTGCTCTTGAAGAAGCCGCTGCGTACCGCGTAGAGCGAATCGAAGGCGCCGCCCGCGTGGTAGAGGCTTTCGCCGCGGCGCACGCGCCTGCGGGTGTAGGCGAGGTCGTCGTGAAGCCCCGCATCCGGATCGTTCACGCCGCACGGCAGGCAGAACTCGCGCAGATTGCAGCTCGTGCAGCGGGTCGGGCAGGCGACCACGTTCGGGTTGCGACGCCTGGGCGCCTCGGTGCGCGCCACGATGTTCAGATGGCGCGGCATGGCTTCGATTCGGGCAGTGGCGGGTCGCATGGGTTCGTCTCCTGGTGGCGGGTGCAGGCGTTGCATCGGCATGCCGCAACTCTGCCCGGCGTTCACGCCTTCGAATATCGGCGCCGGACGAATCGATCCCTCGTCCTTGGCGCAAAGGCGGGTGGGGTGCGCTCCGAGCGGCGCACTAGGAAATTTCCTAGAGGCTCGCGGGCCTGCACAACGGTTGACCGGGGTCAAAGGGCGTGGTCCGCCGCTCGATACACTCGCCTTCACGATTCGCAACGGGGACGGAATGAAAATCGAGCGCGTCTACACGCGCAAGGTGCTCGCCACCACGCGTTCGGCTTCCATTTCCGAGGCCGCCGCGGCGATGCGCCGCTTCCGGGTCGGAGCGCTGCTGGTGATGGACGGCGGAGCCGCTAGCGCCGCGTCGCCGGTGGGCATCGTCACCGACCGCGACCTCGCGCTCGCGGGGTTCGCCTCGGAAGCCCTGACCGTGGGCGCGGCGATGACCCCGGTCATCGCCACGGTGCGCGAAGACGCCGACGTCCACGAGGCCCTCGAGACGATGCGGGCCCACGGTGTGCGGCGCCTCGTCGTCACCGACGCGCGCGGCGAGGTCTGCGGCATCGTCTCCATCGACGATATCGTCGACGGCCTGTCCGCGGACCTGGCGGCGGCGGCCGCGGTGCTGCGCGGCGAGATCCGCCGCGACGGCGCCGGACTGGGCGAGGTGAAGGTGGGGGGCTAGCGGCTCAGGCGGCGGGCTCGTCCACCAGCCGGTGGGCGAGCGCGTAACGGATCAGCTCGCCCGAGGTCTCCATGCGCATCTTGTGCATGATGTTCGCCTTGTGCGTGCTCACCGTCTTCACCGAGAGGTTGAGGCGCTCGGCGATGTCGGAGACCGACTTGCCCTCGGCGATCAGGCGGAAGATCTGGAATTCGCGGTCCGAGAGCGACTCGTGCGGCGCGCGCGTTGCGTCGGGCATCGCGCCGAGCGCGAGCTGCTCGGCCACCTCGGCGCTGATGAAGGCGCCGCCGCCGGCGACCTTGCGGATCGCTTCCACCAGCTGGCGCGTCGCGCTTTCCTTGGTGAGGTAGCCGGATGCCCCGGCGCGGATCGCGCGGATCGCGTATTGCCGCTCCGCGTGCATGCTGAGAACGAGGATGCGCAGCTTCGCGTTTTCCGAGCGCACCTGCTTGATGACCTCGATCCCGCTCTTTCCCGGCATCGACATGTCGAGCAGGAGCAGGTCGAACTCCCGCTCGCGCACGATCTTCATCACCTCGTTGCCGTCGCGCGCCTCGGCGACGACCTCGAGGCCCTCCGCGGCCTCCAGCAGCTGCTTGAGGCCCTCGCGCACGATCGTATGGTCGTCGGCGAGCACGATGCGAATCACGGCTTGTCTCCGGCTTCGGGCGGGGGAAGGCGCATCTCGACGTTGGTACCGCGTCCCGGCTCGCTCGCGAGCGAGACGTCGCCGCCGAGGAGGTAGGCGCGCTCGCGCAGGCCGAGCAGCCCGAAGGAGCCCAGCTTGCGCGGCTCGTCGGTCGAGAAGCCGCGGCCGTCGTCCCGCACGATGAGCGCGACGTGGTCGTGATGCAGCGAAAGCGACACTTCCACCGAGCTCGCGTGGGCATGCTTCGCGACGTTGGTGAGCGACTCCTGCAGGGTGCGGAAGATCGTGGTCGCGTGCGGATCGGCGATCTCCTCGATGCCGCCGCCCAACGCGAGCTCGCAGGGGATGCCGGTGCGCTGGGTGAAATTCTGCACGAGCCAGTCGGCGGCCGCCCCCAGCCCGAGGTCGTCGAGCACCAGCGGCCGCAGGTCGGAGGAGATGCGGCGCGTGGCGCCCACCGTTGCGTCGAGCAGCAGCTGCATCGAGGCGAGCTTGTGGTGGATCGCCGCTTCCTCCTCGCCGACCCGGCCCTTCAGCCAGCCCACGTCGAGCTTGAGCGCCGTGAGCGCCTGGCCGAGCTCGTCGTGGAGCTCGCGCGCGACGCGCCGCTTTTCCTGCTCGCGCAGGTCATTGGCGGCGAGTCCGAGGGCGCGGATCTCGTCGCGCGAGTTGCGCAGCGCCCGCTCCTGGCGCGTGCGCTCGGTCACGTCGCGCAGGATCACCGTGTAGAGGCGTTGGCCGCGCTCGCTCACCTGCGAGATCGACGCGTCGATGGGAAACTCCTCGCCGTTGCGACGCAGCCCCATCACGATGCGCTGCATGCCCATGCGCCGCGAGGACGTCCCGGCCTCGGCGAAGCGCCGCAGGTGTTCGGAGTGCGCGGCCCGGAAGCGCTCCGGAATGAACCAGGCGAGCGGGGCGCCGATGGCCTCGTCGCGCGGGCAGCCGAAGACCAGCTCGGCGGCCTGGTTGAAGAGCACGATATGCTGGCTCTCGTCGACGGTGATGATGGCGTCCATGGCCGAATCGAGGACGCCTCGCAGCCGCGCCTCGCTGCGGGCGAGCGAATCCTCGGAGCGCACGCGCTCGGTCACGTCGCGCAGGATCACGGTGAAAAGCTTGCCGCCGTCCTCGCTGTGCTGGGAGATCGACGCCTCGATCGGAAACTCCTCGCCGTCCGCGCGCAGCCCGTAGAGCACCATCCGGGCGCCCATGTCGCGCGAGGTGGTGGCGGTGCGCGCGAAGCGCTCGATGTGGCCGGCGTGCGCCGCGCGGAAGCGCTCGGGTATCAGCACGTCGAGCCGCTGCCCGATGACGGCGGCGCGCGGCCAGCGGAACACGCGCTCGGCCGCGGCATTGAAGATGACGATGCGCTGCTCCTCGTTGACCGAGATGAGCGCATCCATCGCGGATTCCACGATCCCGCCCACGCGCGTCTGCACGTTGTGCAACTCGCGCAACGTGTTGCGGCGCTCGGCGCGCTGGCGATAGAGCAGGAAGAGCGCGGGAAGCGCCGCCGCGCAGCCCATGCCCGCAGCTGCGAGCAGCATCTCCTCGCGATGGAACCCCACCAACGCCGCGGCGATGGCGAGCGCTGCCGCGAAGATCGCCACCCCGATGGCGGGGCCCAGCACCACCAGCCGTGCGCCCGGAAACTGCGCATCGATCTTCGCGGCCGCTTGCTCGTCGTCTTCGGCAATGGTGAAGCTCGGGCGGTTCATCTCGTTCGTCGGCGGTCTTTGACGGGCGTCAACAGCGGCCGCGGCCGGCGGCCCATAGTGGGGGAATGAATCTCGCGAAAGTGGCCGGCTTGCCCGCGGGCGCGATCCGGGGCACTCCCCCGGCCATCGACGCGGACCTGCTGCGCAAGTACGGAGGGAACGGCCCGCGCTACACCTCCTATCCGACCGCAGAGCGCTTCATCGAGGCGTTCGACGCGGAGGCTTATCGCCATTGGCTTGCGAACCGCAATATCGGCGGCTTTTCGCGGCAACTCGGATTATACGTCCGCGTCCCTTTCGGCGACACGGGGTACCTGGCCCATCTCGGGCGAGAGATGCGCCTCGTCGCGCATGCCATGGGGGGCGATCGCCGCATCGCGCGCATGCATTGGGGCGGCGGCACGCCCAGCTTCCTCGGGGACGAGGACTCGCGGCGCCTGATGGATACGGTCCGCAGTCATTTCGAGCTCGCTCCCGGGGCCGATTGCTCGATCGAGATCGATCCGCGGCGCGCCGATGCCCGCCGCGTGGCCCACCTCGCACGCCTCGGCTTCAACCGGGTGAGCGTGGGCGTCCACGATTTCGACCGCGACGTGCGGCTCGCCGCCGACCGCGGGCAGTCGTTCGACGATACGCGCGCGGTGATCGTCGCGGCGCGCGCGCACGGCTTCCGCTCGGTGAGCCTCGATCTCATCCATGGGCTTGCGAAGCAGGCGGCGGCCGGATTGTCGCGAACGCTGGATCGCGTCCTGGAATGCGATCCCGACCGCATCGCGCTCCACTCCTATGCCCACCCGCCGGAGGACTCGGAGGCGCAGCGGCGCATCGTCGCTTCCAACCTGCCGTCGCCGGACACGAAGCTCGAGCTCATGGCGAGTGCGATCGCGCGGCTCGGCGCGGCCGGCTACAGTCACATCGGGATGGACCATTTCGCCAAGGCTTCGGACGAGCTCGCGGTGGCGCAGGCCACCGGACGCCTCAGGCTCGATTTCCAGGGCTACGCCGCGGGGGGAGACTGCGACCTCGTCGGGCTCGGCGTCGCGGCCATCGGCAGGATCGGGCCGACCTACGTGCAGAACGTGAGGTCGCTCGACGACTACGAAGCGATGCTGGGCGAGGGCCGGCTCCCGGTGCTGCGCGGCATCGAGCTCACGCCCGACGACTTGCTGCGGCGCGCGGTGATCCACTCGCTCGCCTGCCAGTCGATCGTCTCCAAGGAGGCGATGGGGATCGCCTACCTCGTCGATTTCGACCGCTACTTCGCCGCCGAGCTGCGCGACCTCGCGCGCATGGAAGCCGATGGCCTGGTCGAGCTCGAAGCGGAATACATCATCGTGACGCCTGCCGGACGCCTGCTGGTGCGCGCGATCTGCGCGGTGTTCGACCGCTACCTGCGTGCCACCGAGGAGCGTGCGCGCTATTCGCGCGTGATGTGATGGCGACACTCGCGCTGGCCGCGTTCCTCGCGGGATTGCTGGGCGGCGTGCACTGCGCGGGCATGTGCGGCGGCATCGTCGGGAGCTTCTCGATCGCCGCGCGCGGCTCCCTTTTCGCGCGGCAGTTCGCGTTCAACGCCGGGCGCATCGCGAGCTACGCGGTGGCGGGCGCGGCCGTCGGAGTGCTCGGTGGCCTGGGCCAGCTCGCCGGCCCGGTGCTGTTTGCGCAGACCGCGATGTTCGCCCTGGCCAACATGATGATGCTGATGCTCGGCCTCTACATCGCGGGATGGGGTCGCACGGTCGTGCGGCTCGAGCGGGTGGGGTCCGTCGTGTGGAAGCGCGTGGAGCCGATCGCCCGGCGCTTCATCCCGATCGACACCACCGCGAAATCGTTCGGCGCGGGACTCGCATGGGGATGGGTGCCGTGCGGGCTGGTGTACACGATGCTGCTCCTGGCGCTCGCGAGCGGCGGCCCGGTGAGCGGCGCCGCGGTCATGGTCGCCTTCGGGCTCGGCACGCTGCCGACGCTGCTCGCCGCGGGCCTCGCGGCGCAACGGCTGATGGCGATACGGCGCACGCCCGGATTGCGGCAGGCGGCGGGATCGATCGTGATCGCGCTCGCGATCGTCGGCCTCGCGCGCGTGCCGGGATTACAGGACATGGCGCGCGCCGGATGGAGCTATTGCGTAGGCTGAAGGCCGCGTCTTCAGTCGCATATCGCCCCCTTGTGCAGAGACGATAGCGCCCCCGGCCGCGCGCGGTTTGACCGGGCGCAAGGGAAATGGCGTGGTGAAGAGGTCCGCGGAGACTGCGCCGGAGAAATGACGCAGCGATGACGGCGGCGCGCGCGGGTGTGGCCTTCGCGATCGTCGCGTGCGCGGCGCCGGAAGCCGCGCTGCGGGAGCGACTCGAGATCCGCTCCCGAGGCCACGGCGACGCATCCGAAGCCGACGCTGCCGTGCTCGCAATGCAGATCGCGCAGCGCGAGCCCCTGGACGAGGATGAGACTGGATCGGCGCTTGCAGTGGACACCACGCGCGAAGGCTCGATCCGGGAGGCGGAGCTTGCGTTGCTTCGACGTATTTAACGGCGACGCGGACGGCATCTGCGCGCTGCGCCAGTTGCGGCTCGCCGAGCCGCTGGAGTCCACGCTCGTCACCGGACTCAAGCGCGAGATCGAGCTGCTGAAAGACGTCCCCGCTCGGCGCGGCGATCGCGTGACGGTGCTCGACATCTCGCTCGACCGAAATCGCGCGGGCCTGGAGACACTGCTCGCGCTCGGCGCGCAGGTGCGCTACTTCGACCACCATTTCGCCGGGCCCATTCCGAAGCATCCGAACCTCGTCGCGGTGATCGACGAATCCGGCACGCTCTGCACCAGCGCGCTCGTCGACCGCCACCTGCTCGGCCGCTTCCGCGCCTGGGCGGTGGCGGGCGCCTTCGGCGACAACCTGCCGGAGGCGGCCCTCGAGCTCGCCGAGCAGGAGCCGGTCATCGCGCGCCTCACGAAGGAGCGCGAGATCGACCTGCATCGCGCGCTCGCCTCGCGCCCGGCGCGCTCGTCGCCCACGGCCGATGCCTTCGTGTTGCCGGACGCGCCCTGGAGCCGGCGGGTGAGCGGGACTTTCGCCAACCGATTGTCGCTATCGGACCCGCAGCGGGCCCACGCGGTGCTCACGCCGGCCGCGCGTGGCGGGTATTCGGTGAGCGTGCGATCGCCGCGCGGCAACGGGCTTTCCGCAGTGGATTTCTGCAGGCGCTTCGCCACCGGCGGCGGGCGCGCGCTCGCCGCCGGCATCGACCGTCTGGATCCCGATCGCCTCGACAGCTTCCTCGACGAGTTTTCCAGCGCCTGGCAAGTAGCGGGGGCCGGCTAGGCCTCCAGCGCAATCTGCCGGCGCAGCTCGCGGTAGCGCTGGTCCGGATCGGTCCCGGTGAGTGGATCGCGGCCCGAAGGCACTGCGGCGTTCATCGCTTCCCAGTCCTCCGGCATAAGGAACTGCGCCGCGCGCGCGAGGACGCCCTTCTCTTCCCTGGCGATATGGTTGCCGTAGTACACGAGATAAGTCGCCGCGGCCGTCTCGACCTCCTCGCGCGCAACCATGACGTCGCCGAGGATTGCATTGAGGTGACCGAGAAGCTTCTCGCCGGCATGCGCGATGACGCGATGTTCCTGGCCGAGACGCTCGAGTGCGGGCGCCATGTCGGGACAGCGCTTCGCAAGGCAGGCGAACGCGACATCCTCCCGCGGATGATGGAACCGGTCCGCGTAGTCCCGCAGATACGAGATTATGTCGAGCATGAGCTCGTAGTTCGGCCGCTCGCCGGTGTGGATCGCGTCGACCTGTTTGTGCAGCAGCTCGAGCAGCCGGCTGAAGTAGAGGTGCTCCGCGTGCCAGGCGGCGATCGGATCCGGCATCGGGCGGGGAGTTCGGGTGTCCATTTCTGTCCTTTCTACTGGAACGGCCGCGCGCGCTCGGCCAACTCCTCGAGCCCGGTCTCGTTGGGGTCCCACGGTTTGCCGGGATGGATGATCGAGACCTGGCAGCTCTCGGCGGCTTCCACCATCTGGCGGTAGGTCCCGGCCTTCAGGTCGCCGATGAAGGCCTGCTTGTTCTCGTTGTAGCGGAACATCCTGTCGTTGATCAGCTGGCACTCGTTGCAGCTCGGGCAGCGCGCGGTCTCTATCCATGGCTCACCGGACGAGCGCGCGGGAACTGGCGTCTCGGGCGCCGTGACCGCGACGGTCGCCTCGGCGCTCGCGGGCGGCGTCGCAGCCGTTTCCCCCCTGCGGCTCATTTCCCAGGAGGCCTTCTCGTGCGCGAGCAGCCGCTCGGCGTGCGAATTGTGGATTCCCCCCTGTTCCTGGAGGCGATGCCACAGCAGGCGGCAGCTGCGCACTGCCTGCATGAGGCGCGCATCCACGATCAACCGGTGCAGGCGGTTGCCGGCATCGATGGCCACCACGTACGGCACGCACTCCGCGGCCTCCTTCTCGGAAAGCGCGAGCCAGTCAGCCACGGGCCGCATGAACCCGTTCCAGCGCTCGCGCGGCACCCTGGCGAAGTGCGCGACATGGCGGCGGTCGCACAACGCGAAATCCGCGAACGTGAACGCGACCTCTTCGGTGACGCGCTGCAGATCCTCGTCGGAGTACTCGAGCGCGTCCACGGGCCAGTCGGCTTCCGGTTGCGGGTTGTTCTCGAAGGAGAAGCGCGCCGCGAGGTTGTCGCCGGCGTGGGGATTGTAGGAAAACGTCGGGAACGCGCGCGCGGGCATGGCCGCTGCGGCGGTGAGATACGACGGCAGGCCGGCGGCGGGCTCGCCCGCGCCGGCATAGACGCTGAAGAGCGTCGGCCCGCGATGGGAACATCCCGCGGCGATGCGTTCGCGCAACGCGTAGAGGTTCGAGCTCGGCGCTTGCAGCACGAACACGCCACCGAGGCCCGTCGCGGTCATCGCCAGTCGCGTGCTGCGCACACCGAAGGCGAAGCGGCCGGCGCCGATCGGGGCGTCCTCGAACGCGTCGTCGGTTTCGACCAGGACCTTGACCGGGAAGCCCGCGGAAAGGATCTCCATCAGGTTGGCGTTCCCGGGCGCGGCGCTGCGGCCCGGTACCATGCACACGAGGTAATCGGGGAAGAGCGCGAGGTCCTCGGCCATCAGGGCACGGTCGCCGTAGCCCTGGAAGAAGGCATCGTGATGCGCCGCGTCGTAGCGGCCGTCGGCTTCGAGCTCCGCCACGGCGATCGCCTTCACTGTCTCGACGACGGCGGGCAGCCGCTCGCGGAAGGCCGCGGCTGCCGCGACGCAATCCTCGAAGCGGAACGCGAACGGCGTCGCCCCGGGCGCCGAACCCGTCTTCGGGTCGGCGTAGAAGCGCTGCGCGCGCAGGACCGAAAGCGCCCATTCGATGCGAGCGCGCCGCGCGGGAGGCAGCTCGTCCCGAGGTGCGCGTCGTCCGATGAGCCGCGACATCACGTCGAAGTCGAACTCGTCGTCCCGGGCCGAGCCCACGCTCGCGCGCAGCGCCTGCGGCGTTTGGCCCGCCGCGGAGTGGATGAAGGCCGCGCGCAGGATGTCGGAGAGCTTCACGACCAGTGCATCAACCGTCTTGCGAAACGCCTGTGTCCTGGTGGCGCGCGCTTCTTCCCAGGCGTGGGCGATGAACCGCGCCGGCATCGCCGCATCGCAGTCGATCACCTTGCCGTCGAGCTTGAGCGCGGCCGCGGTGTAGCGCAGCACTTCCTCGGCATTCTCCTTCGAAGGCGCCCCGACCTTCGTCGCAGCTTCGTCCCACAGTGCCGAGAGCATTCCGGTCCCGCCAGCGATCGAGCGCGCACGGATCTCACGCTCGAGCCTGAGGGCGTGCTTGCGCAGGCGCTCGCCTTCCATGCCGCGCGGCGCTACTTCGCGCAGCACCTCGTCGACGAGTCCCGAAAGAGATTGCACGGTCCCCGCGCCCGAGGCGCTTGTTGCCAGCACGATCGGGAAGTCGTGCCGCAGGCGCGAGAGGTCGCGCAGCCGCGCGAATTGCGCCGGGACGAGGTCGAGCCCTTCGATCGCCTCCAGGCCCTCGGCTTCGCGCAATCCGGTGGAGAAGAAGGCCCGTTGCTCGTCGAATTTCACGTCCATGTCCATGGGCATCTACGCCGCGCGAGCGGCGTCCCCGGCGATCTGCGGCCACACCGTGAAGCGGTCGAGCTCCGCCTCGAGCCCGGTGCGGGTGTGTTCGGCGGTGCGCAACTGCCCCGCATGGCGAGTGTTCTCGTAGCACGGCACCGCCGGATTGCGATACAGGATCCCCACAGGGATGGGGTCCTCGCAGGAAGCGATCTCGCGGGCGCGGTCGAGGTTCGAGGGATCGTGCTCGCGCTGGTTCGTGTAGGTCCGCGCAAGCTCCGGGGAGAGCGTGAGCCCGTCGGCGTGGGTGAGCAGCAGCGTCTTCTTCGGATCCTGGAGCCACGGCTCGAACATCTTGGGCAGGAACTCCGGGCAGCGCTGGATGATGCGCACGAACGAGAAGCCGCGGTGGCGGAAGGCTGCGCTCACGATGTCGTAGAGCACCTCGGGGACCCAGTCCACGGCCTGCGCCACGAACGAGACGTTCTGCACGCCGAGCGTCACGGCAAGCGGATTGAGCGCCTCGAGGTACGAGCCGCGCGGCGTCGTGTTGCTCTTCAGGCCCATAGGCGAGGTGGGCGAGGCCTGTTTCTTGGTGAGGCCGTAGACATGGTTGTCGTGCAGCATCACGGTCATGTCCATGTTGTAGCGGATCGCGTGGATCCAGTGGCCGGCGCCGATGCTGCAGCAGTCGCCGTCGCCGGTGTTCACGAACACGTGCAGGTCGGGCCGCGCCATCTTGATGCCCTCGGCCACGGGGAACGCGCGCCCGTGGATACCGTGGAAGCCGTAGGTCTTCATGTAGTGGGGGAAGCGGCTCGAGCAGCCGATGCCCGAAACGAACACCGTGCGCCCGGGGCTCAGGTTCTCGTCGCGGCACAGGCGCTGCACGGCCGCGAGAATGGCGTTGTCGCCGCACCCGCTGCACCAGCGCGGCACGCCGCCCTGGAAATCCTCGAGGGCATGGTGCTCCTCGTGCAGCTTGAGGATGCATTGCGTGACGGGCATGGTCATTGCGTTTCTCCTGTGACGCCGAGCTTCGCGCGGATCACTTCCAGGATCTTCCCGGGCTTGATCGGCTCCCCGCGCGCCTGGCTCCAGCAGTCGATGTCCACGAGGAAGCGCGAGCGCAGGATCATCGCGAGCGCCGAGTAGCGCCGGTTGTCCTCATCGACCAGCTCGTCCTCGGTGCGGTCCGACCAGTTGGCCTCGATCGTCATCACCTGCTTGAAGCCCGCGAGGATCTCGCGGATTCCCGAAGCGAGCGGCTGGATGAACTTGATGTGCATCGAGGACACGCGCAGCCCCTGCTTGCGAGCGCGCGCCACGGCCTCCTCGATCGTGCCCTGGGTGCTTCCCCAGCCGATTACCAGCAGCTCGCCCTCGCGATCGCCGAACACGGCGGGCGCCTTGAGCGTCTTCTGCAGCGCCGCGAGCTTGAGGCTGCGGTGGCGAAGCCCGTCTTCATTGGTCGTCGCGTCATAGGCGACGCGGCTCGACCGGTCGTGCGCGAGGCCCGTGAGCGTGTGCATGCCGCCCGGCTGGCCGGGCTGGAAACGCCGCGCGATGCCGGTGAGCGGGTCCCAGTCGTAGGGCTTCATCCCCTCGGGCACCGGGGTCTGGTCCACGGGGGGAGCCAGCCAGTCTTCGCTGAATTTCGGCCGCGGGAACGGCTGCTGCGCCGAGGCGAGGTTCGCGTCGGAGAGCAGCACCACGACCGTGTTGAAGGTCTCCGCGATCTTGCGCGCGGCGATAACCGAGTAGAAGCAGTCCTCGATGCCCGAGGCCGCCATCACGACCTTGGGCGCGTCGCCGTGGCTGCCGAAGCACGTGGCGAGCAGGTCGCTCTGCTCGGACTTGGTCGGCTGGCCCGTCGAGGGACCGCCGCGCTGCACGTTGATCACCACCAGCGGGATCTCGCACATGACCGCCAGGCCGATCGCCTCCTGCTTGAGCGAATAGCCCGGTCCCGAGGTGATGGTCACCGCGCACTTGCCCGCGTAGGACGCGCCCACGGCGAAGGCGCAGGCGGCGATCTCGTCCTCGGCCTGGTGCACCATGCCGCCGACGCGCTCGAAGCACTCCGAAAGGAAGTGCGAGGTCGAGGTCGCCGGCGTGATCGGGTACATCGCGCAGATGTCCATGCCGGAAGCGAGCACGCCCAGGCCGAGCGCCGTGTTGCCGTTCACCACGACGAGCGGCTCGGTCACGGGCTGCACCGGGATTCGGTACTTGAAATCGAGGTTCTCCGCGGCCCACGCCTGCCCGGCCTCGAGCAATCCCTGGTTCACGCGGACCACCTTCGCATCCTTCTTGCCGAAGGTGAGCGCGACCTGCTCGAACGCGAGCTTGCGATCGAGGCTGTAGATCTCGCACAGGATCCCGAGCACGAACATGTTCTTGCCGCGGCGCGAGTCGGCCACGAGCTTGGCGCACGCCGCTTCCAGCGGGACTTCGCGCAGGTCGTAGCCGCTTTCGCCCAGCACCTTCACGGTCTCGAGGTAGGAGGCCACGACCTTCGGGTCGCGATTCTCCCTCCACATGCTCTCGAGCAGGATGGTGCAGCCGGGCTTGAGCTCCCCGGCCTTGACGCGCCCGAGCAGCACCTGCTCGTTGAAGGCGACGACGAGGTCGGTCTCGTCGCCGCCGTTGGTGACCTTGCCCGAGCCCTTGCGGATGCGGATGCCGCTCGCCCCGGCGGTGCTGCGCGCCGGCGGCTGGATCTCCGCCGGAATGATCTCGGTAGTCCAGATGCCGTTGCCCATCCTCGCGGCGATCCCGGCGAGCGACTGGCCGCAGCGCTGCGCGCCCTCGCCGGAATCGCGGATCACCTCGACGATGTGCTCTTCGAGGACGACGGCTGT
>JANPHA010000050.1:0-4760 GCA_031424255.1 Burkholderiales bacterium | reverse complement strand
AAGGGGTTGTGCGGCGGCCTCAACACGAACGTGCTGCGCCTGATGGTGAACAAGGTGAAGGAGTTCCAGGGCGAGGGCCGCCAGGTCCGGCTCACCGCGGTCGGCAACAAGGGCTTCGGCTTCATGCAGCGCCTGGGCGGCAACGTGGTCTCGCACCTCACCGGCATCGGCGACACGCCGCACCTGGACCGGATGGTGGGTCCGGTGAAGGTGCAGGTCGACGCGTACAACGAGGGAAAGATCGGGGCGCTGTACGTGATCTACACGCGCTTCATCAACACGATGAAGCAGGAGCCGGTGGTCGAGCAGATCCTGCCGCTTCCCGCCGACCGGCTGAAGCAGGACGAGCGCGCCGCGCGCAAGAACTGGGATTACCTGTACGAGCCAGACGCCAAGGCCGTCCTCGAGCAGCTGCTCAGGCGCTACCTCGAGCAGATCATCTATCAATCGGTCGCGGAGAACATCGCCAGCGAGCAGTCGGCGCGCATGGTGGCGATGAAGAGCGCGAGCGACAACGCGTCGAGCGTGATCGACGACCTCACCCTGGTCTACAACAAGTCCCGCCAGGCCGCGATCACCAAGGAATTGTCCGAAATCGTCGGCGGCGCTGCGGCCGTCTAATTTTCCAGGAATCAAATCATGAGCACAGTCCAGACCCAGGCCAACGAAGGCAAGATCGTCCAGTGCATCGGCGCGGTTATCGACATCCAGTTCCCGCGCGACAACATGCCGAAGATCTATGACGCGCTGACGCTCGTCGAGGACGGCTCCAAGTCGTTCGCCGAGAAAGGACTCACGTTCGAGGTCGAGCAGCAGCTCGGCGACGGCGTGGTGCGCACCATCGCGATGGGCTCCTCCGACGGGTTGCGGCGCGGCATGAAGGTGAAGAACACCGGCGGCCCGATCTCGGTGCCGGTCGGCCCCGCGACCCTCGGGCGGGTGATGGACGTGCTTGGCCGCCCGATCGACGAGCGCGGCCCGGTCAACGCCGACGAGCGCCGCTCGATCCACGCCGCCGCGCCCAAGTTCGACGAGCTCTCGCCGTCGGTCGAGCTGCTCGAAACCGGCATCAAGGTGATCGACCTGGTCGCGCCGTTCGCCAAGGGCGGCAAGGTGGGCCTCTTCGGCGGCGCCGGCGTGGGCAAGACCGTGAACATGCTCGAGCTCATCAACAACATCGCGAAGCAGCACTCGGGCCTGTCGGTGTTCGCCGGCGTGGGCGAGCGCACGCGCGAGGGCAACGATTTCTACCACGAGATGTCGGAAGCGAAAGTCATCGTGCAGGAAGACCTCGGCCAGTCGAAGGTCGCGATGGTGTTCGGCCAGATGAACGAGCCCCCGGGCAACCGCCTGCGCGTGGCGCTCACCGGCCTCACGATGGCCGAGCGCTTCCGCGACGAGGGCCGCGACATCCTCTTCTTCGTCGACAACATCTACCGCTTCACGCTCGCCGGAACCGAAGTCTCCGCGCTCCTCGGCAGGATGCCTTCGGCCGTGGGCTACCAGCCGACGCTCGCCGAGGAGATGGGACGCTTGCAGGAGCGCATCACCTCCACGAAGAAGGG
Source organism: Burkholderiales bacterium (assembly GCA_031424255.1). Lineage (GTDB taxonomy): Bacteria > Pseudomonadota > Gammaproteobacteria > Burkholderiales > Usitatibacteraceae > Usitatibacter. The sequence goes on along the minus strand of JANPHA010000050.1, from coordinate 3,195 downwards.
CTCGATCACCTCCATCCAGGCCGTGTACGTGCCGGCCGATGACCTGACCGACCCGAGCCCCGCCACGACCTTCGGCCACCTCGACGCGACCGTGGTGCTGTCGCGCGACATCGCCTCTCTCGGCATCTACCCCGCCGTCGACCCGCTCGATTCCACCTCGCGGCAGGTGGACCCGAACGTGATCGGCGAGGAGCACTACAACACCACGCGCGCGGTGCAAGCGGTGTTGCAACGCTACAAGGAGCTGCGCGACATCATCGCGATCCTCGGAATGGACGAGCTCTCGCCCGAGGACAAGCTGGCGGTGGGTCGCGCGCGCAAGATCCAGCGCTTCCTTTCGCAGCCGTTCCACGTGGCCGAGGTGTTCACCGGCTCGCCCGGCAAGTACGTGACGCTCAAGGAGACCATCAAGGGCTTCAACATGATCGTCAACGGGGAATGCGACGGCCTGCCCGAGCAGGCCTTCTACATGGTCGGCCCGATCGAAGAGGCATTCGAGAAGGCCAAGACGCTGCAGTAAGGAAACCCATGGCAAAAACGTTGCAGGTCGATATCGTCAGTGCCGAGCAGGCGATCTTCTCCGGCGAGGCCGAGATGGTCATCGCGCCCGGCGAGGGCGGCGAGCTCGGCATTCTTCCTGAGCACACGCCGCTGCTCACGCGCATCAAGCCGGGCACGATCCGCGTGCAGACGGGCGGCGGGCAGGAGGAAGTGATCTACGTCTCCGGGGGCATGATGGAAGTGCAGCCGGATCGCGTGACCGTGCTCGCCGATACCTCGGTGCGCGCGCACGATCTCGACGAGGCGAAGGCGATGGAAGCCGAGCGCCTCGCCAAGGAAGCGATCGCGAACCGCGCCGGCAAGATGGAAGTGGCCAAGGCCCAGGCGGAGCTCGCCGAAGCCGCCGCCCAGCTCGCCGCGATTCGCAAGCTGCGCCAGAAACGATGACGTGGTAGAGTATCTCCAGTAGTCAGGGGGGATGAAACTCCTTTACTAGAGGCGCAACACATCCGGGCAGGGGTCACTCCCTGCCCTTTTTGTTGCCCGCTTTCCAGACCGCCCCGCTCGATGACCCAGACGCTCCCTGCGCTTCAAGTCGTGATCCTGGCCGCCGGCCAGGGCAAGCGGATGCACTCCGACATCCCCAAGGTCCTGCACCTCCTCGCAGGAAAGCCACTGCTCACTCACGCTTTGCAGGCGGCGCGTAGCCTGACGCCGCAGCGCATCGCCGTGGTAATTGGCCACGGTGCCGCGCAAGTCCTTGAGTACATGAAAGATGGGGACGTTGCTTGGGCGACCCAAGCTGAGCAGCTCGGCACTGGCCATGCCGTGATGCAAGCGCTTCCTCACCTGCAGCCGGGCGGCACCATCCTGATTCTCTATGGTGATGTCCCGTTGATCGCCCCGGCCACCCTGCGCTCGCTGGTGGGCGCCGCGGCAGGGGGCGGTCTCGCGCTTCTCACCCAGGAACTCGACCAGCCGAAAGGCTACGGGCGCATCGTCCGAGATGGCGCGGGTAGGGTCACACGCATCGTCGAGGAAAAGGATGCGAGCGCGGCGGAGCGCGCGATCACCGAAGTGAACACGGGCATCATGGCGATGCCGCGGGACAAGCTCGAAAGCTGGCTCGGGCGCCTGCGAAATGACAACGCACAGGGCGAGTATTATCTGACCGACGTCGTCGCCGCCGCGGTCGCCGACGGCGTCCCGATCGAGGTGCGCCATCCGTCGGCGCCCTCGGAATGCCTCGGGGTGAACAGCAAGGTCGAGCTCGCCGCGCTCGAACGGCTCCAACAGATGAACCAGGCCTCCGAACTTCTCGAAGCGGGCGTGACGCTCGCCGATCCCGCCCGCATCGAGGTGCGCGGCGAGCTGCGTTGCGGGCGCGACGTGGTCATCGACGTGAACTGCATCTTCGAGGGGCGCGTGGCCCTGGGAGATGGCGTGCGGGTGGCGGCGAACTGCATCCTGCGCGACGTGAGCGTCGGCCCGGGAACCGAGATCAAGCCGTTCTCGCTGCTCGAGGAGACCACCATCGGCGCCAATGCCCGCATCGGGCCCTATGCGCGCACCCGTCCCGGAACCCGGCTCGGCGACGACGTGCACATCGGCAATTTCGTCGAGGTGAAGGCGAGCGAGTTCGGGCGCGGAAGCAAGGCGAACCACCTGGCATACGTCGGCGACTCCACCGTGGGAAGCGATGTGAACATCGGCGCGGGAACGATCACCTGCAACTACGACGGCGCGCAAAAGCACCGCACCGTCATCGAGGACGACGTGCATATCGGCTCCGATGTGCAGCTGATCGCGCCGGTGACCGTGGGAAAGGGCGCGACCATCGCGGCGGGCGCGACGATCACGGACGACGTTCCTCCGGGCGGGCTCACGCTCACCCAGAAGAAACAGATCACGAAGCCCGACTGGAAGCGTCCGCGCAAGAAGTAGCGCGGGGGCCTACGGCGTCGCGACGACCGCTGCGAGGGGGAACGAAGATTCGGTCGTGAGCAGGTGGCTCACCGACACTCCGACCGCGATGGCGACCGCGGCGAGGGCGAAAGCCTTGGCGACGACCGAGACCGGGTTGGTTTCCATCCACGAGCGCTCTTCCGGGGTGAGGGCGGGGTCGTGGTTGCTGCGCAATTCATCGAACATGTTGCCTCTTTTCCGTCGGGATCGACTCCCGGCAGATGCAAGGCTACGCGGCGCCAATTCGCGCTGCGACGGAATAGTGGGGGGTCCGGAAGCGGAATATTCCGCAGAACTACCAGCGGGCGGGCGGCTTCTTGGTGATGGTGATGATGCGATTCTCGACCTTGATGTAGCCGCCGGCGGTCAGGTCGCGGAAGATGCGGCTCACCATGTCCCGGGAGGCGCCGACCCGCTCGGAGATCTCCTGCTGGGTGATCTTCTCGGGTATCCCCAGCTTGCCGTCGACCTCGACCGCCATGTTGAGGAGCAGCCGGGCCACGCGCCCGTAGACGTCGAGGAGCGCCAGGTCCTTCACGCTGTTGGTGGCGATGCGGGCGCGGTCGATGATCCGCGAGATCATGTCGAGCGCGAAGTCGGGGTTCTGGCGGATCGCCTCGCGCACCGGCTCGCGGCCGACGACCGAGAACGAGGTCGGCTCGAGCGTCATCACCGACGCCGACCGCGGCTTGCCGTCGAGGGCCATTTCACCCACGTATTCGCCCGGGC
>JANPHA010000049.1:0-5925 GCA_031424255.1 Burkholderiales bacterium | reverse complement strand
CGCCGGAACGCAAATTACTCAAGGACGATTGATGAAGACGCCCGCCTCCATGCATCTCGCCACCGCGTTGCTGGTTGCAAGCGTGGCCCTCGCGGTGCCGACGCTGCTCGCCGCCGGCAAACCCACGCAGGTCCGGATGGCGATCGATGAGGACCCGATCACGATCCGCCTCGCCAACAGCCTCGGCTACTTCAAGCAGGAAGGCATCGAGGTGGTCCCCGTGGATCTGGAGAAGATCTCCGGCGAGGACTACCTGATGCAGGAGCCGCTGATGAAGGGCAGGATCGACGCCTCGTATCACTGGTTCAACCACGCGGTCTTCGGCGCGCGCCATGGCTTCCCCATCAAGGCCGTGATGGTATTCAACGACGCGCCCGGCATGACGGTGATGGTCGCCAATCGCGTGAAGGACCAGGTGCGTGGCGTGGCCGACTTCCAGGGCCGCAAGATCGCCGAGGGCGCGGGCTACGGCACCAAGAGCGTCATCACCAACTATCTCGCGGCGAAATCCGGGCTGCCCGCGCACAGCTACACGCCGGTGATGCTCGGCAAGGAAGGCCGCCAGGAAGCGGTGATCCAGGGTTTGAAGGACGGCACCGTCGACGTGATGACTTTCCAGGAGCCGGTGACCTCGGCGCTCAGGGCGACCAACATGGTGAGCACGCTCTACGACCTGAACAGCAGGGAGTCGACCGCGAAAGTGCTCGGCGCGGCCTTCCCCGCGCAGACCCTGCTGATGTCGCCGAAATACATCGAGGACCATCCCGGAACCGTGCAGCACCTCGTGAACGCGCTGGTGCGCGCGATGCGCTTCATCAACACGCATTCCGCCGAGGAGATCGCCGCGAAGCTGCCGCCGGACTATTTCGCCGGAAAGAACCGCGACGACGAGATCAGGCTGATTCGCGATACGCTGCCCACCTTCGCGAAGGACGACTATTCGTTCTCGCCCGAGGCGGTGAAGCTCGTCGCCGACATCAACGTGACCTCCGAATTCGACCGCAGCGTGGAAGGCCAGTGGCGCGCGACCGGGGACAAGTCGAAGGTGCGCGCGGAGAACCTCTACACCAATCGCTTCGTCGCCAAGGCGATGAGGGACATCCGCTGATGCTCACGGCGCGCGCGACCTGAACGGCCGTTCAGGATCGCTTCAGGTTGACTTGAGATTGGCGCGGCATCCTTGCGTACGCCAAGGAACATTCGACGACTTCGGCGCAAGGGACAAGGCATGGGCAGGAGCGGGACTCTCGGATCGATGGCCCTCGCGCTGTTCGCGTGCGCGACGCTTGCCCTGTTCGCCGCCGCGACCCGGCCCGCGTTCGCGCAGGGCGGCCCGCCGATGGTGACCGACGATCCGGAAACGCCCGGTGACGGCAAATGGGAGATCAACCTCGCCGCGCTCGGTGCCCGTTCCCGCGCCGGCCGCTGGCTGGTGAGCGCGCCGGACGCCGACATCAACTACGGCTGGGGCGAGCACATCCAGCTCAAGCTCGACGTGCCGTGGACTTTCGTGCGCGAACCCGCAGAGCGCTGGAAATCGGGGCTTGGCGCCGTCAACGTCGGCGTCAAGTGGCGCTTCATCGATGAAGAGGACCACGGCTTCGCGATGTCGACCTACCCGCAATACTCGTCAGGCTGGCTCGCCTCGTCGCGCGATCGCGGCATCACGTCGGACGAGAAGGAGTTCTTCCTGCCGGTGGAAGTGTCCGCCAAGGTGGGCGAGTGGGGACTCGACGCCGAGGCCGGCCGCAATTTCGTGCGCCACGGTCGCAATGAGTGGGTCGTCGGCGGCGTCGTGGCCCACGGCTGCGGCGAGAATCGCGAATGCCTGCTCGAGGCGCGCGAGACCCACGCGCCGCACGAGTCGCGCACGCTGGTGAACCTCGGCCTGCATTGGAAGCTGGGCGAGTCGATGGTGCTGCTGGCTTCCGCGGGGCGCGAGTTCGGCCCGCGCAGCGCCGACCCGCAGGGCTTCCTCTTCTACGTCGGCCTGCAGTTGCTGCGCTGATGGCTCCGCGCAACCTCCTCGTGCTCGCCCTCGCTGCGGCGGCGGTCTCGCCCGGCGCGTCGGCGCAATTCCGCGCGGCCGACCTGCCGGCATACAAGCCCGACCAGCAAGTCTCCGGGACCATCCGCAACTACGGCTTCGGGCTGGGCGGCGTGTTGAAGCTCTGGGAAGACGGCTTTCGCAAAATCCACCCCGGCATCACGTTCGACGACAAGCTGCCGACGAGCGATGCGGCGATTCCCGCGCTCGTGACCGGAGTCACCGATCTGGCACCCGATGGCGGCGAGCCCGCGATCACCGAGGCGCTGTCGTTCTTCGAGGTCTACGGCTATCCGCCGACCGACATCACCGTCGCCTCGGGCGCCTTCGACGTCGAGGGCAAGTCCAACGGCCCGGTGATCTTCGTGCACAAGGACAACCCGATCACGCAGCTCTCGATGGACCAGCTCGACGGCATCTTCGGCTCCGAGCGCACAGCCGGCATGCGCGGCTTCCAGTGGACGCCCTCCGCCGGGCGCGGTCCGGAGAAGGACATCCGCACCTGGGGCCAGCTCGGTCTCACCGGGGAGTGGGCCGACAAATCCATCCAGACCTACGGCCACGCGCCCTCGGGCACCACGCGCTTCTTCCAGTGGAAAGTGATGGCCAACGGCGACAAGTGGAACCCGAACTACCGCGAGTACGTCGAGAGCGGCAGCAAGATGATCGCCGACGAGGACAGGTCCACGCAGCGCCTCGGCCTGCAATACATGCTCAAGGAAGAACTCTCCAACAACCGCTACGGGATCGCGTGGACCGTGATGCCGCAGGCGAAGGGCGTGGCGGACGTCAAGGTGGTCGCGGTGGTGCCGCGCGGGGCCGGCCGCGCCGTGATGCCGAGCGTGGAAAGCTTCCAGGACCGCAGCTATCCGATGGTGCGCAGCATCTACATCTATCTCAACCGCAAGCCCGGCACGGCGGTCGATCCGAAGCTGCGCGAATTCCTTCGCTACATCCTGTCCCGCGAGGGCCAGGAAACCGTCGCAAGAAATGGAAGCTACCTTCCGCTCACCGGCGCCATCGTGCGCGAACAATTGAGGAAACTCGACTGATGAAAACGACATTGAAGGCCTTCGCCGCGATGCTCGCGCTCTCCGCGCTCGGGGCGCATGCGCAGGCGCCCGACCTTACCGCCGTCGCCCCGTACAAGAAGGAATACGACGTGGTCGGCGGGCTGCGCATCGGCGGCAGCGAGCTGAAGGGCATCGTCGACAAACTGGTCGAGGGCTTCCAGAAGGTCCAGCCCAACGCGCGCATCTCCACCAACTACATGACGAGCAGCGAGGGCGCTCTCGGCCTGCTCTTCTCGGGAGTGTCCGACGTGGCGCCGATGGGCGACGACGCGAAGATCCCCGACCAGATGCCGTTCTTCAATTCGAAGGGCTACGTGCCCACCGAGGTGTCGATCGCGACCGGCGGCTACAACATGCGCGGCGTGCTGTTCGCGTGGGCGGTGTTCGTGAACAAGGACAACCCGATCAACGAGCTCACGATGGACCAGCTCGACGGGATCTTCGGCTCCGAGAGGAGCGGCGGCTGGGAGATCGGCGCCAACGCGGACAACAACCTGCTCCTCACCGCGAAATACGCGCGCGGCCCGGAGAAGAACATCCGCAAGTGGGGTCAGCTCGGATTGAAGGGCGACTTCGCCAACCAGGAAATCAGGACGCACGGCTACGTGGCACCCGGCTTCGTCACCAGCTTCCAGCGCATGGTGCTGCACTGGTCGAACAAGTGGAACCCGAACTTCATGGAGTACGTGGAGTGGAAGGAAGCCACCAACGACGCGGCCGGCAACGCGGTGAAGAGCCAGCGCATGTACGAGCGCGTCTCGCAGGACAAGTACGCGATCGGGTGGGGCGCGCTGATGCATGTCCAGGGCACCTGCGTGAATCCCGACGGCACCAAGTGCCCGGGCTATCCGAACCTCAAGGTGCTCGCAATCTCGCCTGGCAGCGGAGGCGCGGCGGTCGCGATGACCAAGGACAACGTCGCCAACCGCAGCTATCCGCTCACGCGCGACGCGTACATCTACGTCGACAAGCCGCCGGGACGCGCGATGGATCCGAAGGTGCGCGAGTTCCTGCGTTTCGTCCTTTCGCGCGAGGGCCAGGAGATCATCCAGAGGTACGGCCCCTACACCAACATCCCGGCGGACTATGTCGCCCAGCAGCTGAAGAAGCTCGACTGAGATGAAGGGGCTCGGACATGTGTTGGCACGATGCTCGTCGATCGCGCGCGCGGCCAGCCGACCGATCCTCGCCCCGCAAGCGGCGAAGGAACTGAGGAAACGGGAGAACTGGATGCGAATCGCAACGCTCATTGCTGTCACCGTGCTTTCGGGCACCGTGTACGCACAATCTTCCTCGCAATCACAGCCGACCGAGGAATCGAAGAAGCTTCCGACCGGCTCGGCTGCGGAGCGCAAGGCGCGGATGGCTTCGCGCGCCGCATCCCAGGCCTACACGAAGAAGTTCGACCTCTCCGGCCTGCCCGCATACGTCCCCGAGGAGAAAGCCGCCGGCACGCTGCGCGTCTGCGGCAACAACTACGTGAACGACGCGCCGCTCGGGGGTTACTGGAAGGAAGCGTTCGAGAAGTTCCAGCCCGGCGTGACGGTCGAATACAACACGCCCTCGGCCGCGATCGCGATTCCGTGCCTGTACTTCGACAAGGCCGACATCGGCGTGAACCACGAGCCGAGCTTCTACGACTACCTTGCGCACCTGCGCCTGAAGGGCATCGAGCCGCTCGGCTTCTCGGTGTTCACCGGCTCGTACAACTACGTCGGCTGGCAGAACAACCTCGTGATCATCGTGAACGAGGACAACCCGGTCACGAAGATCACGATGAAGGAGCTCGACGGCATCTTCGGCTCGGTACGCGACGGCGGCTGGGTCGGGAGCGACTGGCATCCGGAGTTCAAGCGCGGGGCCGACAAGGACATCCGCAGCTGGGGGCAGATGGGCCTCACCGGCGACTGGGCCGGCCGGCACATCACGCCGCACGGCTACGCCCTGCGCTACGCCTCGGCGATCGAGTTCTCCAATCGCGTGCTGCAGGCGAGCGACAAGTGGAACGGCGACCTGCACGAGTACGCCAACTACAAGCGCCCCGACTTCACCACGTATCTCGAAGCCGACCAGATCTTCGACCAGGTCCGCAAGGATCCCGGTGCCATCGGCTATGCGCGTTACCACGACGGCTTCCCGAAGGACATCAAGGTCCTCGCCCTCGCGCGCGATGAGCGTGGCCCGTACTACGACTACACCATCGACAACCTGCAGGCGCGCACCTACCCGTTGTGGGGCGACCAGTCTTTCTGGGTGAGTGCGAAGAAGGGCGAGCGCCTCCCGCCCAAGGTGCGCGAGTTCATCCGTTTCGTGCTTTCCCGCGAGGGGCAGGAGCTGGTCCAGAAGGATGGAAAGTACCTCCCGCTCAACGCCGAGGCGGTGCGGGAGGAACTGAGGAAACTCAAATGACGGGAGGAATTTCCATGATCGATCGAAACCTGATCGCAACGATCGGCCTGGCGCTGCTGGCGTGCGCCGCGCTCCCTTCGCTGGCCCAGACGAAGGCGCTCGAGAAGGGCGCGTCCACGGAAGGCCTCGACATGCAGGAGGCGCGCGCGAAGATGATGGGCGCGCGCGGCGCGAAACTCGCCTACACGAAGAAGTTCGACCTCTCGGCCCTGCCGGCCTACCAGCCGAAGCAGAAGGTCACGGGAACGCTGCGCATCTGGGGCAGCAACTACATCACCGACGGCAAGGTGGGCGGCTACTGGGAGGAGGCGTTTCGCAAGTACCACCCCGACGCGAAGATCGAGTGGAACATGAAGACGACGGGGGCGGCCGTGCCCGCGCTGGTCTTCGGCGTGA
>JANPHA010000048.1:0-5125 GCA_031424255.1 Burkholderiales bacterium | reverse complement strand
GTAGGGCGAGTTCTTCTCGGAATCCGGGTTCTGCGAGCCGGACAGGCGCGCCAGCCCGCCGCTCACGACGATCATGCCGACACCCACCGCGGTGCCGATAGCGAGGAACAGCAAGACCGGAAAGTAGCTAGCGAGCAATTGCCGGGACCCCAGCTCGATCAGAATGGTGCCGTCGAAGAGACTCGAACTCTTACGCCTTTCGGCACTGCCCCCTCAAGACAGCGTGTCTACCAATTCCACCACGACGGCAAATGAACTGCGAGTGCTGCGGACCTACTTGGGGATCTCGGAGGACTTCTCCGCGGGGGCCCCCGCCGGCGCCGGTGCCGAGGGAGCAGGCGCCGCCGGTTTCACATCGGTCGGTGCGCCCGCCTTGGCCGGCGCATCCAGATGCTGCAGGACGCCGCTCGTCTTCGAGGGCGCCGAAAAGTAGGTGAGCCCGAGGCTCGTCGCGAAGAACACGGCGGCGAGGATGCCGGTGGTGCGCGACAGGAAGTTGGAGGCGCCCGCGGAGCCGAACAGGCTTCCCGCCGAGCCGCTGCCGAAGGCCGCGCCCATGTCCGCGCCCTTGCCGTGTTGCAGCAGCACGAGCACCACGATGCCGACCGCGGCGATGATGTGTAGAACCAGGATGATCGTCTGCATGTTCCTAGACTGCCTTTCCTGCGGCGCCGGCCGCTCGCCAGATCGCCACGAATTCTTCCGCTACCAGCGACGCCCCGCCGACCAGGCCTCCATCGACGTTCGGCATCGCGAACAACTCCGCGGCATTCGCCGCCTTCACGCTTCCGCCATACAGGATCGGAAGCCTCTCGCCCACCACCTTGTCCTTCGCCGCGATGCGCGCTCGGATGAAGGCGTGGGCCTCGTCCGCCTGCGCCGCCGTCGCGGTCCTGCCCGTCCCGATGGCCCACACCGGCTCATACGCGACGATCCCCCGATCCAGCCCGGCGACGCCGAATCGATGCAGCAGCGCATCGACCTGCCTGGCGAGCACCGCCTGGGTGTCGCCGCGCTCGCGCTCCTCGAGCGTCTCGCCGACGCAGAAGATCGGCGTGAGCCCCGCTTCGCGCGCCGCGACGTACTTCTCCGCGGCCACGGCATCGGTCTCGCCGAAGATCGTGCGCCGTTCCGAGTGCCCGACGATCACGTAGCGCGCGCCGAACTCCACCAGCATCCGCCCCGAGACCTCGCCCGTGTAGGCGCCCTCGACGAAGCGGCTCAAATCCTGGCCGCCCCATGCGATCCCCGATCCTTCGAGCAGCGCGCGCACCTGGGCCAGATACGGGCCCGGCACGCAAACGACGCATGCCACGGGGCTACCCCGCGGGATTTCTCGCAGGAGCGCCTTGAGCAACATCTCGTTGCCCACCAGGCTCCCATTGAGCTTCCAGTTGCCGACGACGGCTTTCGACCGCATTGCGAGCCTCAAAACCCTGCGATTTTAGCGCAGATCGGGGTCCGGCTCAATTGTTCTACGCCGGGGAGACGAACTCGGCGTTGCGCACCGCATCCGCGATGCGCTCCGCCAGTTGCTGCACCCGCGTGCGGTCCTCGCCTTCCACCATGACGCGCACCACGGGCTCGGTGCCCGAGGGCCGCAGCAGCACCCGCCCGCGGCCGCCGAGCTCGGCTTCGGCGCGCGCGATCGCCTCGCGCACCGGGGCGGCCTGCAGGTCGTACGCGCCGGCGAGCTTCACGTTCACCAGCACCTGCGGCAGCAGGACGAGCTCGCGCGTGAACTCCGCGAGGCCCTGTCCCGCCGACACCACGGCCGCCAGCACCTGCAGCGACGAGATGATCGCGTCGCCGGTGGAGTGGCGATCGAGGCAGAGCAGGTGGCCGGAATTCTCGCCGCCGCATTCCCAGCCGCGCTCGACCAGCATCTCGAGCACGTAGCGGTCGCCCACCTTGGCGCGCGCGAACGGCACGTTCATCTCCGCGAAGCGCCGCTCGAGCGCGAAATTGGTCATCAGCGTGCCGACGACGCCGCCGCGCAGGCGTTGGGTGAGCGAGCGGTGCTTCACGATCGCATAGAGCAGCTGGTCGCCGTCGAAGAGCTTGCCGTCGCGGTCGGCCATCGCGAGCCGGTCGCCGTCGCCGTCGAATGCGATGCCGAAATCGGCCTGGTGCTCGACCACCGCGCGCGCGAGCGCCTGCGGAGCGGTCGCGCCGAATCCGTCGTTGATGTTGAGTCCGTTCGGGGAGCTGCCGATCGCGATCACCTCGGCGCCGAGCTCCTGGAAGACGCGGATGCCGACGCGATGATTGGCGCCGTGCGCGCAATCGACCACGAGCTTCACGCCGCGCAGCGCGAGATGCTTGGGGAAGGTGCCCTTGCAGAACTCGAGGTAGCGGCCCTCGGCATCGTGCAGGCGCTCGGCCTTGCCGAGCTGCGCGGAGTGCGGCAGCGTCATCGGGCCGTCGAGCAGCGACTCGATCTCGCTCTCCACCGCGTCGGGCAGCTTCATGCCGTCGGCGGAGAAGAACTTGATGCCGTTGTCCTCGTAGGGGTTGTGCGAGGCGGAGATCATCACACCCGCGGAAAGGCGCAGCGCGCGCGTGAGGAACGCCACGCCGGGCGTGGGCATCGGCCCCACCAGGATCGTGTCGACGCCCGCGGCCGAGAGCCCCGATTCGAGCGCCGACTCGAGCATGTAGCCGGAGATGCGCGTGTCCTTGCCGATCAGCACCGCGGGGCGGTCGCGATGCGGCGGGGCGACGTCCGCACGCGACAGTACCTTGCCCGCGCAGTAGCCGAGCTTCATCACGAAATCGGGCGTGATCGGAGAGGTGCCCACGCGGCCGCGAATGCCATCGGTGCCGAAATATCTTCTGCTCATGTTCTTCCTTGGGGCCTTCCCAGTTCGATCCAGACGCGGAGCGCGTCGACGGTCTGGCGCACGTCATGCACACGCACGAGGCTCGCGCCATTCTGCGCCGCGAGCAGAGCCGCGGCAACGCTGCCGGCAACCCGGTCATCGGCCGCGCGGCCGGTGAAATCGCCGATCATCTTCTTGCGCGACACGCCCACGAGAAGCGGGTAGCCCATCGAGGCGAGCGCGGGCAGGGCGCGGAAAAGCGCCTTGTTGTGCTCGAGGTTCTTGCCGAAACCGAAACCCGGATCGAGCACGATGCGCTCGTGCGCCACGCCGGCCTGCTCGAGCACCGCCGCGCGCTCCCGCAGGAAGGCTCCCACCTCCGCCACCACATCGTCGTAGTGCGGCGCCTTCTGCATCGTCTGCGGCGTGCCCTGCATGTGCATCACGATCAGTCCCGCTTCGGATTTCGCCACCGCCTCGATCGCGCCGGGCGCGCGAAAAGCGTTCACGTCGTTCAGCACCGCGCAGCCCGCAGCGATCGCGGCGCGCATCACCTCGGGCTTCACCGTATCGACCGACACCGCGACACCTTCGCGCACCAGCGCCTCGATGACCGGAATGACGCGCCGCAGCTCCTCGTCGAGCGCCACGGGAGCGGCGCCGGGACGCGTCGATTCGCCGCCGACGTCGACCAGGTCCGCGCCGTCGTCGCGCATCGCGAGCCCGTGGGCGATCGCGCGCGCCGGGTCGATGAACCGCCCTCCGTCAGAGAACGAATCGTGCGTAACGTTCACTATGCCGAGCACGAGCGGCCGGGGTCCCGGAGAAAAGACGTACTTCATGTGGAGCGCGCCCGGTGTGGGGCGCGAGGAGAGGGAGGGTTGGGATTTGAAGAGCAGCGGTCGGGACGCCCGCGCGATGCGCGGGTGACCCTCGCTTCCCGCAACTGACGCACGACCGCAAAAAGGTGCTCGCCGGATTGGTTTCCAGCGATCGAGGAAATATCGGGGCCGGACTCGCTCTTTGCGGTCGAACCCCAGCGTCGCTTGCGGGTCAGCTCGGCGCCCTCCACGCTCTTCAAATCCCAACCCTCCCTCTCCTCGCGCCGGGCCGACTCGACGCTCGCAACGTCGACGTTTCCGGCATTCGCCGAGCATGGCCTTGATGCACGCTGCGGCGATGCTGCCGGCACCCGCGATCGTCCTTGGCCGAGGAGGGTCGTCCCCGTCGCAGGACCGTGGAGGACGCCGAGCTGACCCGCAAGTGAACGGAGCATGGTTCGCAAAAAGCGAGACCGACCCCGCTGCCACATGGAAACATCAATGAGGTTTCGGCGAGCACCTTTTTGCGAACCCCGTTCATTTGCGGGAAGCGAGGGGACCGGCGCACCGAGCGCCGGCGCTCCGACCGGTCCTGCGACGGGGACGACCCTCATCGGGCCAACAAAAAAAGGGGTGGCCCACGGCCACCCCTTCGTCGAAACGCTCATCGTGCGACGATCAGGCGCTTTCCACCGGCGCCGGGGTCGGCTCCGCGCCACGGGTGCCGCCGTCGGACGGCGGCTGCGTCGGCTTCGCGGCCACCGGCTTCGGCGGTCGCGGCGGACGGCCCTGCATGATGTCCTCGATCTGCTGCGCGTCGATCGTCTCCCACTCGAGCAGCGCCTTGGTCATCGCCTCGACCTTGTCGCGGTTTTCCTCGAGCAGGCGCCGCGCGAGCGCGTACTGCATGTCGATGATGTTGCGCACTTCCTTGTCCACGGCCTTCATCGTGTCCTCGGACATGTTCTGGTGCGTGGTCACCTGGCGGCCGAGGAACACTTCCCCCTCGTTCTCGCCATAGACCATCGGGCCCAACGCATCGGTCATGCCCCACTCGGTCACCATGCGCCGGGCCATCTCGGTCGCGCGCTTGAAGTCGTTCGAGGCGCCGGTGGTCATCTGGTTCATGAAGAGCTCTTCGGCGATGCGCCCGCCGAACAGCACCGCGATGTTGTTGAGAAGGTAGTTGCGGTCGTAGCTGTAGCGATCCTCGACCGGCAGCTGCATCGTGACCCCGAGCGCGCGGCCGCGCGGGATGATCGTGACCTTGTGCACCGGATCGGTCTTCGGCAGCAGGCGCGCGACGATCGCATGGCCGGACTCGTGGTACGCCGTGTTCTTGCGCTCTTCCTCGGGCATGACCATCGAGCGGCGCTCGGCGCCCATGATGACCTTGTCCTTGGCGCGCTCGAAATCGTCCATGTCCACCAGGCGCTTGCTGCCGCGCGCGGCGAAGAGCGCCGCCTCGTTCACGAGGTTCGC
>JANPHA010000047.1:0-1738 GCA_031424255.1 Burkholderiales bacterium | reverse complement strand
CGTCCTCTTCACCTGCAAGGCCTACGACCTCGATTCCGCCATGGACGCGATCGCGCCCGTCATGGACGGCAAGTGCGCGGTGGTGCCGCTGCTGAACGGGATCGCGCACTTCGACCGGCTCGACGCGCGTTTCGGCGCCGCGAACGTGATGGGTGGCACCGCGCAGATCAACGTGACGCTGCGCAGGAACGGAGTCGTGCATCATGCCGACCCGCTGCAGCGCCTGCTCTTCGGCGAGCGCGACAAGTCGAAATCGGCGCGCGCCCAGGCCCTCGCCGCCGCGTTCGCCAAGTCCAAGATCGACTGGAAGCTTTCCGACGATATCGTGCAGGACCTGTGGGAGAAGATCGTCTTCCTCTCGGCGCTTGCCGCGACCACGTGCATCTTCCGCGCGAACGTGAGCGAGATCATCGCCGCTCCCGGGGGCAAGGAAGCGATGGAGCGCGTGCTCGCGACCAACGCGGCCATCGCGACCGCCGAAGGCCACCCGCCGCGCCCGCAGGCGATCGAGGCGGCGCGCAAGCGACTCACCGATCCCACGGGCGCCTGGAGCGCCTCGATGCTGCGCGACCTCGAGGGAGGAGGGCAGGTCGAGGCGGACCATGTCGTCGGGTACATGCTCGAGCACGCGTTGCGCCACGGCATCGAGGCGGATGTGCTGGCACTCGCGTACACCCACCTGAAGGCATACGAGACGCGCAGGGCGGCGAATCGATTGCCGGCACACGACGGCGACCGGAAGATCTAGCATCGGGTCTCGATGCAGGACTTCGGCGAATTCGACTACATCATCGTCGGCGCGGGCAGCGCCGGCTGCGTGCTCGCCAATCGCCTGACGAAAGGTGGCGAGCATCGCGTGTTGCTGGTCGAGGCGGGCGGGAAGGACGACTGGTTCTGGATCGACATCCCGGTCGGCTACCTCTACACGATCGGCAATCCGCGCACCGACTGGTGCTTCAGGACCGAAGAAGAGCCGGGCCTCAACGGGCGCAGCCTCGGGTACGCGCGCGGCAAGGTCCTCGGCGGCTGCTCCTCGATCAATGCGATGGTGTACATGCGCGGCCAGCGCGGCGATTACGACCATTGGGCGGCGCTCGGCAATCGCGGCTGGTCGTGGAACGACGTGCTGCCCGCGTTCAAGAAGGCCGAGCGCCATTTCGGCGGCGCCAGCGAGCATCACGGCGGCGATGGCGAGCTCCACGTCGAGGAGCCGCGCGTGAAGTGGGAGATCCTCGATGCCTGGCGCGATGCGGCGGAGCAGGCCGGCATACCCAAGGTGGAGGAGTTCAACCGCGGCGACAACTTCGGCAACGCGTACTTCCAGATGAACCAGCGCGGGGGCGTGCGCTGGAGCGCCACCAAGGCGTGGCTGCGCGAGGCGTTGAAGCGGCCCAACCTCACGCTGATCACGAAGGCGCACACGCGCAGGATCGTGATCGAGGAAAGGGACGGCACGCGGCGCGCGACGGGCATCGAGCTCACCGTCGAGGGCGGGGGCGAAGGGACCGCGCGCGCGCGCAAGGCGGTGATCCTCGCCGCGGGCGCGATCGGCTCTCCGCAGATCCTGCAACTCTCCGGAGTCGGTCCGGCCAACCTGTTGCAAGGAATCGGTGTTCCGCTCGTGCACGAGCTCGCCGGGGTAGGGGAGAACCTGCACGATCATCTGCAGATCCGCATGGTGTGGAAGGTCGATGGCCCGACGCTCAACGAGCGCGCCGGGAGCTGGCTCGGAAAGGCG
>JANPHA010000046.1:0-19575 GCA_031424255.1 Burkholderiales bacterium | reverse complement strand
GCGCGCGACTTCTGGGAAGAGATGAAGGGCCTGGTGCGCATCCGCGACATGGAGACCCCCGACGTCGCGCTGCTCGCTCCCGGGCAGGCGTACTTCCTGCGCGAGAACCTCAAGCTGCGGCTGCTTTCCGCACGCGTGGCGCTGCTCGCGCGCGACGAGCCGTCGTTTCGCGAGGACCTGCGCGCGACCCAGGCGTGGATCGGGAAATACTTCGACACGCGCGCGAAGAGCACGACGGGGATGCTCGCCGCGCTCAAGCAGATCGCCGACACGCCGGTGACGATCGCGCTGCCGGACATCAACGCGAGCCTCGCCGCGGTGCGCAACGCGCGCGCGGCGCGCGAGAAGAGGTAGTCCATGCGCTTCGCGCTCTGGTCGTTGGTGCTCGCCGCGGTCGCGGTGGGAATCGCGCTCTTCGCGCGGCATTCCACCGGATACGTGGTGATCGTCGCGGCCCCGTACCGCGTGGAGCTGTCGCTCAACCTGCTCGCGTTCCTGATCCTCGCGGGATACTTCGCCTTCTATTTCCTCACGCGGCTGATCGCATCGCTGGTCGCCATCCCCGCCCGCGTGCGCGCGTACCGCGCGGATCGCCAGCGCTCCCGGCTGCGCCAACTGCTCAACGACGCGCTGCTCGCGTTCTTCCAGGGCCGCTACGCGTCGGCGGAAAAGAGCGCCGCCGCCGCGCTCACCGGCGACGAGACCAAGGGAGTGGCCGCGATCATCGCCGCGCGCAGCGCGCACGAGCTCGGCCGCTTCAGCGAGCGCGAGCAGTTCCTCGACCAGGCGAAGGGCTCGGAGCCCGCGGTCGACCAGGCGCGCCTCACGACGCTCGCCGATCTGCTCGTCTCCCAGGGCCGGTACGAGGAAGCGCTCGCGGTTCTGAAGGACCTGTCGGCGCGCGATTCGCGCAACCTGCGCCTGCTGCGCCTCAAGCTGCAGGCCGAGCAGGCGATGCGCAACTGGGACGAAGTGCTCGCCACCGTGGCGTCGCTCACCAAGCTCGGCGGCCTCGGGATCGAGGAGGCCGCGGCCGCGCGTCGCGCCGCGCACCTCGGCAACCTCCAACGCAAGGCGCAGGACGCCGGCGCCCTGGCCGCGTACTGGAAGCAGCTCCCCGCGGAAATGCGCGTCGATCCGACCGTCGCGGCCACCGCCGCGCGCTATCACATGGCCCTGGGCGGCAACGCCGAGGCCACCGCGATCATCGAGCAGGCGCTCGAGCGCGACTGGAACCCGAGCCTCGTGGCACTCTACGGCGACGCCGCCGCGGCCGACGCGCTGCCGCAGATCGAGCGCGCGGAAAAATGGCTGCGCCAGCACGCGCGCGATCCCGCCTTGCTGCTGGCGCTCGGCAAGCTGTGCATGCGCCAGGGCCTTTGGGGCAAGGCGCAGAGCTACATCGAGGCGAGCCTCGCCCTCGAGCCGACGCACGATGGCCACATGACGCTCGCATCGCTGATGGAGCAGATCGGCAAGCCGCAGGAGGCCGTCGCCCATTTCCGCCGCAGCGCAGAGCTCGCGGGCTGAACCTTTGACCACCAGGAGAGAACTGTGCGCGAATATTCGCCCCTGACCCACGCCGCGCTCGGGGCCGGCGCCCGCATCGCCGAACCGATGGCGCCCGGCCGCGTGATGCTCGACGATCCCGCGTTCTCGGTGATGACCGACCTGCGCGAAGTGGCGGCCGCCACCACCACGCCGGAGGAATCGATGGGACAGGCGCACTCGCAGATGATCCGGCGCGGCGTTCGCCTGCTGTTCGTGCTCGCGCCCGACGGCACGGTGGCCGGCGTGATCACCGCCACCGATCTGCTCGGGGAAAAACCGCTGCGCATCGTGCAATCCCACGGCGTGTCCCACGACGAGATCCAGGTCGGGCACCTGATGACCCCGGCGGCCGAGCTCGAAGCGCTGCCGCTCATCGACGTGGCGCAGATGCGCGTGGGCCACGTGGTTGCGACGTTGAAGGCCGTGGGCCGCCAGCACCTGATGGTGGCCGAGGACGGCGGGCGGCGCATCCGCGGCCTCTTCTCCGCCTCGCAGATCGCGCGCCAGCTGGGCGTGGAGCTGCAAACGATCGAGGTCGCGACGAGCTTCGCGGACATCGAGGCCGCGCTCGTGCGGTGAACATGTCGCCGGCATGACGGATCGCTACCGCGAGATCTATGCGTCGTTCCGCTGGCAGGTGCCCGCGGATTTCAACATCACGCAGTGGGCCTGCCGGCGCTGGGCCGCGGATCGCCACCGCATGGCGCTGCAGTGGGAGGATGAAAGCGGCGCGGCGCGATCGCTGAGCTACTGGGACCTGCAGCAGGCCGCCAATCGCCTGTCGAACACGCTGGCCGCGCTCGGCGTGGCGCGCGGCGATCGCGTCGCGATCATCCTGCCGCAGCGCCCGGAGACGGTGATCGCGTACTTCGCGTGCTTCCAGATGGGCGCGATCGCCGTGCCGCTCTCGTTCCTGTTCGGTGCGGATGCGCTCGAGTACCGCCTCGAAGATAGCGGCGCGAAGGTGGCGATCGTGGACGCGCAATCGCTCGCAAACCTGGAGCCGGTGCGCTCGCGCCTGGGATCGCTCGCGCACGTGATCGGGGTCGCCGGCGCGCGCGCCGCGGAGTCGCTCGACTGGGATGAGACGCTCGCGAGGGCAGCGCCGCGTTTCGAGCCCGTCCCCACGCGCGCTTCGGATCCCGCGGCCATCATCTATACCAGCGGCACCACCGGGCCGCCGAAGGGCGCGTTGCTCGCGCAATCGGCGCTGATCGGCAACTTGCCCGGGTTCGAGCATTCGCACGATGGCTTCCCGCGGCCGGGCGATTATTTCTGGTCGCCCGCGGACTGGGCGTGGACCGGCGGACTGTGGGACGCGCTGATGCCCACGCTCTATCACGGGCAGGTGATCCTCGGATACCGCGGCCGCTTCGATCCCGAGCAGGCCTTTCATCTGTTGCAGAAATATTCGGTGCGCAACGCGTTCCTGTTTCCGACGGCGCTCAAGATGATGATGAAGGCCGTGCCGTCGCCGCGCGGACGCTACGACCTCGACCTGCGTTCCCTGATGAGCGGCGGCGAGCCGGTGGGCCCGGCGGTTTTCCACTGGGCGCGCGACGAGCTCGGCGTCACGGTGAACGAGATCTTCGGGCAGACCGAGATGAACTACATCGTGGGCAACTCGCACGCGCTCTGGCCGGTGAAGCCCGGATCGATGGGACGACCCTATCCCGGCCATCGCATCGCGGTGATCGACGCGGACGGCGGCGAGCTCCCGGTGGGCGCGGTGGGCGACGTGGCGGTGCGCCGCACGTGGATCGATGGCACGCCGGACCCGGTGTTCTTCCTCGGCTACTGGGGAAATCCCGACGCGACCGCCGCCAAGTTCACCGGGGAATGGTGCCGCACCGGCGACGAGGCTTCGATGGATGCGGACGGCTACCTCTGGTACCAGGGACGTGCCGACGACATGTTCAAGAGCGCGGGGTACCGCATCGGGCCTGCGGAAATCGAGAACTGCCTGGTGAAGCATCCCGCGGTGGCAAACTCGGCGGTGGTGCCGAGCCCCGACGAGATGAAGGGCGCGGTGATCAAGGCGTTCGTGCTGCTCGCCCCCGGCCACGCCCCGAGCGAGAAGCTGCGGGAATCGATCCGGGCGCACGTGAAGCAGCATCTCGCGCCCTACCAGCAGCCGCGCGAGATCGAGTTCATCGCGGAGCTGCCGATGACCACGACCGGCAAGGTTCAGCGTCGGGTGCTGCGCGATCTCGAGGCGCGGCGCGTCACTTCTTCGGATCCACTGAAGGCGTGAACGCGTCGCTGTAGAACTCGTCCTCGGGCAATGCGCGCTGCGCGATGAAGGTCTCCTTGGCGACGTCGGTCATGCCGGGGGCGCCGCAGGCGTAGACCTGGTAGCCCGACAGGTCGGAGAAATCGTCGAGCACGGCCTGGTGCACGAGCCCGGTGCGGCCCTGCCACCGGTCTTCCGGCAACGGATCGGAGAGGACCGGGATGTAGGTGAAGTCCGGGTGGGCTTTCTGCCATTCGCTCGGCAGCGCGGGCATGTACAGGTCCCGCAGCGAGCGCACGCCCCAGTAGAGGACCATCGGGCGATCGGCGCCATGGTGCAGCGAATGCTCGATGAGCGCCTTGATCGGAGCGAACCCGGTGCCGCCGGCCACGAAGATCATCGGCTTGTCCGAATCCTCGCGCAGGTAGAAGGTGCCCAGCGGTCCCTCGAAGCGGATGATCGCGCGTTCCTTCATGTCCTCGAACACGTACTTCGAGAAGGCACCTCCCGGCGACTTGCGCACGTGCAGCTCCAGGAACGCGTCGTCGTGCGGCGCGTTGCCCATCGAAAAGCTGCGGCGCTTGCCGTCCTTCATCAGGATGTCGATGTATTGGCCGGCGAGGAACTGCAGGCGTTCGCCGGCCGGCAGCTTCGGCTTGAGGATGGCGACGTCCTCGGCGGGGCGCTCGACCTTCTCGACGCGCGCGGGAAGCGTGCGGATCGCGAGGTCCTTCGCGCCGCTCAGCTCGCGCACCTCGAACACGATGTCGGTGAGCGGGCGCGTGCAGCAGGTGAGCGCCTTGCCCGCGGCCCTTTCGCCCGGGTGCAGCGCGCGCTCCTGGTAGTCGCCATAGGCGAGCTCTCCGGATCTCAGGATGCCCTTGCAGGCCCCGCAGGCGCCGTTGCGGCAGCCATAGGGCAGGCCCACCCCCTGGCGGATGGCCGCCTCGAGGATGGTCTCGTCCGCGGCCACGCTGAACGCATGGCCGCTCGGCTCGAGCCTTACGGTGCGGCCCGGCGGAGGGGAATCAGGCAATTCGGGCTTTCTTTGCGAATGGAGGCACGTGCGAGGAATCGCGGCGCCGCCCGGGGGAAGGCGAGGCGAATTTTACCGCAAGGCCGCTGGATACCGCCTCAGCGCGTGCGGCGAAACTCGCCGTCGATGATCGTGCCTTGCGGCGCGCGGCGCACCTCGGCCTCGCGGGCGAGCCGCGGGCGCGGCAGCAGCAGCAGCGTGAGTGCGATCAGGTCGGAGACCACGCCGGGAAAGATGAGCAGCAGCCCCGCGATCACCGTGCGCGCGCTGTCGGTGAGCGCCGCGATCTGGAACTCGCCGTGGGCGAATCCCGCGGCCAGCCGCGCGATCATCGCGAAGCGCGCTTCCTTGATCAGCGCCATTCCGGCGCACGCGGCGAACACGACCCAGGCGAGGATCCACCAGCCCAGCGTCTCGCTCAGGCGCACGAGCACCACGGCTTCGAGGAGCGGGAAACCCAGTAAAATTGCAATCAGAAGAAAACGCATCACTCGCACCATCTCCATTGCGCCGCCGACGGGCGGGGAGCGCCCACCGTGGCCGTTATCGCCATTCTCACCAACCTACCCGACTCCGAGTCCGCTTTCAATCTGGCCCGCGAGCTGGTCCGCTTGCGGCTTGCCGCGTGCGTCAACGTGCTCGCGCCCGCGACCGCGTTCTACCGCTGGGAGGACCGCGACGAGCAGGCCAGCGAATACCCGGTGCTCATCAAGTCGACCGACGAACGTTACATTGAGGTGCAGGAAGCGATCCGCAAGCTGCATCCCTACTCGCTTCCCGAAATCATCGCCTGGCCGATCGGCCCCGGCCTTCCCGAATACCTGCGATGGGTCGAGCAGGAATCCAAGGCTGCCCCAGGCGGGAAGGACTCGCCATGACCTGCATCACTGTCCCGGGCGCGCCGCGATGAGCCTGCGGCTGGCATTCGCCGGGATCGGCCTGCTTGCCGCCCTGGCCGGGACCGCCCTATGGCTGGGCACCACCGCTTCCGCACCCTCGGCGCAGCCGGGCATGGCCTCGCCCCTGGCGGTATTCACCGCCTCGTTCCGCGACGTCCAGGGCCGGGCGCAATCCCTCGGCCAATTCCAGGGCAAGGTCCTGGTGGTGAATTTCTGGGCCACCTGGTGCGCCCCCTGCCGTGAGGAGATGCCAGCCTTCACGCGGCTGCAGTCGCGCTGGGCGCAGCGCGGCGTTCAGTTCGTCGGCCTGGCCGATGACGACTCCGGAAAGGTCGAGCGTTTCGGGCGCGAGCTCAACATCAACTATCCGCTGTGGGTCGGCGGGGAGGATGTCGGGGAGCTCTCCAGGCGGATGGGCAACCGCCTGGGCGTGCTCCCCCATTCCGTGATCCTGGACACCAACGGACGGGTTCTCGAGCAGAGAGTAGGCCCTTACACCGAGGCAGCTCTCGAAGAGCGCCTGCAGGCATATACTACGAAATGACAATAATTTCGCCGATCCTCGCCCAACCGGAACAGCTCGTCCGCGTCTGTGCTTGGCGCTGGGGTAGCGAAGCGTTTTCCGTGCCGTGTGCCCCGCAGCTCACGGGGATCGTCACTGAACGTGGGCCCTAACTTCTGCCAAAACTGGACATCGTGCAGGGAGTTGCGGCAAACTCCCCGCCCATGCCGAAGATCCTGGTCATTCACGGGCCGAACCTGAACCTCCTGGGCGATCGCGAGACCCAACACTATGGGAAGGATTCGCTCGAGGACATCGACAAGCGGCTTGCCCACCAGGGCAAGCAGGCGGGCTTCGAAGTCGCGAGCTTCCAGAGCAATGCCGAGCACCTGCTCGTCGATCGGATCCAGGCAGCCAAGAACGATGGAACGGCATACATCATCATCAATCCCGCCGCATTCACCCATACCAGCGTCGCGCTGCGCGATGCGCTCGCGGCGGTGCGCATCCCGTTCATCGAGGTCCACCTGTCCAACGTGCATGCCCGTGAGCCGTTCCGCAAGCATTCGTATCTCTCCGACCTGGCCGCCGGCGTGATCAGCGGCCTGGGACCGTTCGTCTACGAGCTGGGGCTGGAAGCCGCCGTGCGCGCGCTTCGCGGCCCGGACGCCAAGTAACCCCCGGACGCGAGCGCCATGGACCTGAGAAAGTTGAAGAAGCTGATCGACCTCGTGCAGGAGTCCGGCATCGGCGAGATCGAGATCACCGAGGGCGAGGAGAAGGTCCGCATCAGCCGCCAATCCTCGGGGGGCCCGCAGGTGATGATGGCCTCGCCCCACATGCAGGCCATGCCTGGAGACGGTACGGGATTTGCGCCCGGCGCGGCCGCCGCGGCCCCGACGCCGGCACCCGAGCCGGTCGGGCACACGCTCAAGTCGCCGATGGTCGGGACGTTCTATCGCGCCCCATCGCCCGGAGCGCCTTCGTTCGTGGAGGCGGGCCAGACCGTCACCAAGGGCCAGACCCTGTGCATCATCGAGGCGATGAAGCTGCTGAACGAAATCGAATCCGACGTCTCGGGAATCATCAAGGCCATCCTGGTGGAGAACGGGCAGCCGGTCGAGTACGGCCAGCCGCTCTTCACCATCGAGTAGGCGAGGCCGCGCCCGCCGAAACCCATGTTCGAAAAAATCCTGATCGCGAATCGGGGCGAGATCGCCCTGCGCATCCAGCGTGCCTGCCGCGAGATGGGCATCAAGACGGTCGCCGTGCATTCCGAGGCCGATGCCGACGCGAAGTACGTGATGCTCGCCGACGAGTCGGTGTGCATCGGCCCGGCGCCCTCGCGCGACAGCTACCTCAACATCCCCGCGATCATCAGCGCCGCCGAAGTCACCGACGCCCAGGCGATCCACCCCGGATACGGCTTCCTCTCCGAGAACGCCGATTTCGCCGAGCGCGTGGAGAACTCGGGCTTCGTGTTCATCGGGCCGCGCGCCGAGTCGATCCGCACGATGGGCGACAAGATCGCGGCGAAAGTGGCGATGAAGAAGGCCGGAATTCCCTGCGTCCCCGGCTCCGACGGCCCGTTGCCCGACGACCCCAAGGAGATCCGCCGGCTCGCCGCCGCCGTCGGCTACCCGGTGATCATCAAGGCCGCGGGCGGCGGCGGCGGGCGTGGCATGCGCGTCGTGCATACCGAGGCGGCGCTGGTGAATGCCGTCACGATGACCAAGGCGGAAGCCCAGAACGCGTTCAACAACCCCGTGGTGTACCTGGAGAAATTCCTCGAGAATCCGCGCCACATCGAGATCCAGGTCCTCGCCGACGAGCACAAACAGGCGATCTACCTCGGAGAGCGCGATTGCTCGATGCAGCGCCGCCACCAGAAGATCATCGAGGAGGGACCGGCCCCGCTCGTGAAGCCGCGCCTGATCGAGCGCATCGGCGAGAAGTGCGCCGAGGCCTGCCGCAAGCTCGGCTATCGCGGCGCGGGAACGTTCGAGTTCCTCTACGAGAAGGACGAGTTCTACTTCATCGAGATGAATACGCGCGTGCAGGTCGAGCATCCGGTGACCGAGCTGATCACCGGCGTGGACATCGTGCAGGAGCAGATCCGCGTTGCGGCCGGGATGAAGCTCAAGCTGCGCCAGCGCGACGTGGTGAAGCGCGGCCACGCGATCGAGTGCCGCATCAACGCCGAGGATCCGTACACGTTCGTGCCGTCGCCCGGGCGCATAACCCAGTACCACGTGGCCGGCGGCCCCGGCATCCGCTACGATTCCCACGTCTATGCGAACTACTACGTGCCGCCATACTACGACTCCCTGATCGGCAAGCTGATCGCCTACGGGGACACGCGCGAGCAGGCGATCGCGCGCATGCGCGTGGCGCTCTCCGAGATGGTGATCGAGGGAATCAAGACCAACATCCCGCTGCACCAGGAGCTCATGAACGACGCGGCCTTCATCCGCGGGGGCGTGAACATCCACTACCTCGAAGAGAAGATGGCGGCGCTGAAATCGATCCAGGCCGAGGGATAGATCGCGCGATGACCTGGCAACGCGTGGACCTCGTGATCGAGGCAGCCCGCGCGGAGGCGCTCGCCGCGGCGCTCGAGGAGGCCGGAGCGCTCGCCACCGAATTGTCCGATGCCGATGCGGGCACGCCGCGCGAGAAGGCGGTGTACGGCGAGCCCGGAGCGGACTCGGGCCTCTGGCCCCGCACCCGCGTGAGCGCCTTGTTCGGCGCGCAGTTCGACGCAGCGGCGGCGATCGAGGCGGCGCTCGCCGCCTCCGGCATCGAGCCCGCGGCGCCCGCCACCATCGAGCATGTCGCCGACACCGACTGGGTCGCTCTCACCCAGCGCCAGTTCGAGCCGCTCCACGTCGGCGATCGCCTGTGGATCGTGCCCACGTGGCACTACCCGCCCGATCCGGCCGCGATCAACCTCGTGCTCGATCCGGGCGCTGCGTTCGGAACCGGAAGCCATCCCACGACGCGCCTGTGTCTCGTGTGGCTCGAGCGCAACATCCGCGCCGGCGACCGCGTGCTCGACTACGGATGCGGCTCCGGCATCCTCTCGATCGCCGCGCTGCGCCTCGGCGCCGGGTCAGCCCTCGCGGTCGACATCGACCCGCTCGCGCTCGAGGCCGCACGCTACAATGCCCGGCAAAACGATGTCCGGCTCGACGCCTTCGACGCGCAGACGCCGCTCCCGGGCCTCGCGCGCATCACGATCGCCAATATCCTCGCCAATCCGCTGCGCATGCTGGCACCCGTCCTCGCCGCCCACACCCAGCCGGGCGGGCAGATCGTCCTGTCGGGGATCCTCGAAGGGCAGGCCGGTGATGTGATCGCGGCGTACGCGCCGTGGGCGAAGCTCGAGGTGGCGGCCACGGATTCGGGCTGGATCCTGCTCGCCGGCGCGCGATGCTGATCACCACCTGCACCTACTGCGTCGCCCGTTTCCGCGTCACGCCGCAGCAGCTGAACGCGAAGCAGGGACAGGTGCGTTGCGGGCGCTGCGGCAAGGTCTTCAGCGGGTTCGAGGCACTCGAGCGCTTTCCCGACGATGACACCGGAGCGCGGCTGCTCGCGGCGCTGGAGGGGAAGGGCGGCGAGGCGGAAAAAGCGGCCACGCCGCTGCCGTTCGAGGACCTGCCGATCGAGGATCCGCTCGAAGACCTGCCGGAGATCGAGACGCTCGACGCGCCTCCGCCGCGGCCCGCGTTCGTGGAGCAGCCGGCGGCGCCTTCCACGCCGATGCATGCGCAGCGCAGCGCGCCCCGGCGACCCGCGGTCGAAGAGCTCGAGTTCACCACGCCGCCGTCGCCCCCGGTGTCGCGGGCGTGGTCGTTCGGGGTCGCGTTGCTCGCGACCGTCCTCGCGGGCGAGCTCGCGTTCGCGTTCCGCGGCCCGATCGCGCAACACTACCCGGTGCTTCGCCCGTGGCTCGAATCGGTGTGCGCGAGCGCCGGCTGCACGGTCGCATGGCTGCGCGACGATCGCCTTCTCAAGCTCGAGGATTCGGAGCTGCTCGAGGTGCCCGGCAAGCCGGGCGAGATTGCGCTGGGGGCGCGCATCCGCAACCTCGCGACAGCCGCGCAGGAATATCCCCATGTCGAGCTCACGCTCACCGACCTGACCGGACAAGCGGCCGCGCGCCGCGTGCTGCGTCCGATCGACTACATGGGGCGCGCTGTCCGCAGCGGGGAGGTGCTGGCGCCGGGCGCGGAAATGGCGATCCAGCTGCGCCTCGAGACGCCGCGCATCAAAGCCACCGGCTACGAGCTTCTGCTCTTCTATCCGTGAGCGGCCACGGCCTCAGGCCGCGGCCTTGCGCAGGTTCTCCAGCATCGAGTCGACCGCGCGCTCCACCAGCGGCGCATCGTTGAGCAAGCGCGCTTCCCCAAGCCGCATCTGCTCCGCCAGCGCTTCGGGCGAGATCGATACCGCCCCGGCCGACGAGAGCGGGTTGGTGAACAGGTAGACGCCCTTGTTGGGGCTGATCCACGTGAGCCGCGCGCGGACTGCCGAGCCGGCGGATCCGGCGAACTCCACCCAGATTCCGCGTTGCAGGTTGGTCCAGATACCGGTGCGCGTGAACACGTTGCGCACCTGGGGCTTGCCGCGCGGAGTCCGCAGCCGGATCTCCTCGACCTGGAAATCGCCCGCCGGGACCATCTCGCGTTCGATAGCGGGCACCTGGGGCGCTTCCGGGACGGGGACCTCGGGCATGGCGGCGAAGCCGCGCAGGCCCGCCTTCACCGCGTTGGAGTGGCAATCGACGAGCTTGCCGAGGAAGAGGTCGCGTCCGGCATCGGAGAGCTCGCCCAGGCGCAAGCCTTCGGAGAGGTTCTTCAGCATTCCCGGGAGCATGGTCACCAGCCGCTTGCGGTCGTCGGCCGCCGGCTTGGGCTCGACGCTCCACAGCAGGTCCTCCATCGTCCGCACCAGCGACTGCCATGCGGGCGAGCCCTCGCCCTCGGTCGCCTGGACGCGCGCGAGCGCGCGCACCCACGTCTCGCCGAGCATCTCGCGCAGCGCAGGCGGGATCCACGCGCGTAATTCCATGCGCCGCGCGACCTCGTCTTCCGCGACCAACCGCGCGATCTCGTCACGCTCGCGATCCTCGATGAGTCGCGCGGTGCGCTCGACCACCGAGGTCTCGGCGGCCTTGCGCTCCTCGATGAACGCCTCGACCCGCGTCACCAGGGAAGCGAACAACGCGACATCGGTTTCGAACTCGGTGAGGACGCTCTGCACCACGCCTTCGATCAATGCGAGGACCGCGCTGTCGGCCGTGTTCGCCTCGTCGAGGCCGATCGCCGATTCGGCGAGCAGGTCGAGCAGCCGCCGCGCCGGATGGGTCTTCGAGGAGAAGAAGCTCTTGTCGAGCAGCGCCACCTTGAGCGTCGGGATCTGCAGGCGCGCGAGCTGCGCCTTGACGACCGCCGGGATGTGCTTGTCCTCGAAGATGTAGTCGAACAGCATCGCGACGATATCGATGGTCATCGCATCGATCGCGCCGAGGCCGGCGCTCTGCGGCGCGGCCTTGATGCCCTTCACCACATTCACCAGGACCTGGTCTGCAATGGCTCCCTGGCGGCCACCCTCGCGGTGCATGCGCGTCAACTCGGCGACGAAGGATTGCGGAGCGGGGCTGGCGCCCGGCGCACCCGGCGCCGTAGGCCAGACCGGGGCCCCGCCCGGGCCGGACGATGCGCTCCCCGCGCCATTCGCGGGGGCGCTTCCGGCAAGCGAAGCTCCGATCAGTTGGGCAAGCGTTCCGAACAGGTCGGCCGCGTTCGGCGCGGCGTTGGCGCCGGCGGCTGCGGTGCCCGACGCGGCCCCGGCCTCGCGTTTCGGCGTGGGAGCGGACGAAGGTGCCGCACGGCGCACGCCGAGCCGGATTTCCGGCAGGATGCGGCGCGCGACGAGGTGGGCATTCAGGTCGTGGTAGACCAGCTGCAGGTCGGCTTCCACATAGCGTTCGAACTGGCGCAGCAGGGCCATGCGCACCTTGAAGCTCGACTGGATCTCGTCGCAGGCATCCTTCAGCGCGGCGCAGATCGTCGACGGGCTCACCGGGTTGGCATCCTCCGCGAGCTCGGGCCGCTCCAGCAAGAACCCCATGCGCTGGCTGAGCGCGAAGAGCTCCCCCTCACAAGCGGCTCCGAGCTTCCGCGACATCTCCCTGATGGCGATGCTTTCTTCCAGGTCCTCGTGTCCCACCAGCGACAGCTCGCCCACCGCCGCCGCTGCCGTGGGCGCGGGTGTCTCCCCGCGGACCTTGCGGTTGAAGAAATCGAGAAAATGCTGGCGGAACGTGGATTCCATCGCGCCGCGCTTCAGGCGCGCCTGCGCACGCGCGTCGAGGTAGGTGTTCTGCTCGTCGCGATCCGCGGCCTTCTCGGCGAGCTCGAACAGGTCGTCTTCCAACCGGTCGAGCATCCCGGCCATCGAGCGCACCATGCGCTCGAGCGCGAGCTCGCGGCAGCCGCCGAGGACGTCTGCGGACTCCCGGGGGGAAAGACGGACTTTAGCGCGCGGGTGGTCGCCCATGGGGACGACCTTGCCACCTGCCGAGTGCGCCATGACACACCACCTTTCTGGCGATCCCGCTGTCGTAGGGCTTCAAGACCCCTTAGACCGGAGATTTTGCGTCCCCACCTTTCGATGGGTTTGCCCTGTTTCAGAATGTGCGCCGACAGGGAAGCCGGGTTACCGATGTAACGCGTCTGACTGTGCGGGTGCCAGGGCGTCCCGTCAAGCCCGCCCGTCGGGCGTTTCCAGCCGCACGTCCTGAAGAGTTAGTGCTTCCTCCTGCCTATAATGGCGACCATGACGACCCTCGTATGCGGCTCGATGGCCTACGACACCCTCATGGTGTTCCCGGACCAGTTCAAGAAGCACATCCTGCCCGAGCAGATCCACATCCTGAACGTCTCGTTCATGGTGCCGGACATGCGCCGTGAGTTCGGCGGCACCGCAGGGAACATCGCCTACAACCTCAAGTTGCTCGGCGAGGATCCGCGCATCATGGCGACTGTAGGACACGATTTCAGTCCCTACGAGCAGCGCCTGGACGCGCTCGGGATCTCGAAGCGCCACGTGAAGCGGCTCGACGACCAGTTCACCGCGCAGGCGTTCATCACCACGGATGTCGACGACAACCAGATCACTGCCTTCCACCCCGGGGCGATGCTGTCCGCGCACCTGAATCGCATCGCGGAGGCGCCCGGCACGACGCTCGGCATCGTCTCGCCCGACGGGCGCGACGGGATGATCGAGCACGCGCGCGACTTCGCGGCGGCCGGGATCCCCTACGTGTTCGACCCGGGGCAGGGCCTGCCGATGTTCTCCGGCGAGGACCTGCTCGCACTGATCGCCCCCGCCAGGGCCCTCACGGTCAACGACTACGAGGCCCGCGTCGTTGAGCAGCGCACCGGCAAGACGGTGGAGCAGCTCGCCACCATGATCCAGGCGGTCGTCGTGACGCGTGGGGGGGAAGGATCTTCGGTGTTCAGCGCCGGTCGAAAGATCGAGGTGCCCCCGGTGAAGCCCGACGCGGTTGTCGATCCCACCGGTTGCGGGGATGCTTATCGCGCCGGGTTGCTGTACGGAATGGCGCATGCCTGGGACTGGGAGAAGTCGGCCCGGCTCGCCTCGGTGATGGGGGCGATCAAGATCGCCCATCGCGGCGGGCAGAACCACCGCCCCGCGCGAGAGGAAATCGCTCAACGCTTTCGCGCGGCCTTCGGCGAAGCTTTCTAGGAGGAAATGACGATGACGTTCACCAGGACCCTGACCGCTGCGGCGCTGTGCACGCTCGCTCTCGGCGGATGTGCGTACCACGCCGGCAGCGCCGACTACCGCAGCTATGAAGTCCGCGGCGAGCAGTCGGTGCGCTTCGGCGTAGTGGAGTCGGTGCGCGATGTGCGGCTCAACGCGCGCGAGTCCGGCGTCGGCACTGCCGGCGGCGCGGTGCTCGGCGGCCTCGCCGGCAGCAATGTCGGTGGCGGCAACGGCCAGATCGCGGGCGCGATCGGCGGCGCGATTCTCGGCGGGATCATCGGCCAGAATATCGAGCGCTCCGCCAACGAGCGTCCCGGAGTCGAGGTGACAGTGCTGCTCGATTCGGGCAAGTACGTCGCCGTGGTGCAGGAGGCCGATGAGGGTTTCCGCAACGGCGATCGAGTGCGTGTGCTCTCGGGCCGCGGCGGTTCCACCCGGGTGACTCACTAGCCTGTCGCATCCCCGGACGAGCCGCCCCGCGCGGCTCCTGCGCTGGGCGCGCGTGCTCCTGCACGCCGCCGCGGCGATGCTGGTCCTGCGTTTCGTGTTCCCGCGCACCACGGCGCAGGGTCGGCGGCGCATCCTGGGCTGGTGGTCGGCGAAACTGCTGCGCATCCTCCACGTCGTCGTGCGCGTCGAGGGCGCGGCGCCATCCGCAGGCGCGCCGGCGGGCACGCTGATCGCAGCGAACCACGTATCGTGGCTGGACATCTTCCTGGTCTCGAGCGTGGAGCCGACGCGCTTCATCGCCAAGAGCGAGATCCGCGACTGGCCGCTGGTGGGCTGGATCGTGGAGAGGGCCGGCACGCTCTTCCTGCGGCGCGGCGGCCGGCGCGACATCGCGCGCATCAACGAGCGCGCCCGCGCCGCACTCGATGATGGCGATTGCGTCGGCTTCTTTCCCGAGGGCGGCACCACCGAGGGCGATCGGCTGCAGAAGTTCCATTCGTCGCTGTTCGAGCCGGCGCTCGCCAACGGCACGCGCGTGCAACCGGTGGCCATCCGCTACGAGCACGCCGATGGCTCGCTCTGCCGCGCGGCTTCGTTCTACGGCGAGATCTCTTTCATGCAATCTCTGGCACTCATCGTGCGCCAGCGCGAGGTGATCGCGCGCATCGCGTTCGCCCCCGCGATCGATACGCAGGGCATGGGGCGGCGCGAGGTGGCGCATCTCGCCGAGGAGAGGGTCGCTAGTCTTCTCGGCCTTCCCGTGACGGGCAGGGAACCTGGAACACGGCCCGGTCGTGCAGGCGAACCGCCGTGAGACTGCGGCCCCACACGCATCCGCTGTCGAGGCTCAACAGATCCGTCCTCACTTTCACGCCGAGCGCCGACCAGTGGCCGCACACGACGGCGTGGTCGCGGCTGCGGCGACCGGGCACGTCGAACCACGGAATCCAGCCGTTGGGCGCTGCGCCCGGCTCGCCGTTGAACTTGAGGACCATCGCGCCGTCGGTGGCGCACACGCGCAGGCGCGTCATCGCGTTGATGATCACACGCAGCCGGTCGATGCCGCGCAGCTCCTCGCTCCAGCGGTCGGGCTCGTCGCCGTACATCTTCTCGAGGAGCGCGCGGTAATCGTGCGCGCGCAGGCGCGCCTCGACCTCGCCCCCGAGGCGCAGCGCATCGGCCACCGTCCATTGCGGCAGCAGGCCCGCATGAACCAGCGCGAACGGCGCTTCCACGTGCATCAGCGGGCGGTGGCGCAACCACGCGACCAGCTCATCGCGATCCGGGGCCGCGAGCACATCGTCGAGCGTGTCGCGCTTCTTGCGCGGCTCCACGCCTTCGGCGACGCACACCAGGTGCAGATCGTGGTTGCCGAGCACCGTGATCGCGGATTCGCCCAGGCCCTTCACGAAGCGCAGGCAGCGCAGCGAGTCGGGGCCGCGATTCACGAGGTCGCCCACGAACCAGAGCCGATCGCGGGACGCGTCGAAATCGAGCGTTTCCACCAGCCGCTCGAGGGGCTCGAAGCACCCTTGCAAATCGCCGATCGCGTAGATAGCCATGCGTGCGATCTTGCAACAAAAAAAAGGCGGCCGCGCGGAGCCGCCCCTTTTGGCGCGGGCGCGGCTTACTTGGCGGCCGCCGCCATGTAGTCGACCGCCGCCGCGACCTCGGCGTCGGATATCGCGGGGTTGCCGCCCGTGGGAGGCATCGCGCCCTTGCCCTTGAGGGCACTGGCGTGCAGCGCATCCTTGCCTGCCTTTAATCGTGGCGCCCACGCGGCCTTGTCGCCGAACTTCGGTGCCCCCGCGACACCCGCGGCGTGGCACACCGAGCAGACCTTCTCGTACACCGCCTTGCCGGCCCCCGCGGCATCGGCGGTCTGCGCGCTGGCAGGCGGCGCGGCGGGCGTGGGTGCGGCAGCAGGAGCGGGCGCAGCCGGTGCCGGCGGCGGAGCATTCGGATCCACGACCACTTTCGCCACCGGCGCGATGCGCGCGGCGACATTCGCATCGGACATCGAAGGATCGTCTTTGAGCGAGCGATGGCCGTAGGCGTTCACCGCGAAATGCGCAAGCATGATGATCCCGACAATGAGCGCGAACGCCCCGATGACGACGCCGATCGCCAGCTTCACGGGATGGGTGTCGATGTTTTCCTCGATCGGGTCGTTCGGATGCGGGTGGGACATGGTCTTCCTCGGGAGAATTGCGCTCTGGCGGGACGAAAAGCGAACCGCGGATTATAATCCATCGCAATACGCGCCCGTAGCTCAGCTGGATTAGAGTACTGCCCTCCGAAGGCAGGGGTCGCACGTTCGAATCGTGTCGGGCGCGCCAAACAACCACTCCGTGACCGCATCCCAGACGGCCGGCGACTCGCCGGCGGCCCTTTCAGCGGCCCGCCGGGTGCTGGTCGCGGCCACGCTCGCCTTCCTCTTCCTCGCGGCTTTCGCGAGCAGCGCGGGCCTGCGCGCGGCGATGCTGCTGTTCGCCACGGCAGCGATCGCAGTGAACTGGCGCGACGCATTTGCGCAGCTGCGCGATCAACTCCCGCGCGGCGTGGGCGCGGCGTTCCTCGCCTGGTGCCTGCTCGCCACGATCTCGCTCGCGTGGAGTGTCGATCCGGCCCAGACGCGCGCGGAAATCAAGGCGGAGATCGTCTACGGCGCGATGACGTTCGCCGTGTTCTTCATCGCGGCGAGCGACCCCGCGCGCTGGCGCGCGTGGTGGATCGCGCTGGTCGCGGGCACCGTGGCGGTGATCCTGGTGCAGCTGGTCCAGGACGCGCTTCCATTCATGATCGCGCGCCACGCGATGGATGGCGGGCCGGGACCGTACTCGACCCATCTCGTGCTCGTCGCTCCGATCCTGTTCGCGCTCGCCAGCCCGCAGCCGTGGGGACGCGCGCATGGCGCGTGGCCGCTCGCGATCGCGTTCGCGCTGCTCGGCGCGGCCGCATGGTTCACCGGCAACCGCATCGTCTGGATCGCGTTCGCCGCGCAGCTTCTCACCGGCGCGCTCGCCTCCCGATGGCTGCCGCGCAACGCGGCCCCCGGCTCGCGGCAGTTCGCCCGCGCGATCGCGCTCGCCACCCTCGCCATCGCGGTGGCATTCGCGGCATCGCTGATCGAGCGTGGGGAGCGCAACTATCCCGGGCAGCCCAGCGTGACCAGCACCCTCGAGCGCGATCTCAGGCCGCGCATCTGGAGTGTGGCCTGGGAGAAATTTCGCGAGGCGCCATGGCTCGGGCATGGTTTCGGTCGCGAGGTGCTCGCAGACACGTTCATTCCGCTCACGCCCGCGAGCGACAACCACCCGCAGATGCGCCACGCGCACAACATCTTCATGGATATCGCGTTGCAGCTGGGAATCCCGGGGCTCGCGATCTTCGTGGCGCTGCTCGCGGCCCTGGCGCGCGAATACGCGCTCCTGCTGCGAGCGCCCGCGCTCGCGCCGATCGGCATCATGGGGCTCGCGTTGATCGCGGGGTTCGTGGTGAAGAACCAGACCGACGACTTCCTGCATCGGCACAACGCGCTGGTCTTCTGGGCGCTCAACGCGATGCTGCTCGGCCTCGCACGCGCGCCCGGCGGCACCGCGATCCCGGGGGAGGCTAGCCCGCGCCCCGCGCCGAGCGCGTCGGAGTGACCGCGGTGAGGCGCGGCCGGACCTGCGAGTGGTATTCCGGCACCCAGCGCTTCAGGTCGCGGCGCACCTCGGAATCGACCGGGATGCGTTCCTGGTGCAGCCATGAGAGCAGGCCGTCGATCCAGGTGGCGTCGATCTCGCGCGCCTTGGCGATGCGCAGCTTCGGATGCGGCGTGGGACGCGTGTGCTCGTCGTCCGCGAGCAATTCCTCGAACAGCTTCTCGCCCGGGCGCAGGCCGGTGTAGACGATGCGGATCTCGTTCTCGGAAAGCTCGGAGAGCCGGATCATGTCGCGCGCGAGGTCGACGATCTTCACCGGCTCGCCCATGTCCATCACGAACACCTCGCCGCCGAGGCCCATGCAGCCGGCCTGCAACACGAGCTGCGCGGCTTCCGGGATCGACATGAAGTAGCGCACCATCTCCGGGTGCGTGATCGTCACCGGGCCGCCCTTGTCGATCTGCTCCTGGAACTTCGGGATCACGCTGCCGGCGCTGCCGAGCACGTTGCCGAAGCGCACCATCTCGAAACGCGTCTTGTTGCCGGCCTGCAGCGACTGGCAGACCATTTCCGCGAGGCGCTTGGTCGCTCCCATCACGTTGGTGGGATTGACCGCCTTGTCGGTGGAGATGAACACGAATTTCTTCACGCCGAAGTCGATCGCGGCGCGCGCCACCACGTAGGTGCCGAGCACGTTGTTCTGCACCGCTTCCCACGCATTCGCCTCTTCCATCAGCGGAACGTGCTTGTAGGCGGCGGCGTGGAACACGAGCGCGGGCGAATACTGATGCATCACCTGGTTCATCCGGCGCGCGTTCTTGATGTCGCCCACCACGCTCGCGACGGGAATTTCGGGAAAGGCCTCGCGCAGCTGCTCGTCGACCTTGTACATCGCGTACTCGTTCATCTCGTAGAGCACCAACATCGCCGGCTGGTAGGCGGCGATCTGGCGGCAGAGCTCCGAGCCGATCGAGCCGCCGGCGCCGGTGACCATCACCACTTGCCGGGTGAGGAGCTCGTGCAGGCTCGCGTCGTCGATCGTCACCGCCTCGCGCTTCATCAGGTCTTCGACCGCGACCTTGCGCACGCGCGCGGGCGGCCCGAGCTTGCCCTGCTGCACCACGTTGTTGAGCGTGGGCACCGTCATCACCGTGACCTTGGCGCGCTTGCAGATCTCGACCACGCGGCGGCGCACCTTGTAGGTCACCGAGGGCATCGCGATGATCGCGTGGCGCAGCTTCATGCGCTGTGCCAGGCGCGGCAGGTCCTCGAGGGGGCCGATCACGCGCACGCCGTGCAGCAGGCGACCGCGCTTCTTCTCGTCGTCGTCGAGCATCCCCACGACGCGCCATTCGTGGCTGCGCGAGAGCTCCTTCACCAGGCCGACCGCGGCATCGCCCGCTCCCATGATCGCCACCGGCGTGCCCTGCTCGCCGCCGCGCCCGTAGAGCGAC
>JANPHA010000045.1:0-18621 GCA_031424255.1 Burkholderiales bacterium | reverse complement strand
TAGGCGCCCATGGCGGCGGCACGCTCCGCGAGGCGCTCGTCGATGAGCAGGTTCAGCGATGCGAGGCCCACCGCGGCGCCGAGCGCGTTCCCGCCGAACGTGCTGCCGTGGTCGCCGGGCTTGAAGACACCCATCACGTCTTCGCGCGCGCAGAACGCGGACACGGCCATCAATCCGCCGCCCAGTGCCTTGCCGAGGATGATGCCGTCGGGCTTCACGCCTTCATGCTGGCAGGCGAGCACCTTGCCGGTGCGGCCGAGACCGGTCTGCACCTCATCGACGATCAGCAGCACGTTGTTCTCGCGGCAGATGCGCGCGCACTCGGCGAGGTAGCCTTCGGGCGGAACGATGATGCCGGCCTCGCCCTGCACCGGTTCCACCAGGAACGCGGCGGTGTTCGGCGTGATCGCGGCGGCGAGCGCCGCGGCGTCGCCGAAGGGCACCGCGACGAACCCGCTCGAGTAGGGACCGAACTGATCGCGATACTGGGCTTCCGAGGAAAAGCCGACGATGGTGGTCGTGCGCCCGTGGAAGTTGCCCGCGCACACGATGATTTCCGCCTTGTCGTGGGGCACCTTCTTCACGACGTATGCCCACTTGCGTGAGCACTTGATCGCGGTCTCGACCGCCTCGGCCCCGGTGCTCATCGGCAGCGCGCGGTCCATGCCGGTGATCTCGCACAGCCGCGCGAGGAACGGCGGCAGCGTGTCGCTGTGGAATGCGCGCGAGGTGACCGCGAGGCGCCGGGCCTGCTCCGTGAAGACCGAAACCAACCTGGGATGGCCGTAACCGAAGCTCACGGCCGAATACGCGGAGAGCATGTCGAGATAGCGCCGGTCCTGGTCGTCCCACAGCCACACGCCTTCGCCGCGGGTGAGGACCACCGGCAGCGGCGCGTAGTTGGTGGCGCCGTAACGCTTCTCGAGAGCGATCTTGTCGCCCATGGCACACGTCCTTTCTTGCTTGTGGCAATCAGGGCAAAGGGCCTGGAATCAAGGCCTTCGCGTTCGGCAATTATACCGGGCGGGACAGGGTCTTCGCGAGCCCCGCGGACAGGCGCGCGGCCTGCGCGTAGATCGACAGCTGCGGGTTCGCGCCTACGCTGGTGGGAAAGATCGAGGCGTCGTGGATCGAGAGCTGGCCGAGCTGGTGATGGCGCGCGTCGGCATCGACCACCGAGGTGCGCGGCTCGCCCATCGCGCACCCGCCCATCACATGCGCGCTCACCACGCGGGCGGCGAGCTGCGCCATCGGCAGCGCCTCGATCGATCGCTTCGTCTCGGCCCACGAGGACATCGGGCGCGCCGACTCGTGCACCGGCATCACGTCACGCGCGCCCGCGGCGAACTGGATCTCGGCCATCGCGAGGTATGCGCGGCGCGCGGCTTCCCAGAGGTAGGGCGAGATCGGATAGTCGAGCACCGGCGAGCCGTCGGGCCGCAGCAGCACGCGCCCTCCGGGGGATTGCGGATGGAAGCCGTCGCGGATCAACGCTATCACCACCTGCAGGTCGGGGAGGCTCGCCATCCAGCGCGCATGCGCCGTCCCGAACCCGGGCAGCGTGATGCCCACCAGGATCGGATGCGTGGGGCCGCTCTCGAGCTTGAACCCGGCGGGCCCGTCGACCGGCACATCGAGGAAGTGGTCCGAGTACACCGATTGCGGCGCGCCGTAATAGCCCTCGACTTTCGCCGGCATGACGGCGGCGGAGACCACCGCCGGATGGACGAACGTGCGCCGCCCGAGATTCAGGTCCGGATCGGGCGCGTGGCTGCGCAGCAGGATCGCCGGGCTGCCGATGGCGCCCGCGGCGAGCACGAAGTGGCGCGCGCGCAGCATCACGCGATGGGCGGAAAGCGCGGTCCCGTTGCCCGCGACGCCGCGCGCTTCGCACGCGACGACGCGCTCGCGCTCGATCACGAGCCGCATGACGCGCGCGCGATACAGCAGCGTGGCACCCCGATCGAGTGCCGCCGGGATCGTCGTCACGAGCATCGATTGCTTCGCATTGGTCGGGCAGCCCATGCCGCAATAGCCGAGGTTCCAGCAGCCCTTCACGTTGCGCGCCATCGCGCCGGAGGCGAAGCCGAGCTTCGCGCAGCCGCGGCGCAGGATGTCGTTGTTCTCGTTCGGCGCCACCGCCCACGGCGCGATCGACAGCCGCTCCTCCATGCGTGCGAACCAGGGATCGAGGGATGCCTGCGTCATCTGCGCGAGGCCGTGCGCGTCGCGCCAATGGGCGAGTGTGCGCGCCGGAGTGCGAAAGCTCGACGTCCAGTTGACGGTGGTCGAGCCGCCGACGCAGCGTCCCTGCAGCAGCGTGATCGCCTTGTCGCGGGTCTGGCGCGCGGCCGATTCCTGGTAGAGGCGCGGATAGGCATCTTTCTCGCGCATGTTGAATTCCGACGAGCTCGCGAGCGGTCCTTCCTCGACGATCGCGACCTTGAGCCCGGCGAGGGCCAGGATCTCCGCGGTGACGCCGCCGCCCGCGCCGCTGCCGACCACGACCACATCGGCCTCGATGTCGACGTCGCGCTCGAGCGCCGCGGCGTCGATCGCGTGCCAGCCCGTGGCGAGTCCTTCCTGGATCGGGTCGCGGATCATCTCGGCGCGAGGGCGGGCGGGCCGGGATAGCCGATCGCGGCCCACGCGGATGGATTGTCGAACCACGAGGCCTGGATCAGCTGCGTGAGCGCCTGGTAGCCGGCGCGAAGCAAATCGAAGCGGCTGATGCGCCAGCGCTCGAGGAAAGCGGCAAGCGCTTCGGGCGACGAGCTCTCGACGCGCGACGCGAGGCCGGTGAAGAGAATGCGCGTGGGCGCGAATGTGAGGAGGCCCAGCAGTTGCGCGATCTCCTCCTGCACCGCGGGGCTCATCCCGGCAACCGCGCGCTCGAAAGCCTCGACCACTTCGCGCACCGCACGCGATCGCGCCGCGGGCTCCTCGGGCAGCGAGCCGGCGAGCACCACCGGCACGAGCGCGCCGATCGCGGCGCGCGGCGTTGCGCCCGGGCGCGACAGCACCGGCACGGTGAGCAGCACGATGGTGCCCGCGAGCCCGACCTGCAGGAACTGGCGCCGGGTCGCCAAGCTAGCGCGAGAGCAGCTTGAGCAGTGCCTCGAAACGCGCGCCGTACGGCGGACGCAACATCTTTAGCGCGCTCAAGCGCGACGGGAAGAACACCGCCTTGCGCTTGGAGAAGGTGTCGAAGCCGGCGCGGCCGTGATACTCGCCCATGCCGCTCGGGCCGACGCCGCCGAACGGCAGTTCCTCCTGCGCGATGTGCAGGATGGTCTCGTTCACCGTCACCCCGCCCGAAACGGTCTCGGCGAGCACGCGATCGATGGCCGCGCGCTCGCGATCGAAGACATAGAGCGCCAGCGGCCGCGGACGCGCGTTCACGTAGGCGATCGCGTCGTCGAGCGTGTCGTACGGCACGACCGGCAGGATCGGCCCGAAGATCTCGTCCTGCATCACGCGCATGTCTTCCTTCGGGTCGAGCACGAGCGCGGGCGGCATCTTCGCGGAACCGGCGAAATCCTCGGCGTCCGGATTGATCTCGTCGATGCGCGCGCCCTTGGCGCGGGCATCCTCGAGATAGTTCGCGAGGCGTGCGCGATGGGAGGCGTTGATGATCGCGGTGTAGTCCGGGTTGTCCCGCAGTCTCGGGTACATCGCGGCGATCGACTTGCGCGTCGCCGCGGCGAACGCCTCCACGCTTTCGCGCGGCACCAACGCATAGTCCGGCGCGATGCACGTCTGCCCGGCGTTGAGGCATTTGCCGTAAGCGATGCGATCGGCGGCCTCCCCGACGGCGATGCCACGTCCGACGATGGCGGGAGACTTGCCGCCCAGCTCGAGCGTGACCGGCGTCAGGTTCTCCGCGGCGGCACGCATCACCTGGCGGCCGACCGGTGTCGAGCCCGTGAACAGCAGGTGATCGAAGGGCAGAGCGGTGAAAGCGCGCGCCACTTCCGGTCCGCCGTTGATCACCGCGAGCACATCCGGATCGAAACGCTGGGCCACGAGGCTCGCGAACAGTGCGCCGGTGGCGGGCGCGGCTTCCGACATTTTCACCAGCACGCGATTGCCGGCGGCGAGCGCCGAGACTGCGGGACCGACTGCGAGGTAGAGCGGGTAATTCCACGGCACCACGATGCCGACCACGCCGAGCGGCTGGCAGATCACGCGCGAGCGCCCCGGCAGGAACCAGAAGCCGGTCGGGCGACGCTCGGGCTTCATCCAGCGTTTGAGATGACGGCGCGCATGGCGGGCCGCGCCGATGGCGGGAAAGATCTCGAGGAGCTGCGTTTCCTGCGCGGGGCGACCGTGGAAGTCGCTATCGACGGCGGCACACAGGGCTTCGCGATTGTCCGCGAGCAGGTCCTCGAGCATCGAAAGCGCTTGCGCGCGCTCGCGATAGTCGAGACCGTGGGACGCGTCGCGCTGTTGCCGCTGGCGCGCGAAGATCTGCGCCAGGAACTGCGGCATGCCGTCGGAGGAGGCGGAAATGTCTTTGAGATTCAACTTGAGGTATCTGTTCTAAGCTATTCAATACAAGCGATAAAATAGGTCTACATACGCAGAATCAAACGCCCGTTTGAATGGTTCGCTAGAATACCACCCGTGACCGACTCCGGAAGCCCCGCCCACGCGCAGAACCTGAAGCGGCACCTCGAGCGCCTGAAGGTATTGCGCGGAGAACGCTCGGCCCAGCCCGCGCGCCTGGCCGAGCTCAAGCGCTGGCAGGCCGCGCGCCTCGCCGCCACCTACGCGGATGTCGCGGCCCAGCCGCGCTACGGCGAGGCGACGGCGTTCTTCCTCGACGATCTCTACGGGCCCAAGGATTTCAGCGGCCGTGACCAGGCGATGATGCGCATCCTGCCCGTGATGACGCGCATGCTTCCGCAGAAGGCGGTCGAGACCGCGGCGCTCGCGATCGAGCTCGAAGCGGTATCGGAAGCGCTCGACCAGCAGCTGGCCGCCGCGTTGCCCGCGGGCCCGATCGATGCCGACTCCTATGCGCGCGCCTACCGCGAGAGCTCGACGCGCGCGGCGCGCGAGCACCAGATCGACCTGATCGAAGAGGTCGGATTGCGGCTCGACGCGCTGGTGAGGAAACCCCTGGTGTCGAGCATGCTGAAGGTGATGCGCCGGCCCGCGCACGCCGCGGGGCTCGGCGACCTGCAGGATTTCCTCGAGCGCGGCTTCGCGTCGTTTCGCGAGATGAAGGGGGCCGAAGAATTCCTCGCGCTGCTGCGAGAGCGCGAGACGACGATCCTCAACCGCCTGTTTTCTTCGCAGCCGGAGCCTTTTTCGATTTAGCCGGCGCGGGCTTCGCGGCTGCGGGCCGCGGCGCTTTCGGCTGCGCGAAGAGCGTGTCGAGCTCGTGGACCACCGCCTTCTCGATCGAGCCCTTCATCGCCTTCAGCAGGAACCCGAGCGAGACCGCCAGGCGCAGGTCCTTGTCGGTGATGGCGAGCGACCCGGTCACGCCGGGCCGCTGGAAGCTGAGGACGTTGCCCTGCCAATCACCCTTCAGGTCGAACTTGCGTCCCAGGTGCTCGGCCATCTGGTCGGCCTGGGCGCGCGCCGCCTTGAGTCCGAGGTTGTGCAGGCGGGTGAGCTCGATGTCTGCCATGGGTGGGTCCGGGAATCGGTCAGTTGTCGAGACGAATGTTGCCTTCCTTCACCACCTTGCGCCAGCGCTCGACCTCGGCATGCACGAAGCGTCCCATCTCCGCGGGTGGCTGCCCGCCGGCGACCGCGCCCTGCTGCTCCCAGATCGCCTTCACGTCCGGAAGCGCCAGGGCCTTCGCCACCTCCTGGTACATGTGGTCGATGACCTCGCGCGGCGTGCCCTTCACGGCCCACAACGCGTACCACGTGGTCACGTCGAAATCGGGAACGCCGAGCTCGGTCAGCGTGGGCACGTCGGGCACGATCGGCGAGCGGGTCGCGGTCGATACCGCGAGCGCCCGCAGCTTGCCGCCCTTGATCTGCGGCGCGGAAGTGCCCATGCCGTCGAAGGCCATGTCCACGTTGCCACCGAGGAGATCCTGCATCATCGGGCCGGCCCCCTTGTAGGGCACGTGCACGAGATCCACGCCGGTGCGCATCTTGAAGAGCTCGCCGACGAGATGGTGCGAGGTGCCATTGCCGGCGCTGCCGAAGTTGAGCTTGCCGGGGTTGGCCTTGGCGTAGGCGAGGAAATCCTTGTAGGTCTTGATGGTGTCGTACTTGGGATGGATCACGATCACGTTGGGAACGTAGGCGAGCACGGTCACCGGCTCGAAATCGCGCTCGATGCCGTAGGGAAGCTTGAGGTACACCGACTCGGCGATCGCATGGTGGATCGCGCCGACGAAGAACGTGTAGCCGTCCGCGGGCGCCTTGGCCGCGACCGATGCGCCCAGCGTGCCCCCCGCACCACCCATGTTTTCCACGTATACGGTCTGGCCGAGCTGCTGCGTGAGCTTGGCGGCGATCGGGCGCGCGAACGCATCCACGCCGCCGCCCGCGGGAAACGGATTGATGAACTTGATCGTCCGGTTCGGCCAGCCCTGGGCATGCACGCTGCCGATGCCCGCGACCGCAAGCGCAGCCGCGACGAGGCACGGGCCGATGATGCGTTTCAGCATGAAGCTTCTCCTCAGTTTTTTTAGTATCGCAAGAAATTCACGCGGCGTGTCGGACCTCGGCCGCCTTGCGCGCGGCGCTCGTCAGGTGCTCCATCGCGGCCAGCACGCCGCCCTTCTTGAAGGGCACGCCCGCGAGCTCGAGGCCCATCTCGACGCCCGCGAGTGTACCGGCGAGTGTCAGGTCGTTGAAATCGCCCAGGTGCCCGATGCGAAACACCTTGCCCTGCAGCTTCGTGAGCCCCATGCCCAGCGACATGTCGAAGTTGTCCAGGACGATCTTGCGGAACTTGTCCGAGTCGTGTCCCGGGGGCATGACAATTGCGGTGAGCGCGGAGCTGTATTCGTCGGGATTCTGGCAGAGGATCTCGAGGCCCCACGCGCGCACTGCGCGGCGCGTGGCTTCCGCGTGGCGGTCGTGGCGTGCGAACACGTTCGCGAGCCCCTCTTCCTCGAGCATGTGCAGCGCCTCGCGCAAGCCGTAGAGCAGGTTGGTGGCCGGCGTATACGGAAAAAATCCGTTCGCATTGTGGGGCAGCATCTCGGCCCAGTCGAAGAACGAGCGCGGCAGCTTCGCGGCCTTGCTCGCGGCGAGCGACTTTTCCGAGATCGCGTTGAAGGACAGGCCCGGCGGCAGCATCAGGCCTTTCTGCGAGCCGCCCACGGTGACGTCCACGCCCCACTCATCATGGCGATAGTCGATCGAGCCGAGCGAGGAGATGGTATCGACGAGCAGGAGTGCCGGATGCTTCGCGTTGTCGATCGCCTTGCGCACCGGCGCAATGCGGCTCGTGACGCCGGTCGAAGTCTCGTTGTGGACCACGCAGACCGCCTTGATCGCATGGCCCTTGTCAGCCGCGAGGTGCGCCTCGATCTGCGCAGCGTCGGCGCCGTGGCGCCAGTCGCCCGGTATGAGATCGATCTCGAGCCCGAGCTTCTTCGCCATCTTGTACCAGAGTGCCGCGAAGTGGCCGGTCTCGACCATCAGCACCTTGTCGCCGGGGGAGAGCGTATTCACCAAGGCCGCTTCCCACGCGCCGGTGCCCGAGGCCGGGTAGATGATGACCGGCTGCCGCGTCTTGAAGATGCGCTTGATGCCCTCGAGGACCTCCTTGCCGAGGACCTGGAACTCGGGGCCGCGATGGTCGATGGTGGGGCGGTCGATCGCTCGCAATACGCGGTCGGGCACGTTTGTAGGACCGGGAATCTGAAGGAAGTGTCGTCCTGCGGGCATAGTCGTCTCCTCGTCTTTGCGTCCATAATGCCGCAGCCTCCGCCCGATTCATACGCACCCCGGTAAAAGACCCCATGACCCGCCACGCCCTCGCGGCCCGGCTCTCGCGCGAGATCGACGGCGAGATCCTGTTCGATGACGCAAGCCGCGGCCGCTACGCGACCGACGCCTCGATCTACCAGGTCATGCCGATCGGGGTGGTCGTCCCGCGCAACGTCGAGGCCGCGATCGCCGCAATGCAGATCGCGGTGGAAGAGGGTGTCGCGATCCTGCCGCGGGGCGCCGGCACCTCGCAGTGCGGGCAGACCGTGGGCGAGGCGCTGGTGATCGACGTGAGCAAGCACGTGAACGCGTTGATCGAGGTCGACGCCGAAGGCCAGCGCGCGGTCGTGCAGCCTGGCATGGTGCTCGATACGCTCAACGCGCGGCTTCGCCCGCTCGGCCTCTGGTATCCGGTCGACGTGTCGACCTCCGCGCAGGCGACGCTCGGCGGCATGACCGGCAACAATTCCTGCGGCTCGCGCTCGCTCGCCTACGGCAACATGGTCGATCGCGTGAACGCGGTCGACGCGTGGCTGCCCACGGGCGTTCGCGGCCGCTTCGACGCCGCCCCTACCGACCGGCGCATCATCGAGATCGCGGATCGCGCCGCGGCGCTCTACGCGCGCGAGAAGCAGGAGATCGCGGCGCGGTTTCCCCGGGTGGCGCGCAACGTCGCCGGGTACAACCTCAATCGCCTCGCGCCGGAGAACTTCAACCTGGCGAAGCTGCTCGTGGGCAGCGAAGGCACGCTCGCGTGGTTCGAGCGCATCGACGTGCGGCTCGCCGAGCTGCCGAAGCACAAGGCGCTCGGTGTCGCGCACTTCCCGCGCTTCTACGACGCGATGGACGCGGCGCAGCACATCGTGAAGCTGGGGCCCGCGGCGGTCGAGCTGGTCGACCGCACGATGCTCGACCTGGCGCTCGGCAACCCCGCGTTCGCGCCGATCATCCGGCAATTCGTCCGCGGAGAGCCGGATGCGATCCTGCTGGTGGAATTCGCCGGAAGCGATCGCGCCCCGCAGCTCGAGGGTGTGAAGCGGTTGCGCGAACTCATGGGCGATCTCGGGTTCGCCGACGCGGTGGTCGAGGTGATCGACGTGGCGCAGCAGAAGTCGCTCTGGGAGGTGCGCAAGGCGGGGCTCAACATCATGATGTCGATGAAGGGCGACGGCAAGCCGGTGTCGTTCATCGAGGATTGCGCGGTGCCGCTCGAGCACCTGGCCGAATACACGACGCAGTTGACCGAGGTGTTCC
Organism: Burkholderiales bacterium; assembly: GCA_031424255.1. GTDB lineage: Bacteria > Pseudomonadota > Gammaproteobacteria > Burkholderiales > Usitatibacteraceae > Usitatibacter. The sequence continues at coordinate 9,453 of JANPHA010000045.1, read as the reverse complement.
GCAAGCACGGCACGGAGGGCACCTGGTACGCCCATGCGTCGGTCGGGTGCCTGCACGTGCGCCCGGTGCTCAACATGAAGGGCGACGGCGCGATGCGCATGCGCGGCATCGCCGAGGAAGCCGCGGCGCTCGTTCGACGCTACAAGGGCGCCTACTCGGGCGAGCATGGCGACGGGCTGGTGCGCTCCGAATGGATCGCGCCGTTCTTCGGCCCGCGCCTCACCGCGGCGCTCGGCGAGATCAAGTCGTGGTTCGACCCGAAGGGCCTGATGAACCCCGGCAAGATCGTGAACCCGCCGAAGCAGGACGACCGCACGCTCTTCCGCTACAAGCCGGGCTACAAGGCCACGGCGCCCGCGCAGACGCTCGACTGGAGCCCGTGGGGAGGGTTCGCGGGCGCGGTCGAGATGTGCAACAACAACGGCCACTGCCGCAAGTTCGACGCCGGCACGATGTGCCCGAGCTATCGCGCCACCGGCGACGAGCGCCATCTCACCCGCGGTCGCGCGAACACGCTGCGCCTCGCGATTTCGGGCCAGCTCGGCGGCGAGGACCGCGCGGAAGAAGCGGTGCGCGACGCGCTCGACCTGTGCGTCTCGTGCAAGGGTTGCAAGCGCGAGTGCCCGACCGGTGTCGACATGGCGCGCATGAAGATCGAGTTCCTGTCGCACTACAAGAAGCGCCACGGCTTCACGCTGAAGGACCGGCTGATCGCGCACATGCCGCGCTATGCGGCGTGGGCCGCGCGCCTGCAGCCGCTCGCAAGCCTGGCACTGCGCCTTCCCGGCTGCGGTGGGATCCTCGAGGCGATCGGCCTGGATCGCCGCCGTCCGCTGCCGGTGTGGCGCCCCTCGTGGAGATCCGGCTTCGTGCCGCGCGCGGGCGCGGGGCACCCGGTCGTGCTGTTCGCGGACACGTTCAACAACTGGCTCGAGCCGGAGAACCTCGCCGCCACGGTGAAGGTGCTCGAGGCGACCGGCCACACGGTGATCTGCCCCGCGGGAGGCGACGGGCGCGCGCTGTGCTGCGGGCGCACCTATCTTGCCGCGGGCATGGTCGACGAAGCCCGCGACGAGGCGCGCCGGACGCTCGAAGCGCTGCGCCCGCATCTCGAGGCAGGCACGCCGGTCGTGGGCCTGGAGCCATCGTGCATGTTCACGTTTCGCGACGAATATCTGGCGCTCTTTCCCGGCGACGCGCTCGCGGCGAAGCTCGCGCGCGCGCGCCTCGCCGACGAGTACCTCGCGGCGGGAATCCGCGAGAAGCGTTTCGCGGCGCCGTGGAAAGCCGCGAAAGCGCGCGCGATCCGCGTCCACGGCCACTGCCACCAGAAGGCGTTCGGAACGTTCGACGCGACGCTCGAGTTGCTGCGCACGCTGCCCGACGCCGAGGTTGCCGCGATCGAATCGAGCTGCTGCGGAATGGCCGGTGCGTTCGGGCACGAGAAAGGGCATTACGATGTGTCGATGAAGATGGCGGAGATGGCCCTGCTGCCGGCGGTGCGCGCGGCGCCCGATGCGACGATCGTCGCGGCGGGCACGAGTTGCCGCCAGCAGATCGCGGACGGCACCGGCCGCATTGCGCGCCACCCGATGATCGTGTTGGCGGAGTCGCTGTGAGCACCGTGCCCTCGGCTACGCTGCTCGACACGCTGCGCGGAACGCTCGCGTTCGAGCAGCTCGGCGAGCGCGCCGGCAACGTCACGATCGGGCGCGGCGCATTCGAGGGCAGGGCGGTGCGCGTGGCGCTGGTCGAGAACCGGATCGCGAGCGGATCCATCGGAGCGATCGAGGCCGAGCGCCTGGGCGCGCTCTTCCGTATCGTCGCTCGGGAGCGCGCGCCGCTCGTTCTGTTCCTCGATTCCGCGGGCGCCAAGGTCTCCGAAGGGTTGCGCGCGCTCGGCGCATGGCGCGCGCTCTATCGCACCGGGCTCGACGCGGCGCTCTGCGGCGTTCCGATCGCGGCGGTGCTCGGCAAGAATTGCTATGGCGGCTCGAGCATGCTCGCGCATCTCGCGACCCACCGGCTGTTCGGGCCGGGAACGCAGCTCGCGATGTCGGGCCCCGCGATCCTCGCATCGGCCGCGGGCATGGACGTGCTCGACGAGGCGTTCCGCGCGATCGTGGAAGCCTCGATCTCGGGCAACGCGCGCGCCAAGGCGAGCGCCGCCAACGCGACGTGGACGAAAGACGCACCGCTCGCGCAATGGCTGCGAGCCGCGCTCGTCGTGAACCCCAAGCCGCTGGCGGCGCTCCACGAGCGCCACAAGGCTCTCGGCCTGCGCCTTCCGGACGCCGCCAAGGCGCGCCCCGCGTGGGAAGATCTGCGCCGCCGCGATGTCGAGCAACTGTACCCGCAGGGGTGCGAGATCCGCGAAGCCGCGGGCTTCCTCTCCGGCACCGGCACCGACGCGCGCGGCACCGAGGCCGTTCTCGGTATCGTCGGCAAGATGCCGGTGGGCGTCGACCGTGCGTGGAGGTTCGCGCGCGCCACCTGGAAGCACGCGGCCACGCCGCCGCCGCGGCTGCGCGTCTTCCTCGATTGCGCGACCCATGCCGCACGCCTCGACGACGAGAAGATCGTGCTGTCGGAATTCATCGCCGACATGAGCGCGGCACTCGCGGTGCTCGGCTCCCGCGGCACGCACATCGAGCTCACGATCCTCGGAGCCGCGGGGGGCGGCGTCTATGTCGCGCTCGCGGGCCCCGCAAATACAGTGACTACCGTGCACGGGGCGGTGATCCAGGTATTGCCGGGAGCGGCGATCGCTGCGATCCTCGGTAACGCGACCGACAACGCCCCCGACGCGGCCGAATACGTCGCCGCGGGGGTTTCCGATCGCGAGCTCAAGCTCGGACTGCCACCGGAAAGATGAGCGAGAACCTCTACGCCCTGTTCGAATCGCGCTTCCCCGCCGAGCGCTCGCGGCCGCTGCTGATCCTCGAGCCGGGCCCCGACCTTTCCTACGCCGCCGCGGAAGCGGGCAGCGCACGCTTCGCCTCACTGCTCGCATCGCTCGGGCTGGTGCCGGGCGATCGCGTCGCCGTTCAAGTGGAGAAGTCGCCCGAGGCGCTGCTGCTCTACCTCGCCTGCCTGCGCACGGGCTTCGTCTACCTGCCGCTCAACAGCGCCTACCAGGAAGGCGAGATCGGCTATTTCCTCGAGAACGCAGAGCCGAAAGCCGTGGTGGCGCAGCCGCGGTCGTTGCCGTGGCTCGAGCCGCTCGCCGCGCGCCTCGACATCCGCAGCGTGCTGTCGCTCGACGACCAGGGCGGCGGCACCCTCGTCGAGAAGGCGCGCGCGGCGAGCGCGAAATTCCGCAACGTCGACAGATCCGGCGACGACCTCGCGGCGATCCTCTACACCTCGGGCACCACGGGTCGCTCGAAGGGCGCGATGATCACGCATCGCAACCTCGCTTCCAACGCGCTCGTGCTGCATCGCGCCTGGGGCTTCCGTCCCGACGACGTGCTGGTGCACATGCTGCCGCTCTTTCACGTCCATGGCCTGTTCGTCGCGTCGCACTGCGTGCTCGTGAACGGCGGCGCGATGCGCTTCCACGCGCGCTTCGACGCGCGCCGCGCGCTCTCCGACTTCGCCGCCTCCAGCGTATTCATGGGCGTGCCGACCTTCTACACGCGGCTCCTCGCCGAACCCGGGCTCACGCGCGAGGCCTGCTCGCGCATGCGCCTCTTCGTCTCGGGGTCGGCGCCGCTGCTCGCCGAAACCCATGTCGAGTTCGAGCAGCGCACCGGACAGCGCATCCTCGAGCGTTACGGAATGACCGAGACCGGGATGCTCACCTCGAACCCGCTCGGCGGCGAGCGCCGCGCGGGTTCGGTCGGCCCTGCGCTGCCCGGCACCGAGGTGCGCGTGGTCGACGACGCGGGAGCCGCGTGCGCGCCGGGAGTCAACGGCCACGTGCTGGTGCGCGGCGCCAACGTCTTCCCCGGGTATTGGCGCATGCCCGAGAAGAACGCCGAGGAATTCACCGCCGACGGATTCTTCCGCACCGGCGACATGGGCAGCCTCTCCGCCGACGGCTACCTTTCGATCGCGGGGCGCTCGAAGGACCTGATCATCAGCGGCGGATACAACGTCTATCCGAAGGAGATCGAGCTTGCGCTCGACGAGCTGCCCGGCGTGCAGGAGTCAGCGGTGGTGGGCCTGCCGCACGCCGATTTCGGCGAGGCGGTGGCGGCCGTCGTCGTGCGCAAGCCCGGCGCCGGCGCCACCGAGGCGCAGATCATCGCCGCGCTCAAGTCGCGGCTCGCGAACTTCAAGGTGCCGAAACGCGTCTACTTTGTCGAGGAGCTTCCCCGCAATACCATGGGGAAAGTCCAGAAGAATGTCCTGAGGGATCGCTACCGCGAAAAATGAAGGGAGTTCGATGACCAGTGCGCGTTCCATCCTCGACCGGATCGTCGGCAAGATCGCCGCAGCCGGAATCGTGCGCACGCCGGCGCAGCGGCGTGCCGGGCGGCTCGCAACGCTGCTGCGCACGCTGATCTCCGAACGCGGGGAGGCCTCGGGCGCCGTGCTCGCCCGGCGCTCCGTGGGCCTGTATCGCAGGCTCGATGCCGCCGGGCGTTTGTCGTTCTTCGAGACTCTGGCGCGCGATTTTTCGCCGGATCGCGAAGCGGTGCTGGCGGCGGCGCTCGCCTATCATGGCGATCCTTCGCCCGCCCACCTGGCGGAGCTGCAGCGCGTCGCGGAGCCGCCGCGCCAGGAAGTATTCCGGCGCATGAACATGGCGCCCGGCGGGACCGCGGCGCTGCTCGACCTACGCAGCGAGCTGCTGCAGCAAGTCTCGAGTCATCCGCAGCTCGCCGTGGTCGACCAGGACCTCACGCACCTGCTCGGCTCGTGGTTCAACCGCGGCTTCCTCGAGTTGCGGCGCATCGACTGGGGCACGCCCGCGTCGATCCTCGAGAAGCTGATCGCGTACGAAGCGGTGCACCAGATCCACGGCTTCCCCGACCTCAAGCGGCGCCTCGAGCGCGACCGGCGCTGCTTCGCGTTCTTCCATCCCGCGCTGCCCGATGATCCGTTGATCTTCGTCGAGGTGGCGTTCGTGAACGACCTGCCCGCCGAGGTGGCGCCGATCCTCGCGCAGGAAAGCGTGGTGGGCGACCCGCGGCGTGCGCGTTGCGCGGTGTTCTACTCGATCACCAGCTGCCAGGCCGGGTTGCGCGGCATTTCGTTCGGAAATTTCCTGATCAAGCAGGTCGCGGCCGACTTGCATGCCGAGTTGCCGAATCTGAAGGTGTTCGCGACGTTGTCGCCAATCCCGGGGCTGCGGGCGTGGGCTCGCAAGGCGCTGTCGGCGCGAGGCGGTACGACGCCGGAAACGCAGATGCTGCACACGCGGCTCGCGGCGCTTGCGGCCGAACCGGGCACGATCGCGCCGAGCGACCTGCGCGAGTCGCTCGAGGGCCTCGCCGCATGGTTCCTCAGCCGTGAATGGAGCGATGGCCAGGCGGCCGATCCGGTCGCGCGCTTCCACCTCGGCAACGGCGCGCGGCTGGAGCGCGTCAACTGGCTCGCCGACACATCGCCGAAGGGCCTCGCGCAATCGTTCGGGCTGATGGTGAACTACGTCTACGACCTCGACGACGTCGAGCGCAATCACGAGGAATACGTGAATCGCCATCGCGTGATGGCCTCGGGCGCCGTCGAGCGACTGGCGAAGGTCGTGGAGCCGCTGATGGGCGAAAAGGCTCCGGCGGCTCCGACGTCGAATCCATGATGCGTTGCCTCGGTGAGGTTGACGCGCGCAAATCTCCCGGTATAGGGTAGCTAGCAAGCGAAACCGTGTTTCAACCATAAGAACACGAATCGCTTGCCCATCCGCGCCCATCCGCTCGACCAGAACCAAGCCCACGAGGCCCGCCTTGCCTGGCGGGGCGCTCCCTTGCTCAACGAAACAACACCCTCTTGGAGACTTCGATGGAGATGAGGAAAAGGCGAACCCTGGTGTCGGCTGCCTTGCAAGGCGTCGCTCTGGCCGTGGCGCTTGCCGCTTTCACGACCGCGAGCCATGCCCGCAAGGCCGACGCACCGCTCGCTTGCGACGAGTTGACGCAACTCACGTTCACGGGAAACACGACCGTCACGGCGTCGTCGATGGTCACGTCCGGAACACTGGTGACGGCGACCGGCATTACGTTGACGAATCTGCCGGTCTTTTGCCGCGTGCAGGGCACGAGCAGGCCCACGAGCGATTCGAATATCTATTTCGAAGTGTGGCTGCCGGTGAACTGGAACGAAAGATTCCTGTCGTCGGGTGAAGGCGGATATGCCGGTGCGTTGAACTACACGCGCCGCGGGCTCGACGGCGGGCTGGATGAGCTCGTCAGGCGTGGCTATGCGACCACATCGACCGATACGGGACACGTCGCGTCGGATACGTTCTGGGCGATCGGACACCCGGAACGCGCGACCGACTACCTGCATCGCTCGAAGCACCTCGTCACGGTGGCGGCGAAGGGGCTGATCAAGGCGTACTACGGCAAGGAGGCGAAATACTCCTATTTCAACTCCTGCTCGAACGGGGGGCGCCAGGCCCTGCAGGAGGCGCAACTCTATCCCGACGACTATGACGGGTTCGTCGTTGGTGCGCCGTGGAATTTCCAGTCGCATTCGAACGCGGGGTTCGTCTGGAACGCCCAGGCGCTCAGCGCTCCAGGCGCGGCGATTCCTGCCGCCAAGCTGCCGGCGATCAATGCCGCGGTCCTCGCGGCGTGCGACGCGACCGACGGCCTCGCCGATGGCGTCATCGCCGATCCGAGCCGCTGCAACTTCAATCCCTCCACGCTCGCTTGCACGGGAGCGGAGACGGACGCCTGCCTCACGCCCCCGCAGCTTGGTGCGCTGAAAAAGATCTACGCCGGGCCGAAGAATCCGCGCACCGGCAGGCAGATCTTTCCCGGATTCGCGCTGGGCGGCGAGGCCACCTGGACCGGTCTCGTGACGAACACCACGGCGTCGGGCCTGGGGAACGGCTACTTCGCCAACCTGGTGTTCGAGAATCCGAGCTGGGACTATCGCACTTTCAATTTCGACAGCGACATGAAATACGCCGACCAGAAGGTCGGCGTGATCGGCAATGCGATCGACACCGACCTGTCCCCGGCGAAGAAACGCAAGGTCAAGTTCATCCAGTACCACGGATGGAACGACCAGACGTTGCAGCCTGCCTACAGCCCGCAGTACTACGAAGCCGTGGTCGACGAAATGGGCGGCTTGAAGAAGACGCAGGAGTTCTACCGCCTGTTCATGGTTCCCGGCATGACCCATTGCTACTTCGGACCGGGCGCCACGAGCTTCGGAGCGGTCGGGCAACAGATCCCGCCCGCGCGCGATGCGACGCACGATATCCAGACAGCGCTCGAGAATTGGGTCGAGCGGGGAATGCCGCCGGAAAAGATGATCGCCACCAAGTATGTCGATGACAACGCGGCGACGCGCACGGTCAAGCTGACGCGTCCGCTGTGCGCTTATCCCCTGGTCGCACAATACAAAGGAGCCGGCGACTCGAACGATGCGAAGAACTTCACATGCCGCAAGCCGGACGCCGAACAGGATCGCGATCACGACGATGACGATGACGACGACTGAAGGTCAAGCTGTCCACTGGCCCGGCGTTTCCACGCTGCGCCTCTGAAAGGAGAAGGGCCATCGGAAGATGGCCCTTTTTGCTTTCGGCGCGCGCGCATTGCCGCGATAATGCAGGTTGGATACCACGGACAACCCCGATCCCGACCTCATGATCGTCTACCCATTGGCCTGCGCGCTGGGTCATCTCTTCGAAGGCTGGTTTGCCTCGGCCGAGGCGTTCGACAAGCAGGCCGCGGCGGGTCTGCTCGAATGCCCGTCCTGCTCGAGCGCGGATATCACCAGGCTACCCTCGGCGCCGCACGTGCACACGTCGGGAAGTCCATCGGCGCCCGTGCAACCGGCCCCCGCGGAGGGGGGGCGGCGCGAAGCCATCGGCATGCTGCGCAAGTTCATCCTCGCCAATACCGAAGACGTCGGCCGCAAGTTCGCCGAGGTCGCACGCCGCATCCACTACCAGGAAGAGGAGGGGCGCGGCATTCGCGGCCTGGTCACTCCCGAGGAGGCGGCCGAGCTGCACGAGGAGGGCGTCGCCACGTTCAGCGTCTCGCCCGAGATTCTTCCGCCGGACGAGCTGCACTGATTTCAGAATGCCGAGATGCCGGTCTGCGCGCGCCCGAGGATGAGGGCGTGGATGTCGTGCGTGCCCTCGTACGTGTTCACCGCTTCGAGGTTGAGGACGTGGCGGATCACGTGGTACTCGTCGGAGATGCCGTTGCCGCCGTGCATGTCGCGCGCGGCGCGCGCGATGTCGAGCGATTTGCCGCAGGAGTTGCGCTTGATGAGGGAGACCATCTCCGGCGTGGCGCGGCCCTCGTCCATCAGGCGTCCCACGCGTAGCACGCTCTGCAGCCCGAGCGCGATCTCGGTCTGCATGTCGGCAAGCTTCTTCTGGATCAGCTGGTTCGCCGCGAGCGGCTTGCCGAAAGCCTTGCGGTCGAGCGTGTACTGGCGCGCGGCGTGCCAGCAGAATTCCGCCGCCCCGAGCGCGCCCCACGCGATTCCGTATCGCGCCTTGTTGAGGCAGCCGAACGGTCCCTTGAGGCCCTTCACGTTGGGCAGCAGGTTCTGCTCCGGGACGAACACCTCGTCCATCACGACCTCGCCCGTGATCGAGGTGCGCAGGCTGAACTTGCCCTCGATCTTCGGCGCCGTGAGTCCCTTCATCCCTTTTTCGAGCACGAACCCGCGGATCTCGCCGGCGTCGTCCTTGGCCCAGACGACGAAGAGATCCGCGGCCGGGGAATTGCTGATCCACATCTTGGCGCCGGAGAGACTGTATCCGCCGTCGACCTTCTTCGCGCGCGTGATCATGCCGCCGGCGTCGGAGCCGTAATTGGGCTCGGTCAGGCCGAAGCAGCCGAGCAGCTCGCCGGTCGCGAGCTTCGGCAACCACATCTTGCGCTGCTCTTCCGTGCCGTAGGCGTGGATCGGATGCATGACCAGCGACGACTGCACGCTCATGCCGGAGCGGTAGCCGGAATCGACGCGCTCGACCTCGCGCGCGATCAGGCCGTAGCACACGTGGTTCACGCCGGCGCAGCCGTAGCCCTCGATCGTGGGCCCGAGGAAGCCGAGCGCGCCCATCTCGTTGAAGACCTCGCGGTCGAAGCGTTCGTGCCGGTGCGCCTCGGTCACGCGCGGCATCAGCTTTTCCTGGCAGTACGCGCGCGCGCTGTCGCGCACCATGCGCTCGTCCTCGGTGAGCTGGTCCTCGAGGAGAATCGGGTCATCCCACTTGAACGTGGGCTTCATGTCGTTGGGTTTCATGCGCGCTCCGGCGGCTCCCGGGCCGCGAAAAAGTCCCTCAATCGTACTCCTCCGGACCATGCGCTA
>JANPHA010000044.1:0-4058 GCA_031424255.1 Burkholderiales bacterium | reverse complement strand
GGAAGCGGCCGCGAAGATGTTCGGCAGCGCGAAGGGCGAACCCGCAAAGGCGGCCGAGCCGGCGAGGGCGCCCGCGCAGGTCCCTGCGAATCCCGAGCCCGCGAAGAAGCCGGCGCTCGCCAAGGCGGCGGAGCCGGCGAGACACGTCGAGTCGACGAAGCCCATCGAGCCGGCGAAGCCCATCGAGCCCGCGAAGCCGGGCGCCGCGGCGCCGCCGCAGCCCCCCGCGCCGAAGGTCGAGCCCGCGTCCGCCCCCGCACCGGCGAAAATCGATACACCTCCTGCCGCCGCGCGCGCGGAAGTCGCGATGGCGAGTCCCGCGAGCGCCACGCCGCGGCTGATCACCCGCGTCGATCCCGAGTTTCCCCGCGAGGCGATCCAGGCGGGGGCGAACCGTGGAGCGGTCAAGGCCCGGATGACCCTCGATGCCGAGGGCAACGTGACGCGCGTCGAGGTGGTCGAAGCCAATCCCTGGCGCATCTTCGACCGCGCCGTGGTGCGCGCGCTTTCGCTGTGGAAATTCAACGCCGGATCCGCCGGCCGCACCTACGACACCGAGATCGACTTCAAGCGCGAATAGTTTTCAGTCGATGAATTCGAGCACGACGCGGCGCGTGCGCGCGCTCTTCTTCTCGATCTTCGCGACCCGCAGCGCACCGATTTCGCGCGTGTTCGCCACATGGGTGCCACCGCAGGGCTGCAGGTCGACCCCGTCGATCTCGAGCAGGCGCACGCGGCCGCGCCCGCGCGGCGGCTTCACCGACATGGTGCGCACCAGCTCGGGCTTGGCGTCGAGCTCCTCCTCCGTGATCCAGACGGTGCGCACATCGTGGGCTTCGGCCACGAGGCGCGCGAGCTCGCGCTCGAGGTGCTCGCGCTCGAGCGGCTCCACCATGTCGAAATCGAGCCGCGCGTATCCGGACGTGATGGAGCAGCCGTTGGTCTGGAATGGCACGATCGCACAGAGAAGGTGCGTCGCGGTGTGGAAGCGCATGTGGTGATGGCGCCGCTCCCAATCGATGCGTGCGGTGACCGTCTCTCCCGGACGCAATGTCGCGAGCGCCGCTTCCTGGCCCGGTGCGGGCACGTGCACGATCTCGTCCGGCGCCTCGCCCTTCACCGTATCGCAGATCGCGATGACCGCCCCGTCGCCGCGCACCAGCTCCCCGGCGTCTCCGGCCTGCCCGCCCCCGCGCGGATAAAACGGCGTGCGGTCCAGGCCCACGCCGCGGGCATCGCGCCACGCGATCACAGCGTCGGCCGCGCGAAGGTACGGATCGTCGCGAAACAACTCCTCGGTCATTCTTGGAAGTTACCCGAAAATGCGGCATCATGCGCCCACTTCCCGGGAGAACAGCAGACATGACCACCGCCACCGCCATCCGCGCGGCTGCGCTCGCAGCGGCCCTTGCGTTCGCGCCGGGCGTCGATGCGAAGACGTTGCGCTACTCGAGCCAGGGCGACATCGTCACGATCGATCCGCACGCGCAGAACGAGGGCTTCACCAACGCGTTCCTCGACAACATCTACGAGCCGCTGGTCACGCGCGGCAGGGACCTGAAGGTCGAGCCGTGCCTCGCGGTCTCGTGGGAGGTCGTCAATCCGACCACCACGCGCTTCAAGCTGCGTCCGAACGTGAAGTTCCACGACGGCACGCCGTTCACCGCGGACGACGTGGTGTTCACGGTGCAGCGCGCGCTCGCCGACACGTCGAACTTCAAGCCCTACCTCGCGGGCGTGAAGGAAGCGAGGAAGGTCGACGATCTCACCGTCGACGTGCTGACCGAGGGCCCGGCCCCGGTGTTGATCCCGCAGCTCACCGAGATCCGCATCATGAGCCGCGCGTGGGCGACCAAGCACAACATCACCAAGCCGCAGGACTTCAAGAACAAGGAGGAGACCTACGGCGCGCGTAACGCCAACGGCACCGGCGCCTTCGTGCTGAAGACGCGCGAGCCCGACGTGAAGACGATAGCGCTGCTCAACTCCAACTGGTGGGGCAAGATGGACGGCAACGTGAACGAGATCGTCTACCAGCCGATCAAGCAGAACTCGACGCGCCTCGCGGCACTGCTCTCCGGCGAGATCGACTTCATGCTCGACCCCGCGCCGCAGGACGTGCCGCGCCTGAAGCAGGATTCGAAGATCCGGATCGTCGAGGGCAACGAGAACCGCACGATCTTCCTCGGCATGGACCAGATGCGCGACGAGCTGCTCTACTCGAGCGTGAAGGGCAAGAACCCGTTCAAGGACAAGCGCGTGCGCGAGGCATTCCAGGCCGCCATCGACGTGAACGCGATCAAGACGCAGGTGATGCGCGGGCTGTCGATCCCGACCGCGGTGATGTACGCGCCGCAGGTGGCGGGCTATCCGAAGGATCTCGACAAGGTGAAGCCGGCGGAGCGCGAGCGCGCGAGGAAGCTCCTCGCCGACGCCGGCTACGCGCAGGGGTTCGAGGTCACGCTCGACTGCCCCAACAACCGCTACATCAACGACGAGGCCATCTGCGTGGCAATCGCCGGCATGCTCGCCCAGATCAACGTGACGGTGAAGGTGAACGCGATGCCGCGCGTCAACTACTTCCCCAAGATCCAGAACTACGACACCAGCTTCTACATGCTCGGCTGGGGCGTGCCGACGTTCGACTCGCAGTACGCGGTGCAGAGCCTGATCCGCACCGTCGTGCCCAAGACCGCGGACGGCGACTACAACCTCGGGCGCTACTCGAACGCAAAGGTGGACGCCGCCGTGGATGCGCTGAAGACCGAGATCGATCCGAAGAAGCGCGCTGCTCTCGCGCACGAGGCGAGCGCCGTGCACCAGGCCGACGTGGGCCACATCCCGCTCCACCACCAGGTGATCCCGTGGGCGATGCGCTCCAACGTGAGCGTCGTGCACCGCGCGGACAACCGGCTGACGGTGAAGTGGGTCAAGATCCAGTAGCCCGCCGCTCGCGGCGCTGAAGGCGCGCGCATGATCGCGTTCGTCATCCGCCGCCTGCTGCAGGGCGTCCTCGTGATGCTGGTGGTGGGGTTCATCGCGTTTTCGCTCTTCAACTTCGTCGGCGACCCGGTGTCGCTGATGCTGCCGCCGGAAGCCACGCAGGCCGACCGCGAGGCGATGCGCACCTCGCTCGGGCTCGACCGGCCGTTCTACGTGCAGTTCGCGACCTTCATCGCCAACGCGTTGCAGGGCAACTTCGGCATCTCGCTCAGGCTCGGGCGCCCGGTCTCCACGCTGCTGGTCGAGCGGCTTCCGGCAACACTCGAGCTCGCGTTCACCGCGGCGCTGATCGGGCTCGCGGTCGGCATTCCGGTGGGCGTGTACACGGCGCTGCATCGCGACTCGTGGGTCTCGCGCGCGATGCTCACGACGTCGCTGATCGGCGTGTCGCTGCCGAATTTCCTCATCGGCATCTTCCTGATATTGATCTTCGCGGTATGGCTCGGGCTGCTGCCCTCGTTCGGCCGCGGCGACACGGTGATGATCGGGGCGTGGTCCACCGGCCTGCTCACCACCTCGGGGTTGAAGGCGTTGATCCTGCCGGCGATCACGCTCGGGTTCTTTCCGCTGACTCTGATCATGCGGCTGGTGCGCTCCGAGATGCTCGAGGTGCTGCGCACCGACTACATCAAGTTCGCGCGCGCCCGCGGCCTCACCGACCGGACCGTGAACTTCGGCCACGCGCTCAAGAACACGCTGATCCCGGTGATCACGATCACCGGCCTGCAGTTGGGCGGCATCATCGCCTTCGCGATCATCACCGAGACCGTGTTCCAATGGCCGGGCATGGGGCTGCTCTTCATCCAGGCGGTGCAATCGGCCGACATCCCGGTGATGGCGGCGTACCTGTGCCTGATCGGGTTGATCTTCGTGGTGATCAACATGATCGTGGACATGCTCTATTACCTCGTGGATCCGCGGCTGCGGGTCGAGCGTAGCGGCGGGGGGCCTGGATGAGCTCGCCGATGCCAGCGACCCCCTCCCCCGCCCCCCCCCCAGCGGGGGGGCTAACCCCCTTCACGCGGTTGCGGGCGGGGGTTGTATTTTCCAGGTTT
>JANPHA010000043.1:0-1937 GCA_031424255.1 Burkholderiales bacterium | reverse complement strand
CCGGCCTGCTGCAACGCCGTTGGAGAAGCAAGGCGGCGTAAATCAATCTCTCTTTGGAATGTCTGGTTCGACTGTTTGGACCCACTCCAAGCCTAGCGCACCTTTGCGGACTGCCGCAAAACCCGGCCCGGGCGGCGCGGCAGGGCCAGCGCCCACTAAGTGGTTGATGTCGCAAGGACTTGGAGCAGGAAGTCGTCGTTCCAACTGCAGCCGCGGCGTTTGCCGACGATGCTGTTACGGCTGGGATGCTGCTTGAGGAGCGACAGTGCGAAACGGTTCATCCAGGCGAAGTTCTCCCGCAGCCGGGCGTCGGCGATGCGCGATTCGTCTTCGCGGAAGGTCATGTCGAGGCACCAGTGGCAGCCGTTTTCGATCCCCCAATGGCTGCGCACCGCGTGGGCGAACCGCTTCACGCCGACCGGCAGGCTGCTGAGGTAGTACCTCGTTTCGATCGTCTCCTTGCCGTCGCGCACGACGGCCGACACCGCCATCCCAATCGACCGCAGCCCCTTCCACTTCGCCGCGTCCGGCAGATCGCTCGGCACGGGAACCTGCACGTAGCAGCGCGTCTCGACGCGGCCGTGCGCGGTCTCGGTCGTCGCGTGCTGCCGGCATCCCTTGAAGTCGTTTTCCGCGCGCCGGTCGAACAGTCCGACGACCGCCTGGAACAGCTTCGCGTGGTTGCCTTTGAGCGCGAGCACGAAGTCCGCTCCTTGGTCGACGATCTGCTCGGCGATCGCCTTTTGCGTCCCCATCGCGTCGATCGTGACGATGGCCCCGCGCACGTCCACCAACCTCAAGACCTCGGGAATCGCCGTGATTTCGTTCGATTTCTCGGCGCACGCGACCTGCCCCAAGGACAGTCCGAACTCGCTGGCCCACACGCTCACCGCGTGCAACGCGCCGAGCCCGCGCTTGCGGTCGTGGCTCCGCCGCACCGTCTTGCCGTCCACCGCGAGCACCGGCTGCTCGATCCCCGTCGCCGCCGCCGCCGCCCGTCGCAACGCGCCGAGCCAGTTCGCGAAGCACGCCTGAAACGCCGCCGGATCGACGAGGCTCAGCACGCGTCGGAAGACGTCCTTGCTGGGCGCGCCGTGCGGCAGGTCGAGCACGCGAGCGAGGAAGTCCTCCTTGTACTTGGCCCACTGGGCGATCGCCGTCGGTCCGTTGGCGCCCGCCAGCACGGCCATGAGCGCGACGACCACGACGCTGTCGAACGGATGCTTCCGGTTGACGTGCGACCGCGGGTCTTCAAGTTGGTGGAAGTGAACGGCGATCTCTTCCCAGTCGACCAGATGCTTGGACATCCTCGATCCTCCATGACGCGGCCAACGCCGCCCCCACGAAGATCGATCTATCAATCACGCCCTCTTCGCGACGACCCCCTCCCCACTCCTCCAAAACCACCTAAAGTGCGAGCTGGCCCTGGGCTGGCAATGGACAATTGCGCTGGGCCTGGCGTTGAACTCAGCGTGCTTCGCCGTCGCAAGCCAAGTCTATCTCTATCGTCACCCGATCCCTCCACCGGGTACCGGGTACATGTGGGGTGCAAATGGCAGCGTCCCATTCGCCGGGTGGTTCGTCTTCTACGGCTTTTTCGGCGCGATCTGGGGTGCATTGATTTCGGTGAGCTTCATCTTGTTTGGCAAGACGCACGGGTTCGGGCGGGCGTGCACCGTGATGGCACTTTCGGCAATCGCCGTTGGAATCGTCGTGGGAGCCTTGGCAGCAAAGGGATAGTGCCGGTTCGCAAGAGGAACACCCGCCGCTCGTGCCGCTTTGGGCGGGGTTGAGGGGGGAGGCGGCTATGGAACGATTTAGACCAATCGGTCGCCTTTTAATTGTGTTTGGCATTGGCCTAGTCGTTGGCGTCTACATCGGAAAGGAAAATGCCCATCGGTTCGCCCACAGATCCATCAATTACGCTATTACGCGGC
>JANPHA010000042.1:0-2009 GCA_031424255.1 Burkholderiales bacterium | reverse complement strand
ATCTCGGAGAAGTGGGCGAAGAGGTCCTCACCGCCGCCATCGGGTTTGATGAAGCCGAAGCCTTTGGAGTCATTGAACCACTTCACGATTCCGGTGCTCATTGCGAATTCCTTTCAGTTTGAAACCTCGGTAAACCCCCGAGGCCGGGAACAGCGAACAAAAAGGAACGCAAGGCGGGAACTGAAGTGAAGCGCCGGTTGTGCCGGCGGTCCTGGAGTCGCTGCTTACCGATCCTGATCACTGCGCGGGGAATTATAAACCGTTCCCCGCGTCGATGCGATCCCGCCGCAGCGTGCGGGGAATGCGCCATTTGACGCAGCCACGACGGCGGCGCGAGCGGGAAGGTCACTGCTTTCCCGCGGCCTTCCTGTCCTGCTCATCCTGGTAGGCCTTCATGCGCGTGCGAAACGCGGTCCAGTCGCGCGGCCCGTCCGTGAAGCGCTTGCCGAGGGCCTCGAGGACGTTCGACCACGCCTTGTCGAAGTAGTCGTAGGCCTGGTCCCACTGGCCGCCGTCGCCCCAGCCGCCATGGAATATCGTGACGCGCGTCTCGCTCGCGCCGATCGGCTGCAGGCGAACCGTGACGTAGGTGCGTTGCGCCCTCGCCTCGGGCAGGGATGGCGGGGCATTCCAGGTGAACGAGATCATCCTGGGCTCCTGCACCGCGAGCACGCGCATGTCGTCTGCGCCCTTGAGTCCCGGCGGCGCGTACGGGTTCATGTGAATGAAAAAGGCCCCGCCGGGTCGCGGCTCGACCACCGCTTCGGGCGCGAAGAACGACGTGATGCCCTCGCTCGTGGTCCACGCTGTCCATACCGCCTCGATCGGGGCCTTCACGACGACCTCCTTCTGGAGGCTGCGTTCGGCGGCGAGCGCCGGGCAGGAAGCGGAAAAAAATACCAGCAACATCGCGATGAATCGCATGGCGTCATCTCCTATCGGCGGCCGTCGAGCGGCCAGTTTTCGGACTTGGTCTTCGCCGGCAGCACGAATTCGAGCGCGCCGAACATCGTGTACACAAGCCGCGTGCCCCACGGCGGCTTGCCGGTCTCGACGATCGACTTGAGGTTGTTGAGGATGAACATGCCGCCGCGCTGCATCTCGTGGGCGGTCCTGGTGCCGGCCGGGATGTCCTCGACGGCGAGCGTGACCTCGATGCCGCCCGCGACCGGCCTGAGCTCGTAGACCACCTTGCAGACCGGATCGTCGTGCTGCGTTGCGCGGAGTCGGTCTTGGTGAGCTCGCGGAAGATCGCCTCCTGCGAGCCCGCGATGACGATGCGAAAGATCGCCTTGTGCGGATCAGCCACGCGCGCCTCCCTTTTTCCTGTGGATCGCAACCGGAGCGTTCTCCAGCCGGTATTTCACCTGCGCGAGGCGCCCGGCCCAGTACGCGCTGAACTCGGTCGTCCAGCGGTCGTAGACCATGTGGATCGGCACGGGGTTGAAGTGCATCAGCCGCTCGCGCCCGACTTTTTCGGACACCACGAGGTTCGCGGACTCGAGCACGTCGATGTGCTTCAGCACCGCGACGCGGCCGATGTCGAAGAATTCGCAGACGCGGTTCACGTTGCACCCCGGCTCCTTCTTCAGCACGTCGAGGATGCGCCGGCGCGCCTCGCTCGCCAGGGCCGCGAACACCGCATCCATCTCGTCGCTTTTCATGTCACCACAAGGTGACATGTCGGGGCGGCTTCGTCAACCCCTAGAATCGGGGCATGGAAACCTCTCTCGTGATCGGCCTCGTGGCCGGCTTCCTCACCACCTTCGCCTTCATCCCGCAGGTGTGGAAGATCTGGAAATCGAAGTCCGCCAGGGACATTTCGCTTCGCACTTACGTCGCCTTCAGCACCGGGGTGGCGCTGTGGCTGGTCTACGGCATCCTGAAGCAGGAGCCGCCGATCATCCTCTGGAATGCGATCACGCTGGTGCTCGCCGTCGCGATCGTGGCGATGAAGCTGCGCTTCCGGTAGCTGTGGCGGGCGCGGTGGCGAGACCGCGGAAATAGGC
>JANPHA010000041.1:0-1500 GCA_031424255.1 Burkholderiales bacterium | reverse complement strand
CGCCTTGTCGAGCGTGGCTTCGAGGATCTGGTTCACCTTTTCCGCGAGAAAGACACCTTCGACAAGAAGCAGAATATAGCCGAGCTGAAGCAGGAACTGCAGGAGTTTGCTTCGGACGTAGAGAAACGGCGCTTCGGTGCTTGCTCTATGCGCTGTCCCGGCGAATTTCGCCGGGCGAAGCGACATCGTGCCGCCTTCGCCAGCCAATCCATTCACCTTGCCGGGCAGATCCAACTGAGAAGCTCCGGGCTAGCTTGAATCTGAATTGGGGATGTTGCACTTTGAAGCGTGATGCCATTTTCGGACGCCACAACGCAAGCCACCACAAGCCCCCGCAAAGCGCAATAGGCTCAGACACCAGCGTGGTGCGCCCTGAGATGTGACACCTATTCATGACGCCGACAGACGTTTGCATCTCCATCGACATGGAGCCGGATTGCCCGCCCTATTTGAGCGGTTGGCGTGGCGTGCGCGAAGGGGGGCCAAGGCTTCTCGATCTGTTCGCCAGCGAGGCTATTCCGGTGACCTATTTCACCACCGGAGACACGGCCAGAGAGAACCCCGAGGCGATGGAAGCGCTGGTCGCCGCCGGGCATGAACTGGCCTGCCACGGCATGACTCATCGCGCCTTCCCCGGGCTGACGGAGGCGGAAGCGCGCTGGGAGATTTCTGCCTCGCTCGAAATCTTGCGTAACTTTGCGCCGGTGACATCGTTTCGCGCACCGCATCTGCTATTCCCGCGCGCTTTTCTACCGCTCTTGCCTGAGCAGGGAATCCGGCTCGATTCCTCACAGGCCAAATATAAATGGAGCGCTTTCGAGCGGGGCGAGGCGGAGATCGTCACTCGCATTCCCGTGTCAACGACTTCGAGTGTGTTGCGTCTGCCGCCCTGGCTGCGCGACCCCATGCTGCGATCTTTCCGGGGACCGGTCGTGCTGTTCGTCCACCCTTGGGAATTTGTCGATCTGACGCACGAGAAGCTGCGGCTCGATTGCCGCTTCCGTACCGGCTTGCCGGCTTTGGGCGATCTGCGAGACGTCATTCGCCTGTTCAAGGCGCGGGGCGCGCGGTTCTGGAGGATGGACGAGCTTGCAGCGTCGTTGCATCCTGCTCATCAGGCCTGAACTCACCACCATTTCTCGAAAGCTCCGACGGCTATCGCGTCATTGCGGCCGGATGCGTTGACCGTATCTGTCAGCGCGAACACGAACGCCGCGCGTGTTTCGAGCGGAAAGCTTTTGCCGGGGATCACAAGGCGCGGAACGCCGCGTCTGGCGAGATGGCCGGAGACCCAGACGTCGTCGACCCATCGGACCTCAGGCGGATAGCCATCGAAATCGAAGATTGCGTTGTCGAAGGCGTGAGGCGGAATCAAATAGCCCCAGGTGCCGAGCAGGACGTCGACGGGCTCTGCTTCCCGGATTGCCGTCGTGAAGACATGGTCGTAGTCGCGCGGATCGACGCCGGGTTCGAGCCGCCAGCCGCGGAGCCCCAGTGCCG
>JANPHA010000040.1:0-1525 GCA_031424255.1 Burkholderiales bacterium | reverse complement strand
CCCTTGAAAACGAGTACCTGCACGCCGATCGTGCCGTAGGTGGTGTGCGCCTCGGAGAAGCCGTACTCGATGTCGGCGCGCAGCGTGTGCAGCGGCACGCGGCCTTCGCGGTACCACTCGGTGCGCGCGATCTCAGCGCCGTTCAGGCGTCCCGCGCTCGTGATCTTGATGCCCTGGGCGCCTAGGCGCATCGCGTTCTGCATCGCGCGCTTCATCGCGCGGCGGAACATCACGCGCTTCTCGAGCTGGCCGGTGATCGAGTCGGCGATGAGCTGCGCGTCGAGCTCGGGCTTCCTGATCTCCTCGATGTTCACGTGCACCGGCACGCCCATCAGCTTCTGCAGCGCGGTGCGCAGGCCCTCGATGTCCTCGCCCTTCTTGCCGATGACCACGCCCGGACGCGCGGAGTAGATCGTGATGCGCGCGTTCTTCGACGGGCGCTCGATCACGATCTTTCCGACCGCGGCGTGCGAAAGCTTCTTCTCGAGATACTCGCGCACGCGGATGTCCTCGAGGAGCATCCCCGGGAAATTCTTCGTGTTCGCGAACCACTTCGAGCCCCAGTTGCGATTCACCGAAAGGCGGAAGCCGACCGGATTGATCTTCTGTCCCATGGCTAGTCCTTTTTCCCGTCGCCGACCGTGAGGAACACGTGGCAAGTGGGCTTCACGATGCGGTTGCCGCGGCCCTTGGCGCGAGCCTGGAAGCGCTTCAGCACCGGCCCCTTCTCGTCGCAGATGCTCGTGATCCTGAGCTCGTCGATGTCGGCGCCGTTGTTGTGCTCGGCGTTCGCGATCGCGCTCTCCAGGACCTTCTTGATGATCTTCGCGCCCTTCTTCGGCGTGAAGGCGAGGATGTTCAGCGCGCTGCCGATCGGCTGGCCGCGGACGAGGTCGGCGACGAGCCGGCCCTTCTGGGCCGAGAGCCGCACGCCGTAGAGTTTCGCTGCTACGTTCATCTCGTCTCCTTACTTCTTCGCGCCGGCTGCGGCGCCGGCGCCAGCACCGCCGCCGCCGGCGGGGGCCGGAGAGGGGGTCGAGGGCGCTGCCACCTTCTTGTCGGCAGAGTGGCCCTTGAACGTGCGCGTGAGCGCGAACTCGCCCAGCTTGTGGCCGACCATGTTCTCGGTCACGTACACGGGGATGTGCTGCTTGCCGTTGTGGACCGCGATGGTCAGGCCGACAAAATCGGGCAGGATCGTAGATCGCCTCGACCAGGTCTTGATCGGCCTCTTGTCCTTCGCGGCCGAGGCCGCCTCGACCTTCTGCATGAGATGCCCATCGACGAACGGGCCTTTCTTGATTGAGCGTGCCATCGTCTAGTCCTCAGGCCTTCTTGTGGCGGCTGCGCACGATCATCGACTGAGTGCGCTTGTTGGAGCGGGTCTTCTTGCCCTTGGCGGGTTGTCCCCACGGCGACACCGGGTGGCGGTTGCCGCGCGTGCGGCCCCCGAGCGGATGGTCGACCGGGTTCATCGTCTCGCCGCGAACCGTCGGGCGGATGCCGCGCCAGCGGTTGGCGCCGG
>JANPHA010000039.1:0-2700 GCA_031424255.1 Burkholderiales bacterium | reverse complement strand
GCGGACTTCGCTGAGCTCGATGCCGAGTTCGGTGCAGAAGTCGGCCGTCGCGCCGATGTTCACGTCCTTGGTGCGGCCGGACAGGATTTCGTCGCCGATGACGACGAGTGCGGCGGTAACGGCTTCAGGCGACGGCATGGCTGCCCCGGAATTTCAGAGGCACAATGCATTGCCTCACGAGAGCCCGAATGGTCAAGCAATCCGGTGCACATGCCACAGCATTGCTGACCTTCGCAGTGCCCTTTCCTAAACGCCGATGAACGCCTATGCTTTGCTTCCTTCGTAAATGATTCAAAAAAAACGACGATGGCTTCCAAGAATGACGCACAAAGGCTTGAATGGCCTTTGGCAGAGCATCGGCGTTCATCGGCGTTTATCGGCGGATTCAAAGCCTCTTATACGCGTCACTCCCAGGCATCCCCCTCCCCGAACCGTTACCCTCTCCCCGACCCTCTCCCAAGGGGGAGGGAGACTTTCATCGCTGGCGCGTAGCGAACCAGCCGAGCGCGCAGGCGAGGAGGAGCAATCCGGCGGCGAGCAGGAAAGGCGCCCCGGGCAGCGAGTGAATGAACGCGGCGAAGGTGAGCGTGAAGATCCCCGGACCGAAGAGCCCCGCGATCGCGGTGATGCTCGCGAGCGCGCCCTGCAGCTGCCCCTGCTCCGAGGACGAGACGTGGCGCGTCATCAGCGATTGCGCCGACGGCCCGGCGAAGCCCCACAGCGCCATGATCGGAATGCCGACCAGGAAGATCGTGCCGGTCGACGCGAGCGCGTAGATCGCGAAGCCGAGCGCGCCGAATAGCAGGCCCATCGCGAGCGCGCGCCGCTCGCCCACCGCCGCCACCACCGGCTTGATGAGCCCGCCCTGCACGATCATCGAGCACACTCCCACGCCCGCGAGCGTGAGGCCGATCGTGAGCTCGTTCCAGCCGTAGCGGTATCCCATGTAGAGCACGGTTACGCTCGGCAGGACCACATGCGCGAGCTGCATGAGGAAATGCGTCAGCGCGAGGCCCGAGAGCTCGGGATGCGAGCGCAGCAGCACGAGCGAGCCCACCGGGTTGGCCTTGCGCAGCGAGAAAGGCGCGCGTTTCTCCGGGGGCAGCGATTCGGGCAGCACGAAGAAGCCGTACGCGGTATTCACCAGCGCCATCGCGCCCGCGGCCCAGAACGGCAGGCGCGGATCGACCTGGCCGAGCACGCCGCCCAGCGCGGGGCCGATCACGAAGCCCAGGCCGAACGCCGCGCCCACCATGCCGAACGAGGCCGCGCGCTTCTCGGGCGGCGTCACGTCGGCGATGTAGGCGAACGCGGTGCCGAAGCTCGCGGCGGTGATCCCGGAGATCACGCGTCCCACGAAGAGCCACGCGAGGTTGGGTGCCAGCGCCATCACGAAATAGTCGAGGCCGAGGCCGAGGCAGGAGATCAGGATCACCGGGCGGCGGCCGAAGCGGTCGGAGAGCGCGCCCATCACCGGCATGAACAGGAATTGCATCAGCCCCCACGCGGTGCCGAAGATTCCATAGGTGCGCGCCGCGAGCCCCGTGTCGCCGCCTTCGAAAGTCTCCACCAGCTTCGGCAGCACCGGGATGATGATGCCCATCGCGAGGACGTCGATCACCACCGTCACGAAGATGAAGGCGGTGGCGGCGCGCCGGGAAGAGGATGCGGAAGACGACATGGACCCGTAAGATATCAAAAGAAAGCATTCGGCCACGCGCGTACACTGTACGGGCACCGGGGGAACGACATGAAGACACGCACCGGAGATCACCGCCCTCGCAGCGCCGCCGCGCTGGCCGAGCCTTCGCCGATCACCGCGCTGAGGGACCTGCTCGCCACGGCGTTCGCCGCCGATATCGCCGCCGTCTCGCCCATGGTGTGCGAGATCCTGCGAGGCGAGATCACGGTGCACGCGACCCCGGAGCGCCGCGCCATGATCCGCAACGCGCTCGTGGTCCTCGCGCGCCAGTCCGGCGAGCTGGCGCTCGAGGTGGCCCGCGAGCTGCGAGCGCGCTTCGATGCAAAGATCGCGCCCGGCGACGACCCCATGGCCAAGACCTCGCGCCTTTCGATCGACGAGCTGTCGCTGATGGACGAGACGCACCTCGCGATCGACATGGCTCTCGACCAGTGTGCCGCGCGCATGCGCGAGCAGACGTCGAAGGAAGTCTTCCAGCTCACCGCGCGCGTCTGCATGCTGCTCGGGCGCGAAGGGCTCGTGGACGCGGAGAACCCGATCCTGCCGCGGGTGTTCGCCCGCTCGCTGCTGGATGCGCTGCACACGCTGCACTTTCGCGGCGAAGCGCAGCTCGCGGTGTTCCGGGCGTTCGGGCCGGCGCTGCTGCACATCGCGGCCGACATCTACAATCACGCCAACAAGATGCTGATCGAGCGCGGCGTGCTCGCGGAATTCAACGCGCAGCATGGCGAGCCCGTGAGCCGTGCGCGTGCCGGGCACGCGGGGGAAATTCCGACCGACCAGGGCACGCTCGACTCGATCCTCGACCGGCTCCTCAGCGGCCGCGGCGACAGGCTTCCGAGCTAGGCTCGCCTAGCGCCCGGCGCGCGCGCGCGCGCGCGCCTCCGCGACGAAACGCACCCCCAGCTCGGCGAGCTTCTCGGGCGGGATCGCCGCCTCGCTGTCGAGCGCCGCCGAAACGGCGTCGTGGATACGCTCGAAATCGTAGCGCTCGCGCG
>JANPHA010000038.1:0-2885 GCA_031424255.1 Burkholderiales bacterium | reverse complement strand
GCCGAAGGACTCGACGATGCGCACCAGCTCGTCGCGAACGGCCTCGACCGAATCGCCTTTCTTCACCACGGCGCCGAAGATGTGGAGCCCCGGATCGACACCCATCAACGGGT
Organism: Burkholderiales bacterium; assembly: GCA_031424255.1. Classification (GTDB taxonomy): domain Bacteria; phylum Pseudomonadota; class Gammaproteobacteria; order Burkholderiales; family Usitatibacteraceae; genus Usitatibacter. Next base: position 2,772 of record JANPHA010000038.1, on the reverse strand, counting down.
ATCCGAACACTTGCGCCGCCTTGCCCGTCTCCACGAGCTGCTTGTGCAGGCGCCCGCTCGGTGCGTCGCCGAGGATGAAGTTCGCGAACGCGATGCCATCGGCATCCTGGTGCAGGTTCGACGGGACCTTGTAGGCCACCGCGACGATCTGCATGTCGCCCTTGCGGCGCACGACGAAGTTGCGCTCGCCGTCCTGCGTGGGCTCCACGGTCCACAGCGCCGGGAGCCTGCGCTGCGGCTTCGGCACCGGGCCGAAGTGCTTCGCGATCATCGCGAGCGCCTTCGCCTCGTCGAACTTGCCGGCCACCAGCAGCACCGCGTTGTCGGGCTGGTAGTACATCCGGTAGAACGCCTGCAGGTTCCCGATCGCGACGTTCTCGATGTCGCTGCGGTTGCCGATGGTCGACCGGCCGTAGCTGTGCCAGTCGTAGGCGACGCTTTGCATGCGCTTCATCAATACGCCGAACGGCGAGTTCTCGCCCGACTCGTACTCGTTGCGCACGACGGTCATCTCGGTGTCGAGGTCCGACCTCGCGATGAACGAATGCGCCATCCGGTCGGCCTCGAGCTCGATCGCCCAGTCGAGGTTCGCGTCGCCCGCCTGAAACAGTTCGAAATAATTGGTGCGGTCGAGCCAGGTCGTCCCGTTGTAGCGCACCCCGCGCGCGTTGAATTCCTGGTCGATGTGCGGGTGCCGCGGCGTTCCCTTGAACAGCATGTGCTCGAGCAGGTGCGCCATGCCGGTCTCGCCGTAGTTCTCCATGCGCGAGCCGACGAGGTAGGTGATGTTGACCGTGACCGTGGGCTTGGACTGGTCGGGGAAGAGCAACACCTTCAGGCCGTTGGGGAGCCGGTATTCGGTGATGCCCTCGACCGAGGTGACCTTGGTGACGGACGAGACCGGGATCGGCTTGCCGGGGGGAACATCTCCCGGGGCGGCCTTGCGCGGGCCGGCGGGCGGGACCTGGCTCGCCAGGGGCGCGCTAACGGCCCCTGGAGGGCCTTTGGGCGCCGCGGCGGGGGCAGCCTTGGGGGGAGCCGCGGGCACCGACTCCGGCGGCGCCTTGGGCGGCACGGGGTCGGTCTTGGGGGCCTGTGCGGCGGCGAGCGTGGCGGTGACGGCAAGGGTCGAGGCAAAGAGACAGGCAACGAGGGATCGCATGGGATGCATGGGGGGAGGCTGCTCGGGAGGTGGCGGATTATCGCGGGACGCGATCGCGCCTATGTGACAAGGAGTTGCGGGAAAAATTCGGATTACGGCTTCGACGCTTCGTCGAACAGCTCCTGGTAGTCGGCCTGGTACGCCTCGGCGGCCGCGATCACCTCGGCGTCGCTCACCGCAGCGAGGTTCCAACGCGGATCATCGGCATCCGGATCGACGCTCGGATACGGCGCCGCCTGCAGGAAGTCCTCGAAGAACTGCATCACGTCGTAGGAAGACAGCCGCGCCCTGGGCATCTGCTCGAACGCGGCGAGCGCCTCGCCCGCGACCACGAACGAGCGGTCCTGGACGCGAACGTGGCCTTCGTGCGCGAGCTTGGCCAAACCGCGGCGCAATTCCTGCGGCGTGAAGATCGCGCGGTTGATCACCTCGCCCGCCTCGATGATCTGCTGCAGCGCCGCGCCGCGGCTGCCGCCGCCCACGGCGACCGCCGCCAGCACCCACGCATCCGACCAGGTGAACTCCGGCTTCACTTGAGCCGCCGCCGCCTCGCCTCGTACAGGCAGACACCGCTTGCCACCGAGACGTTGAGGCTCTCCACCGATCCCAGCATCGGGATCGAGACCAGCATGTCGCAGCTGTCGCGCGTGAGCCGGCGCAGGCCCTCGCCCTCGGCGCCGAGCACCAGCCCGATCGCGCCATCGAGCTTCGCCTTGTAGATCGTCTCGGGCGCGTCGTCGTCGGCGCCGATCATCCAGATGCCGCGATCCTTCAGGTCCTTCATGGTGCGCGCGAGGTTGGTCACGACGATGTACGGCACCGATTCCGCCGCGCCGGAGGCGACCTTGATCGCCGCGGTGGTGAGGCCGACGCTGCGATCCTTCGGCGCGATCACCGCGTGGGCGCCGGCGCCGTCGGCCACGCGCAGGCAGGCGCCGAGGTTGTGCGGATCCTGCACGCCGTCGAGGATCAGCAAGAGCGCCGGCTCCTCGAGGCCCTCGAGCGCGTCCTCGATGAACTGCGGCATGTTCAGCGGCTCGGCCTGGGCCACCACACCCTGGTGGCGCACGCCGCCGCTCATGCCGTCGAGGCGCTTCAGGTCCACCGGGATCACGCGCACGTTGAGGCGCTTGGCGAGCTCGCGCAGGTCCTTCGCGCGGCCGTCGTTGCGCTCGGCGTCGACGTAGATCTCGGTCACGGTCTCGGGGCGTTGGCGCAGGCGGCTCGTCACGGCGTGGAAGCCGGTCAGCGTCTTCATCTGTCGTATTTCTTCATTTTCTTGTCGATGTCGCGCGGCTTCTTCTTCGCCTCTTTCGGGCCCATCGATTGAATCGGTTGCTGCGGCTCGTCCATCAGCACGAAGTCGATCTTCGCCTGCTCGAGGTTCACGCGCACGACTTTCACCCGCACGCGCCCCGCGAGCTGGTACTTCACGCCGCTCCTCTCGCCGCGCAGCATGTGCTTCTGCGCGTCGTAGGTGAAATAGTCCTGGCCGAGGTCGGAGATGTGCACCAGCCCGTCGACGTAGAGATCGTCGAGCGTGACAAAGAGGCCGAACGCGGTGACGCCGCTGATCGTGCCGGTGAAATCCTCGCCCACGTGGTCCTGCA
>JANPHA010000037.1:0-1579 GCA_031424255.1 Burkholderiales bacterium | reverse complement strand
GGCGCGCGTCGACGAGGCGCTGCGCCTCGGCTTTCGCGCGCGCGGCTTCCGCCTCGGCGCGCTTGGCGGCTTCGACCTTTGCGGCTTCCTGGGCCGCCGCCCGGCGCTGCGCCTGGAGCCGCGCGGCGTCTTCGGCAGCGTGGCGCTCGGCCTGGCGCTTCAGGGCGGCGCGCGCATAAGCGCGATAGCCCAGGAGCGCCGCGATCACGCAGACGACCGCGCCCGCCAACAACCACCACACCAGATCATTCATCGGGTCACACCCTTCGTCGAGACAGAATTCGCAAGGATAGAAGTGATCGACTGCCCTGTGGCGCGATGCCGTCCCCGTGAATCCGGTGTGGAACCACCGGGTCGTGGTCTACCGCACGGCTTCGGGCAGTTCGATCTTGACTTCGAGGACTTCGAGATTGTCCTGGCGTTCGAGGTGGACCTTGATGTCCTCGGGCTTGATCGACACGTACTTCGAGATCACCGCGACCAGGTCGCGCTGCAGCTCGGGCAGGTAGTCGAAGCGGCTCGCGCCGCGGCCGCTGCGCTCGTGCGCCAGGATGATCTGCAGCCGCTCCTTGGCGATGTTCGCGGACTTCTTCTTTTCGCCGAGCAGGAAGGAGAGGAAGGACATCCGCTCACCTCCCGCCGAAGACGCGCTGGAAGAAGCCCGGCTTCGAGGCCTCGGTGAAGCGCAACGGCCGGTTCTCGCCGAGGAAGCGCCGCACCACGTCCTTGTAGCCTTCGGAGACGTCGGTGCCTTTCATGTGGATCGCGGGCACGCCCTGGTTCGAGGCGTCGAGCACCGTTTCGGATTCGGGGATCACGCCGATCAGTTCGATGCGCAGGATCTCCTTGATGTCCTCGATCGAGAGCATCTGCCCGCCCTGCACGCGATTCGGGTTGTAGCGCGTGATCAGCAGGTGCTCCTTGATCGGCTCCTTGCCTTCGATCGCGCGCTTGGTCTTGGACGCGAGGATGCCGAGGATCCGGTCCGAGTCGCGAACCGACGAGACCTCGGGGTTGGTGACAATCAGTGCCTCATCGGCATAGTGCATCGCCATCAGCGCACCGGTTTCGATGCCCGCGGGCGAATCGCACACGATGTACTCGAAGCCCATCGCGGTCAGATCGATCAGCACCTTCTCGACGCCCTCCTGCGTCAGCGCGTCCTTGTCGCGCGTCTGCGAAGCGGCGAGCACGTACAGGTTCTCGCACTGCTTGTCCTTGATCAGCGCCTGGTTCAGGTTCGCCTCGCCATGGATCACGTTGATCAGGTCGTACACGACGCGACGTTCGCAGCCCATGATCAGGTCGAGATTGCGCAGCCCGACGTCGAAGTCGATCACGGCGGTCTTGTGGCCACGCAGCGCGAGGCCGGAGGCAAAGCTGGCGCTGGTGGTGGTCTTGCCGACCCCACCCTTGCCGGAAGTCACCACGACGATCTTGGTGGTCATTGCTATGGAGTCCTTTCCCTGGTCTGTCTGTCTGTCGTTGCTCGGTCGCTCAGTCGATCGACAGCGGCAGCACGACGAGCTTCTCGTCGTCGAGCCGCACCTGCGCCGGCTTGCCGAGCACCTCGGCGGCC
>JANPHA010000036.1:0-15347 GCA_031424255.1 Burkholderiales bacterium | reverse complement strand
CGCCACTGCAAATCAACCTGGTACATAGTTACGCCGCTTTCTCCTCGGACGCCTGCTCCTGCTGCAGGCGCCACATCTCCGCGAAGCGGCCGCCGGCCGCGAGCAGGTCGCGGAAGGTGCCGCGCTCGACGATGCGGCCGTGGTCGAGCACGAGGATCTCGTCGGCGTCGACGATGGTCGAGAGGCGATGCGCGATCACGAGCGTGGTGCGGTTCCTCGAGATCTCGGAGAGCTCGGCCTGGATCGATTTCTCGGTGTGGGAGTCGAGCGCCGAGGTGGCCTCGTCGAACACCATGATCGGCGGGTTCTTCAGCAACGTGCGTGCGATCGACACGCGCTGCTTCTCGCCGCCCGAGAGCTTCAAGCCGCGCTCGCCGACCGTGGTCTCCCACTTCTCCGGCAGCCGCTCGATGAATTCCGCGATGTGCGCCACGCGCGCCGCGTTCTCGATCTCCGCGCGCGTCGCCTCGGGCCGCCCGTAGCCGATGTTGTAGTAGATGGTGTCGTTGAAGAGCACCGTGTCCTGGGGAACGACACCGAGCGCCGAGCGCACGCTCTCCTGCGTCACGTCGCGCAAGTCCTGGCCGTCGATGGTGATGCGCCCGCGGCCCACGTCGTAGAAGCGGAAGAGCAGGCGCGCGAGCGTCGATTTGCCCGACCCGCTCAGGCCCACCACCGCGACCTTCTTGCCCGCCGGCACCTCGAAGCTCACATCCTTCAGGATCTCGCGCTTGCCGTCGTAGCTGAAATCCACGTGCTCGAAGCGGATGCCGGCGCCCGCCACCGCGAGCGGCTTGGCGCCCGGCTTGTCCTCGATCTCGCGGTTCTCCGAGAGCAGGCGGAACATCTTCTCCATGTCCACCATCGCCTGCTTCAGCTCGCGATAGAGCACGCCGAGGAAATTGAGCGGGATGTAGAGCTGGATCAGCAGCGCGTTCACCATCACCAGGTCGCCGAGCGTGAGGTGGCCGTGGACGATGCCGTCGGCCGCGCGCCACATGAGCAGCGACACCGCGAGCGCGATCACGCATGCCTGCACCGAATTCAGCAGGCCGAGCGACGTCTCGCTCTTCACCACCGCGCGCTCGTAGCTCTGCAGGTTGCCGTCGTAGCGGCGCGCCTCGTAGGCCTCGTTGCCGAAATACTTGACCGTCTCGTAGTTGAGCAGCGAGTCGATCGCCTTGGTGTTGGCCTTCGAGTCCATCTCGTTCATCTGGCGGCGGTGCTTGGTGCGCCACTCCGAGATGGTGAAGGTGAGCGCGATGTAGAGCACGAGCGCCCCGACCGTGATCACGCCGAACCACACGTCGAACTTGTACATCAGGAACCCGGTGACGAGCGCGATCTCGAGCACGGTGGGCAACACGCTGAACACCGTGTACGAGAGCAGCGTCGAGATGCCGCGCGTGCCACGCTCGATGTCGCGCGTGAGGCCGCCGGTCTGGCGCTCGAGGTGGAAGCGCAGCGACATCGCGTGCAGGTGCTGGAACACCTCGAGCGCCACGCGGCGCATGGCGCGCTGGGCGACCTTCACGAACACCACGTCGCGCAGCTCGTTGAAGAGCGTGCTCGACAGGCGCAGCAAGGCGTAGGCGAGCAGCAGCGTGACCGGCACGGCGAGCAGCGCCTTGTCCCCGGTGAGCCCGTCGACGATCGACTTCATCACGATCGGCACCGTGATGTTGGCGAGCTTCGCGGCCACCAGGAAGACGACCGCGAGCAACACGCGGCCGCGGAATTCCCACAGGTAGGGCAGCAGCCTGCGGATCACGCTCAGGTCGCCGCGCGCGATCGGCGCGGTCGCGGGCCCTGTGCCCGGATGCGGCAACGTGGTGGTTCGAGACGGGGAATTCATGACCTTGGGTATAGTAACAGCCGCTGATGCAGTGACTTCACGATGCCGCGATTCGCCGCCAACTTGGGTTTCCTCTATCCGGAGCACGCGTTTCTCGATCGCTTCGCGGCGGCGCGAGGCGACGGGTTCCGCGCGGTGGAATTCGCCGCGCCCTATCCGTACGAGCCCGCGCAGCTCGCGGAGAAGCTGCGCGCCAACGCGCTCGAATGCATCCTGATGAACCTGCCGATGGGCGATAAATCGCGCGGCGACTTCGGCATCGCCTGCCGCCCGGAGCGCCGCGACGAATTTCGCGCCGGGATCGCCCGCGGCATCGAGTACGCGAAGGCGCTCGGATGCCCGAAGATGAACTGCATCGCGGGCACCGTGAAGGAAGGCGAGGACCGCGAAGAGCTGCGCGCCGTCCTCGTCTCCAATCTGAGGCTCGCGGCGCGTGAATTCAAGAAGGCCGGGCTGGATGTTGTGGTCGAGCCGCTCAATACGCACGACGTGCCCGGCTTCCTCGTCGCACACTGTGCCGACGCGGTGGAGATCATCGGCGCGGTCGGCGAGGACAACGTCGGGCTGCAGTGCGATCTTTATCACACCGCGATGATGGGCGACGATCCGCTCGCCACGCTGCGCGCGCTGCGCGGTTCGATCCGCCATATCCAGTTCGCCGATGTTCCGGGGCGCGGGGAGCCCGGCACCGGGACGCTCGACGTGGCGCCGCTCTTCGCCGAAATCGATCGGATGGGCTATTCCGGGTGGGTCTCTGCTGAATATCGCCCCACGCGAGCTACTTCGAAGACACTAGCTTGGATGAAACAATGAGTGATGCGAACAAAAATCTGGAAACGCAGATGAACGCAGATGAAGCGCAGATGACCAGTGAAATTTTCCCGTCGCGCTTCAAGTACGACCCATACAGCGTGTGCATCTCCCCGATCATCTGCGTCTCATCTGCGCTCATCTGCGTTTCCATGCTTTTTGCGTCCGTAAGCCCCTTCATCCCCACCGCGATTGGGCGATGTAGTCCGAATGGACTGGGTGCAACAGGACCCCCGTCACGGCGGGGCCAAAGTGGAGGAATAGCCTCGAGCTCATGACCCGGCATCGCGCCGCGGGAGGCTTGCATGCGCGTCCACTTCGTCGTTCGGCTTTTCCTGCACCTCGGGTGCGCGCTCCTCGCGTTCGCCGCGCTTCCGCTCGAAGCGGCACTCGCCCACTCCGCGTCGGCGGCACGCGCGACGGCAGCGAAGGCGGCGTCGGCGGAAGACGCCGCGTACCAGAAGCTCATCGACGCCGCCAACGCGGTGGTCGGCGTGAAGGTGAAGGCGCTGCCGAACGCGCGCAGCAACGCGGCCCTCGGCGAGGAGCGCGCCGGATCCGGCGTGATCATCAGCGCCGACAGCCTCGTGCTCACCATCGGCTATCTCGTCCTCGAGGCCGACCAGGTAGAGGTCACCGACTCCGACGGCCAGACGGTTCCCGCCACGGTCATCGCCTACGACCACGCGACCGGCTTCGGGCTGGTGCGGCCGATGGCGCGTCTCACGCCGAAGCCGATCCGGATCGGCACCGCCGCGCCGGTGGGCCAGCTCGATCGCCTGATGATCGTCACCGGCGGCGAGGAGCAGACGATCTCGATCGCCACCGTCGTGTCGAAGCGCCAGTTCGCCGGCTACTGGGAATACCTGATCGACGGCGCGATCTTCACCTCCCCGCCACGCCTCGACCACAGCGGCGCCGCGCTCATCAACCGCGAAGGAGACCTGGTCGGCATCGGCTCCCTCTTCGTCCTCGACGCGCTGACGCCCGGCGAGCGCCTGCCGGGGAACATGTTCGTTCCGGTGGACCTGCTGAAGCCGGTCCTCGACGAGCTCGTCAAGACCGGCGCCGCGCACGGAGCGCGCCGTCCCTGGCTCGGCGTGAATTCCCTCGAGGAGGATGGCCGCATTAAAGTGATGCAGGTGAACGACGAGAGCCCCGCGGACCAGGCGGGCATTGTCGCCGGCGACATCATCCTGTCGGTGGACGGGCAGCCGGTCGACAACCTCGAGAAGTTCTACAGCAAGGTGTGGAACCGCGGCGCGCCCGGTGTCGACGTGAACCTGACCGTGCTGCATGGGCCGGACGTGCGCCAGGTAGTGGTGCGCTCGATCGACCGCGAGGAGTTCGTGCGGCGCAAGCCGGGAATCTAGCCCTCCGCGGCTCTTCCTCTATCATGCGCGGATGACTCCGCGCGAAGCGCAGCGACTGCGGCGCATCCTCTACGCCGCGGCGTTCGTGCGGGCGCTCGCGATCGGCTTGGGCGGTGCTGATCGGCCTGTACGCGGCGCGCCTCGGCCTGTCGGCCACGCAGATCGGCGTCGTCCTCTCCTCGGCCCTGTGGGGCTCGGCGTTCGCGGCGCTGCTGACGCTCCTGATCGGCCCGCGCATCTCGCAACGCTCGCTGCTCGTGTCGCTCGCGGGATTGCCGTTCCTCGGCGGGGCAGTGCTGATCTCCACCGCGGCCTTCCCGCTGATGGCGATCGCGGCATTCGTCGGCATGTTCAGCGTCCACGGGCGCGACCGCGGCGCGATCCCGATCGTCGAGCAGTCGCTGCTGCCGCTCACCACGACGGATGCGAATCGCACGCGCGTCTTCGCCGGGTACAACGTGCTGCTCGATTGCGGCTACGCGGCCGGCGGATTGCTGGCCGCGCTGCCGACGTTGCTGGAAGCGTGGGCCGGGCTCGCGTCGGTCGAGGCGATGCGCATCGCGCTCGCGCTGTTCTGCGTTCTTTACGCGGGGGCCGCGATCCTCTACGCGCGGTTGCCGAAGCGCCTGCCGGGAGCCGAGGCGGTGGGCCTGCGCCACCTCTCGCCGCGCTCGCAGCCGATCGTGATCAAGATCTCGCTGCTTTTCCTCGTCGACGCGTTCGGCGGCGGCTTCATCGGGACCGCGCTCTTCGCGTATTTCTTCGCCGAGCAATTCGGCGTCTCGGCCGCCGCGATCGCGGTGCTCTTCGGCGTGGGGCGCGTGCTCTCGGCGTTCTCGCATCTCGCCGCGGCGTGGCTCGCGCAGCGCATCGGGCTCGTGAACACGATGATCTACACCCACGTGCCCTCGAGCCTGCTGCTGTTCACCATCGTCGCCTCCGACAGCTTCGCGCTCGCCGCGGCGCTCTTCCTGCTGCGCGAGGCGTTGAACGAGATGGACGTGCCGACGCGCCAGTCGTACATGATGGCGGTGGTGCGGCCCGAGGAGCGCCTCGCGGTGGCCGGCATCACGAGCCTGGTGCGCTCGTGCGGATGGGCCGCGGCGCCGGTGCTGGCGGGAATGATGATGCAGGCCGGCGGCCTCGGACTGCCGCTGGTGGTTGCCGGCATCACCAAGCTCTCCTACGACGTGCTGCTGTGGCGCGAATTCCGCCGCGTGAAGCCGCCCGAGGAGCTGGCCCTCAACGAATGAAGTAGCCCGAGACCTTCCAGCTGCCGTCCTTCTCGCGCATCGGCGTCACCGTCTCGAACGCTACCGGGCGGTTCTCGAAGCGCGTGTCGTAGACGACCACGACGTATTGCCCTTCCGGCGCGCCCGGAATGGTGGTGGTGTAGGTCGCGCTCCTCAACTTGCGCACCACCAGTCCCCCGAGGGGCTGGCGCACCGGCGCGAGAGTGGTCTCCCACTGCGTCTTCGGCATCGACTGCTGCAGCAGCGGCGAGGCGTCGTCCCAGCTCTGGGCGTAGCGGCCCGCGTCGACGGTGGCAAGCCACGCCGCCGCCGCGGTCATCGCCGGGGCGATATCGAGGTCGTCTGCGTGCCCCGGGAAGATCGCGGCGGCGATCGCCACGGCGACGAACATGCGGGTCGTTCCCATCGGTGCCTCCTAGGGCTTCCTGCGAGGTTTCTTCGCGGAAGATTGCGCCGGAATGCCGCGTTTCGCCAGCGCTTCGCGCAGCAGGTACTCGACCTGCCCGTTGGCCGAGCGCAGCTCCGCCTGGGCGAGGCGCTCGATTTCGGCCCACAGACCGGGATCGATCCGCAGCAGGTACGCCTTGCGCTCGGGCATCGCGCGCGGAGTTCAGGTGTAGAGCGTACCGGTGTTGATGACCGGCTGCGTGTCGCGGTCGGAACACAAGACGACCATGAGGTTGGACACCATCGCGGCGCGGCGCTCGTCGTCGAGCTCGACCACGTTCTTCTCCGACAGGCTCTTCAACGCCATCTCGACCATCGACACCGCGCCGATCACGATCTTGCTGCGCGCCGCGATCACCGCCTCCGCCTGCTGGCGGCGCAGCATCGCGCCGGCGATCTCCGGGGCGTAGGCGAGGTGGGTGAGCCGCGCCTCCTCGATCTTCACGCCGGCGAGCGCCACGCGCGTCTGCAATTCCTCGCGCAGCGCGTTGGCGACCACGTCGGCCCCGCCGCGCAGCGTGACCACGTGCGCGCTCTCGTGATCCTCGCCCTCGTCGTAGTCGTAGCGCGTGGCCACGTGGCGCAGCGCCGACTCGCTCTGCACCTTCACGAACTGCTCGTAGTCGTCGACGTCGAAGAGCGCCTGCGCGGTGTCGGAGACGCGCCACACGACCACCGCGGCGATCTCCACCGGGTTGCCGCGCTTGTCGTTCACCTTGAGCGTGTCGATGTTGTAGTTGCGCGCGCGCACGCTGATGCGCTTGCGGATGTTCCACGGCCAGGTCCAGCGCAACCCGGGCGTGCGCTCCGTGCCGAGGTAATCGCCGAAGAGGGTGAGCACGCCGGCCTCGTTGGGCTGCAGCATGAAGAAGCCCACCGCGATGAACACGATCGCCACCACGGCGACGAGCGCGATCAGCGGGTTGCGCACCACCAGGACGCCGCCGATCGCGAGCGGCACGAGCAACAGCGCGATCAGCAGCATCGCGATGCCGTTCATGGTGGTGTAGGGCTTCTCGTAGGTGCCTTCCTTGCGGTATTCGGACATGGGCGCTCCTCGCCTGCCGGCTTCTGCTATTAATGTGATATCACATTGATACAAGCTCGCGGGCTTGTCAAGGCGTTCCGCTAGAATCTGCCCATGGAAGGCGTGCGCGTCCTCGACTCGGCCACCCAGCTCGATGCCACGGCTCGCGGAAAGGTCGTGGTGTGCGGCTCCCACGGTGCGCTCTACGCGGCCTGGCTCGCGGCCAACGCGCGCGTGCGCGCGATCGTGTTGAACGACGCCGGCATCGGCAAGCATTCGGCGGGAATCGCGGGCGTGGCCTGGCTCGACGGGATCGGCATCGCGGCGTGCGCGATCGACTATCGCAGCGGCCGCATCGGCGACGGCGACGACATGTACGCCAACGGCACCGTCTCGATGGTGAACGAGCTGGCGGCGTCTCACGGCTGCCTGCCGGGCCATACGGCCCGCCAGGTCGCCAAGGCGTTGCTGGAAAATGCCGAGGGGATCGACGATCCGAAGATTCCCGAAATCGGCGAGACGCGGCTGCGCATCGCCAACACCGGGCACCGCGAGGTGTGGGCGCTCGACTCCGCCGCGCTCGCGCGCCCCGCGGACCGGCGCGCGATCGTGGTGACCGGCTCGCACGGCGCGCTGCTCGCCAACCGTGCCGACCATGTCCTCGACGTCGACGTGTTCGCGGCGTTCTTCAACGACGCCGGCGGCGGCAAGGACGACGCCGGCTTCTCGCGCCTGCCGCCGCTCGAGGAGCGCGGCGTGGCCGCCGCGACGGTCTCGTGCCACACCGCGCGCATCGGCGACGGGCGCTCGACCTACGACACCGGCGTGCTGTCGCGCGTGAACGAGCTCGCGCGACGCCTCGAGCTGCGCGAAGGCATGAGCGTGCGCGACGCGGTCGCGCGCCTGGTGGGGCTCGGCTGAAGAATAAGCCTCGCCGCGAATGACGAATCCTACGTACCCTGCCGCGCCTGTCCGGGGCTAGATTGGCAGGATCGCAGGAGGCCCCAATGCAAGCTGTTCCGCAAGTCTTTCGCCACGCCGTGGACTCCGCGGCTCGCGCCGCGTGCCCCGAGCTTCCCGAAGGTTTCATCCCGCTGCGCGAGGTGAGATCGCTTCCGCTGCTCGGACGCTGGCCGCTGCTCGAGGATCGGATGCCGGCGTGGCTGCCGTTCGATGGCCTGGTGGAGATGTCGCGGCGCAGCGAGGCCGGCGACGCCGGGGCGCGCGAGTGGATCGAGCTCCACCGCCGCGCCTCCGAGGGCGAGCCCGAAGCGCAGCGCGCCATGGGCACGGCCTTCGAGACCGGCAAGTACGGCGGCCCCATCGACCTGCAGCGCGCCCTCTTCTGGTATTGGCGCGCATCGCTCAGCGGCAACCCGGTAGCGAACATGCATGCGCAGCGGCTGAAGGAGTCGATCGACGTGGTGCCCGCGGCGATCGAGGACCCGGTGCTGCTCTACGCGGGGCAATGGCGGATCATGCGCGAGGATGCACGCGGCGAGATCTCGACCTGGATCTTCAGCCTCCTGCGCAACGGCGCCTTCTCCAGCCGCACGGTGATGCGCCAGGCGATCACGGTACGCGCGGGAACCTGGAACTATGACGGCGCGCAGGCGACGCTCGATCTCGCGATCGCGGCGGCCAAGGGCCTCGCCTGCGAACGCTGGGAGATCCAGCTGCTGGGCGCGAAGGACCCGCTGCTCTTCGGCCGCGACGCCGACCGCGCCACCTACGTGCTGCAGCGCGTGATCCCCGCCGACGAGAACCTCTAGCGCGCGCGCGTCAGTCGCCGGCCTTGATGTGGTTGTCCTTGACCACCTGGGCCCAGCGCGCAATCTCGCCGCGCACAAAGCGGTCGAGTTCTTCGGGCGGCCCGCCGACGATGTCCATCCCCTGGCCGGTGAGCTTCTCCGCCACCGCGGGGTTCTTCAGTGCCTTGTTGAGCTCCTCGTTCATGCGCTTGAGGATGGGCGCGGGTGTCGCGGCCGGCGCGATGATGCCCCACCACGCGAGCGCCGAGAATCCGGGCACTCCCTGGTCGGCCACCGGGGCGATGCCGGGCATCTGCGGAGAGGGTTTCGGCGAAGTCACCGCGAGCGCCTTCAATTTGCCGCCCTTCACGTGCGGATTGACCAGGAACACCGTCCCGATCGCGAGCGGCACCTGCCCGCCGATCGCATCGGTCATCAGCGGCCCGCCACCGCGATAGGGAATGTGGTTGAATTCCGCCTTCTGCAGGTTGCCGATCTGCGCCATGGCGAGGTGGCCGAGGCTGCCGGTGCCGATCGAGCCGATGGCGACACCTCCGGGCTTCTTCGCGGCGGCGAGCACATCGCGGAAATCCTTGAACGGTTGCCCCGCGCTCGCCACGATCGCCATCGGAGAGGTGCCCACCAGCATCACCGACGCCAGGTCCTTCACCGTGTCGTAGGGCAGGTTCGGGATCAACGAGGGATTCACGCCGTGCGTGTCGAACACCACGCCGAACGTATAGCCATCGGGCGGCGAGGTCGCGACGACCTGCGTGCCGATCGATCCCGACGCTCCGCCGCGGTTGTCCACGATCACCTGTTGCCCGAGCTGCGTCGTGAGTTGCGCGGCGAAGATGCGCGCGACCTGGTCGACCGATCCGCCCGGCGGGAACACCGAAATGAATTTGACCGGCTTGTTCGGCCAGGGCGCCTGCGCGTGCGCCGCGCCGGCCAGGGCGACGAGCAACGCGGCCAATGCGATGCGGGACTTCATCGTTTCCTCCCACTTTCCTCTGTCGGGATCGTGCGCGCACTTTACCCGCAAATGCGCAAGGAGATTCGCTTCCTTGGTGCTAGCATTGTCTCTGGCTCTCAGTTGTCGGCAGCATCGAAGGAGGCACCATGACCCACCTTCACGCAACCGCGCTCAGCCTGGCCCTCGCATTCGGCTTGGCCGCCACGACAGTTCCCGCGCCCGCCGCCGCACCCAAGGACGCACCTTCTGCGGCCGCGAAGGCCACGCAGAAGCCGGCGCGGGCACCGCATCCGGAAGACGACTCCGCCGCCTACCAACACCTGGTCGACGCCGCCAACGCGGTGGTCGGCGTGAAGGTGAAGGCGCTAGCCAATGCGCGCAGCTCGAAGACGCTCGGCCTCGAGCGTTCCGGCAGCGGCGTGCTGATCGCCCCCGAAAATCTGATCCTCACGATCGGCTACCTGATCCTCGAGGCGGAAGAGGTCGAAGTCACCGCGAGCAACGGGCGCACCGTCCCGGCCCTCGTGGCCGCGTACGACCACGCGACCGGATTCGGGTTGCTGCGTCCGCTGGCGCCGCTCGAGGTGAAGGCGGTGCGCCTCGGCGTGTCGTCCGAGGTGGACCCGCTCGATCGCCTGATGATCGCGGCGGTGGGCGGAGAGGACAGCGTGTCGGTGGCGACCGTCGTCTCCAAGCGCCTGTTCGCGGGCTATTGGGAATACCTGATCGAGGAGGCGATCTTCACGTCGCCGCCGCGCGCGGATTTCGGCGGCGCCGCGCTGATCAACAGGCAGGGCGAGCTCGTCGGCATCGGCTCGCTCTTCGTGATGGACGCGATGACGCCGGGCGAGCGCCTGCCGGGCAACATGTTCGTGCCGATCGACCTGCTCAAGCCGATCCTCGCCGAGATGATCAAGACCGGCCGGCAGAAGGGCGGCATGCGCCCGTGGATCGGGGTCAGCATGCTCGAGGAGGACGGGCGCCTGAAGGTGGTGCGCGTGAGCGACGAAGGGCCGGCCGAAGAGGCCGGGCTGGCGCCCGGCGATCTCGTCCTGTCGCTTGCCGGCGTCAAGGTCGAGCGCCTCGACGATTTCTATCGGCGCCTCTGGTCGACGGGCGCGCCCGGCGTCGAGGTCACGCTCAAGGTCCTGCATGGCACCGAGGTGCGCGACGTGCACATCCGCTCGATCGACCGCCTCGAATTCATTCGCAAGAAGCCGACGATCTGAAAACGCGTTCTCAGGTCACGCAGACCTTGCCTTCGTCGCTATAGGACTGCCCGCCGCCGTAGCTGGTGAGCGGCACGAGCTCCCCGCCCTTGCGAAGGGTGACCGCGCAGTATTTCACTTCCGCGATCTTGCCGAACGGGTCGAGCGCGGCGTTGGTGAGCAGGTTGGCGGCGGCCTCGTAGAACGCGAACGGGATGAAGACCGAGCCGCGCGGGGTGCCCTCGTCGGCGCGCGCGGTGAGCGCGATCTCGCCGCGGCGCGAGGCCACCGTGATCACGTCGCCGCCGCGCGCTCCGATCGCCGCGAGGTCGAGCGGGTGCACCGAGCCCACCGCGATCGGCTCGATCGCATCGAGCACGGAAGCCCTGCGGGTCATCGAGCCCGTGTGCCAGTGCTCGAGCTGCCGGCCGGTGATGAGGATGAACGGATACTCGGCATCGGGGCGCTCGTTCGCGGGGATGAGGTCGGCGGGCACGAACTTGCCGCGCCCGTCCTGCGTCGGGAAATTCTCGGTGAACACGACCGACTGGCCCGGATCGTCCTCGGTGCGACACGGATACGTGACCGACGATTCTTCCTGCAGCCGCTCCCAGGTGATGCCGCTGATGGAATTCATCGCCTGGCGCATCTCCTCGTACACCGCGGCCACTGCGCTCTCCGGCCCGGAATAATTCCAGCCGCACCCGAGGCGGTTGGCGAGCTCCTGGATGATCCACAAGTCCTGGCGCGCGTCACCCGGCATGTCGAGCGCACGCTTGCCGAGCTGCACCATGCGATCCGTATTGGTGACGGTGCCGGTCTTCTCCGGCCACGCGGAGGCGGGCAGGACGACGTCGGCGAAGTACGCGGTCTCGGTGAGGAAGATGTCCTGCACCACGAGCATGTCGAGGGCCGCGAGGCCTTCGCGTGCGTGGTGCGCATTCGGGTCCGACATCGCCGGGTTCTCGCCCATGACATACATGCCGTTGATCTTCCCGTCGCAGGCGGCATCCATGATCTCGACCACGGTCAAGCCGGGCTTGTGGTCGAGCGCGCGGCCCCAGAACTTCTCGAAGCGCTGGATCGCATCCGGATTGTCGACGCGCTGGTAATCCGGATACATCATCGGGATCAGGCCCGCGTCGGATGCGCCCTGCACGTTGTTCTGGCCGCGCAGCGGATGCAGGCCCGTGCCGGGGCGGCCGATCTGCCCGGTCATCAGCGCCAGCGCGATCAGGCAGCGCGCGTTGTCGGTGCCGTGCACGTGCTGCGAGATGCCCATCCCCCAGAGGATCATCGAGCCCTTCGAGGTGGCGAAGGCACGCGCGACCTCGCGGATGGTGGCGGCGGGAATGCCGCACAGCGGCGCCATCTTCTCGGGGCTGAAGTCCTTCGCGTTCTCCTTCAGCGCCTCGAAGTTGCTGGTGCGCTGGCGCACGAATTCCTTGTCGACCAGGTTCTCGTCGATGATGGTGTGGATCATCGCGTTCAGCAGCGCCACGTCCATGTCGGCGGTGAACTGCAGGTATTTCCACGCGTGGCGCGCGAGATCGTTGCGGCGCGGGTCGGCGATCACGAGCTTCGCGCCGCGCTGCACCGCGTTCTTGATCCACGTGGCCGCGACCGGATGGTTCGAGGTCGGATTCGCACCGATCAGGAAGATCACCTCCGCTTTCGCGACGTCGGAGACCTGGTTCGACACCGCGCCCGAGCCGATGCCCTCCAGCAGCGCCACGACCGACGACGCGTGGCAGAGCCGCGTGCAATGGTCCACGTTGTTGGTGCCGAAGCCGGTGCGCACGAGCTTCTGGAAAAGATAGGCCTCCTCGTTGGAGCCCTTGGCGCTGCCGAATCCGGCGAGCGCCGAGGGCCCGCGCGTGTCGCGAATCCTCTTCAGGCCCGATGCGGCCAGATCGAGCGCCTCTTCCCAGCTCGCCTCGCGGAAAATCTCCTTCCAGTGGGTCGGATCGATCGTGACTTCGGCGCCCTTCGCCACGCCCGCCTTGCGGATCAGCGGCTTGGTGAGGCGCTGCGGATGATGCACGTAGTCGAAGCCGAAGCGGCCCTTCACGCACAGGCGCTCCTCGTTCGACGGGCCGTCGCGGCCCTCGACGCGCACGATCCTGTTGTCCTTCACGTGATAGGTGAGCTGGCAGCCGACGCCGCAGAACGGGCAGACCGAATCGACCTCCTTGTCGGCGACCTGCGCGTAGGCGTTCTTCGCCGGCGCGAGGGCCCCGGTGGGACACGCCTGCACGCATTCGCCGCACGCGACACAGGTCGATTCGCCCATCGGGTCGTCGAAGTCGAACACGATCTTCGAGTCGAGCCCACGGTTGGCGTAGCCGATCACGTCGTTCACCTGCTCCTCGCGGCAGGCGCGCACGCAGCGCGTGCACTGGATGCAGGCGTCGAGGTTCACGTCCATCGCAGGATGCGACACGTCGCACTTCGGCTGGTCGCGCGGCGCGAACCGGCTTTCGGCAATGCCCAGCTCCGCGGCCCAGTGGAAGAGCTCGTTGCCGCCGGGCTTCAGGTCGCGCTTGGGCACGTCGCAGAGCAGCAGCTCCACCACCATCTTCTGCGAGTGCACTGCGCGCGGCGAGTTGCTCGCCACTTCCATGTCCTTCGCCGGAGCGCGGCAGCACGACGGCGCCAGCACGCGCTCGCCCTTGATCTCGACCATGCACGCGCGGCAGTTGCCGTCCGCGCGATAGCCTTCCTTGTAGCAGAGGTGCGGGATATCCACGCCGTGGCGCGCGGCCGCCTGGATGATCGTCTCGCCGGCGAACGCGGCGATCGTGTCGCCATTCAGCTTGAACTCGATCGTTTCGGCTTTCCCGACGGGCTCGTTCATCTTCATGGCTTCAGACCTCGTTCGGGAAGTGCTGGACGACACAACGAATCGGATTCGGTGCGGCTTGCCCCAGGCCGCAGATGGACGCGTCGGCCATCGCCACCGACAATTCCTCGAGCAGCTCCTTGTCCCACTTCGGCGCTTGCATCAGCTGCGCGGCCTTGGCGGTGCCGACACGGCACGGCGTGCATTGGCCGCAGGACTCATGCTCGAAGAACTGCATCAGGTTCACCGCCGCGTCGCGCGCGCGGTCTTGTTGCGACAGAACGATCACCGCCGCCGAGCCGATGAAGCAGCCGTACGGCTGCAGTGTGTCGAAGTCGAGCGGGATGTCGCCCATCGAGGCGGGCAGGATTCCGCCCGAAGCCCCGCCGGGCAGGTACGCATAGAGTTGGTGCCCCTCGAGCATGCCGCCGCAATACTCGGCGATCAGCTCCTTCACCGTGATGCCCGCGGGCGCCAGGTGCACGCCGGGCTTCTTCACGCGGCCCGAGACCGAGAACGAGCGCAGGCCCTTGCGGTCGTGGCGCCCGTGCCTGGAGAACCACGTCGCGCCCTGCTCGATCAGGTCCCTCACCCAGAGCAGCGTCTCCATGTTGTGCTCGAGCGTCGGGCGGCCGAAGAGGCCCACCTGGGCCACGTACGGCGGGCGCAGGCGCGGCATGCCGCGGCGTCCCTCGATCGATTCGATCATCGCGGACTCTTCGCCGCAGATGTAGGCGCCAGCCCCGCGGCGCAGGTGGATGCGCGGCAATTGCGCCGGCGGATTCGCGCGCAGCGCGGCGAGCTCGCGCTCGAGCATCACGCGGCAGGCGTGATACTCGTCGCGCAGGTAGACGAAGATGTCCTCGATGCCGACCGCCCACGCCGCGATCAGCATGCCCTCGATGAAACGGTGCGGATCGCGCTCGAGGTAGTGGCGGTCCTTGAACGTGCCCGGCTCGCCCTCGTCGATGTTGACCGCCATGAGCCGCGGTCCCGGCTCCGCGCGCACGATGCGCCACTTGCGGCCCGCGGGAAATCCCGCGCCGCCGAGGCCGCGCAGCCCCGCGTCCTCCATCGTCTTGATCACCGACTCGACGTCGCGCTTGCCGTCGATGCATTCGACCCAGGTCTTGTATCCGCCCTGCGCGACGTAATCGGCGAACGTGTGCGGATGCAACGCGGGCGCCTTCAGCTTGCCCTCGGCGAGCACCCTCGCGACTTCCTTCTCGGTGGCATGACCGAACGCGTTGTGGCCCACGCACACCGCGGGCGCTTCGGCGCAGCGCCCGATGCAGGGAACGGCCTGCACACGCACGTTGGGGCCGACGAGGCCGGGGAGCTTGTCGAGCAGTTGCTGCGCGCCCGCCATGCGGCACGACAGCGTCTCGCACACGCGGATCGTGGTCTGCGGCGGCGCGGCCTCGCCTTCCTTCACCACGTCGAAGTGGTGGTAGAAGGTCGCCACCTCGTAGACCTCCGCCATCGCGAGCTGCATCGCCTCGGCGAGCGCGTTCAGGTGCGCCGCGGAAAGATGGCCGAAGCGATCCTGGATGCGGTGCAGGTTCTCGATCAGGTATTCGCGCGCGATGGGCACGCCCTCGACGAGCGCAAGGACTTCCTCGCGAGCGACCGGATCGACGCTGCGCCCCTTGGGAGTGGAGCGCGGGCGGCGGATATTGGAGAGCGGAATGTCGACGGTTTCGGCCATGGATGCGGTTCAGTTTGGCAGGTTTCGCCGGCGCCGCGGCGTGGGCTGGACCGGCATGTCTGCGAGTCCGGATCCAGAGGCCCTCGCGGGCATGCGA
>JANPHA010000035.1:0-21580 GCA_031424255.1 Burkholderiales bacterium | reverse complement strand
GCCCCCGGGCCCTCGAGGCGCCGCGCGGCTATTGCCACGTCGTATCGACCAAGAACGACTGGAACGAGATCACGGATGAGCTCGGCAAGCGCTTCGAGATCTCGTTCAATACCTACAAGCCCTTCGCCTGTGGCATCGTGATCCATCCCATCATCGATGCGGCTTCGCAGCTGCGCGCCCAAGGCATGAAGGCCGAGGACGTCGAGCGGGTCGAGCTGCGCGTGCATCCGCTGGTGCTCGAGCTCACCGGCAAGAAGGAGCCGCAGGACGGGCTGCAGGGCAAGTTCAGCGTCTATCACGGCTTCGCCGCGGGCCTGATCTTCGGCCGCGCAGGGGAGACCGAATACGACGACAACATCGTCACTCGCGAGGACATGGTCGCGTTGCGCCGCAAGGTGGTGGCGACCGTGGATGATTCGATCGACGAGGCCTCCGCCGACGTGACCGCGGTGCTCAAGGACGGCCGCAAGGTGCACGTGTTCGTCGAGCACGCCATCGGATCTCTCGAGCGGCCGATGAGCGACGCCGACCTCGAGGGCAAGTTCCACACGCTTGCCGATCCGGTGATCGGCAAACAGAAGGTCGATGCGCTGATCGCATCGCTCTGGAAGCTTGGTTCCGCGAAGGACGTGCGCGGCATCGGCGCGATGGCGCGGCCATGAGCGCGCGGCCGCGGATCGTCGTGCTCGACGACTACGAGGACTCGCTGCGCCGCACCGCCGATTGGAAGCCGGTGGAGGCGCTCGCCGATGTCGCGGTGCACACGCAGCGGCTGCGCGGCGAGCCGCTGATGAACGCGATCCGGGACGCCGACGCGATCGTCGTGGTGCGCGACCGCACGCCGTTCAAGGCCGACCTGATCGCGAAGCTGCCGAAGTTGAAGCTCTTCCTCTTTACCGGCGCGCGCAATACGCAGCTCGATGCCGCCGCGATGGCCGCGCGCGGCATTCCCGTCGGGCATACCGAGATGGGGGAATCGAAGGCGAGCACGACCGAGATCGCGTGGGCGCTGATCCTCGCGGCCGCCAAGCGGCTCGAGGCATACACCGGCCTCGTGCGCGCGGGCCGCTGGCGCGACGGCAAGTCGTTGCCGAGTGTCCTGGGCGGCGAGCGCCTCGGGCTCATCGGCTTCGGCGGCATCGGCGCGCGCGTCGGCAAGGTGGGACAGGCCTTCGGCATGGAGGTCGTCACGTGGAGCCCGAACATGACGCCGGAGAGGGCGGCGGAAGGCGGCGCCACGTCGGTATCGCTCGACGAGCTGCTCTCCACGGCGAAGGTGGTGAGCCTGCACCTGGTGCCCTCGGAGAGCACGCGCAAGCTCCTCAATGCCGCGCGCCTGGCACTCATGCGCCAGGACTCGATCCTGGTGAACACCGCGCGCTCCGCGTTGATCGACATGGCGGCGCTGCCCAAGGCGCTCGCGGCCGGGCGCCCCGGCATCGCGGCGCTCGACGTCTACGACGACGAGCCGCTGCCCGCGGACTTCGCGCTCGCGAGGCTCGACAACGTGGTCCTCACGCCGCACCTCGGGTTCGTGAACGATCCGGTGTTCGGCAAGTTCGGTCCCGGCGTCGTCGAGAACCTGATGGCCTGGTTGCAGGGCAAGCCCTTGGTGCGGGAACAGAAGAGCGGCGGATGAGCCTGTCATCCCACTGGCGCGGGCATTTCCTGCTGTTCGAGCCGCGCGAGCGCCCGCCCATCGACCCGAAGGCGGCGCTGCGGCTGCTCGTGACCTACGTGCTGCTCGAAGGCCTGCTCGGCCCGCGCTTCGAGCTGCTGAAGATTCTCGGGCTGCCGGATCCGCCCGCGCTGCTGCGCATCGCGATCCTGCTCGCGGCCGCGCTGCTCCTGGTGCGCTACTTCGCCCGCGTCTCGATGCATGACATCGGCCTCCTGCCCTGGCGCGAGTGGACCAGGACGGAAAAATCGTACTTCGTGCAGGTCGTGGTGCTCGTGAGCGTGGGCGGCGCGATCCTGTTCGGTGCGCGGCTGCACCCCGCGTTCTTCGTGACGTGCCTCGTCTGGGGCTTCTACCAGGAGCTCATCTACCGCGGGATCCTGCAGACCGCGCTCGTGAGGCGGCTGGGCGCGGTCGCGGGCGTCCTCGTCGGCAACCTGCTCTTCACTTTCGGGCCGTTGCACTTCTACTATCTGCTGCAAACGCCCCCGGGCTTCGGCATGCTCGCCGTCATCTTCGCGATCGGCCTGTTCTTCGCGGTGCTGTTCCACCGCTCCGACAACCTCTGGCTCGTGGCGACGTTCCACGCCATCGGCACCGCGTTCGTCCTGAGCGCCTCGAATTCGACGTATCTCCTGCAGTAGCTAGCGCAGCGTCGCGCCCTGTGTGGCCCCGTGGCCGGTGCTGCGGTCGTAGTCCTGGTCGACCAGCTCGTACTCGCGCGTGATGCGCCCTCCGAGCTCGCGCACGTCGCGATCGAGCGTTGCGCAATCGCGCGCGCTTCCGAGCTTTCGAATCTTGCGCGCGAGGTCGTTGGCGGCGCGGATGCCGTTGTCGCGATGCCCTTCTTCATGGGCGAGCAGCGCGCGGTAGAAAGCCGCCCATTTGCCCTGCAGCTCATCGGCGGCTTTCTCGCGGTCGAGCCACTCGGGCATCCGCAAGCGCGTCGATACCAGCACGCTGAGCGTGTCGATGCGGCAACCTTTCGAGTCGTCGAACCCGAATCGATAGTCCAGGCTCCACGATGCCTGGGCCCAGACCGGGTCGCCGTCCTCGCCCTTCGGAGCGGCTCGCTGCATCGCCGCGCCGATCGCGTCGACCGAAAGCCCGCGCACCGGGTAATGGTCGATTGCGACCGGCGCGACCTCCACGTCCGGCGACGGCGCCTCGGGCGGGATGCGCGTGATCTTCATTTCCTGCGCCTTGACGTCCATCGGCGGCTGGTCGCCGTAGTGGACCTTGCCTTGCGCGTCGGTCCATTTGAATACCTGCGCATCGACCGCGAGACAGAGGGGCAGCAGCAACCAGGCGAGCGGGAACTTCATCGTGTCCGCGCCGTGAACTTTTCAGCGGGAACCCGCGGAGGAGGGCTCTTCCGCGCGGCTAGTCGCGGAAGGCGAACAGCACCGCATCCGCGGGAACGAGGTCGTTCTCGCGGAACGCCACGCGCTCGATCACGCCCTCGCGCGGGCTGGTGATGGTGTGCTCCATCTTCATCGCCTCGAGGATCATCAACGCCTGGCCCTTCTTCACCGCTTCGCCCTCGGCCGCCATCACCTTCACCACGCGCCCCGGCATGAGGGCCGTCAGGCGCGCATCGGGAAGGGTGTCGGTGGGCTCGTAGTGGAAGGGGTCCACGAGCTCGAGGTCGCAGCGCCCCTTCGGCGTCGTCGCCGATAGCTGCGCGCCGAGGCGCGCCACGCGCGTGAAGCAGGTCTCCTCGTCGAGCCCGATCTGCAGCCGGTCGCCGTCGCGCGGCCCGAGCGCCACGCGGTGCGTGCGGCCCGCGTACTCGACCATCGCATGGCCGGCGCGCATCTCCGCGTCGAGGCGCACGCTCCCGCCGTCGGAGCGGCGGAATTCCATGTTGCGCATCGCCGGCTGGTTCAGGCGCCAGCCGCGCGTGTCGTTCCACGGCGAAGGCCCGGCCGAGGCGAAGTCGCGTTGCTCGTCGAGGAAGACGCGCGCCGCGCACGCCACCACCGCTTCGAGCGGAACTTCGGGCTGCGCGGGCAAGAGCTGCGCGCGATGGCGCTCGATGAAGCCCGTGTCGGTGTGGCCGGCGAGGAACGCGGGATGTACCACCACGCGCTCGAGGAACGCGAGGTTGGTCTTCACGCCGAGGATCGCCGTCTCGCCGAGCGCGGAGCGCATGCGGCGCGCGGCGGCCGGCCGGTCGTCGCCCCAGACGATCAGCTTGGCGATCATCGGATCGTAGAAGACGCTCACCTCGTCGCCCTCGCGCACACCGGTGTCGAGCCGCACCTCGTCGGATTCGGGCGGCGCGCGCAATACGCCGATGCGCCCGGTCTCCGGCAGGAAATTGTTCGCCGGGTTCTCGGCGCACAGGCGCAGCTCGATCGAATGCCCGGCGCTGTGGATCTCGGGCTGCGCGAGCGGCAGCGGCTCGCCCGCGGCCACGCGCAGCTGCCATTCGACCAGGTCCTCGCCGGTGATCATCTCGGTCACCGGGTGCTCGACCTGGAGGCGCGTGTTCATCTCCATGAAGAACAACCTGCGGTCGGCGCCGGCGATGAACTCGATCGTGCCCGCGCCGCGATAGGCGATGGCGCGCGCGGCCGCGACCGCCGCCTCGCCCATGCGGTTGCGCATCGCGTCGTCGAGGAAGGGCGAGGGCGTTTCCTCGAGCACCTTCTGGTGGCGCCGCTGGATCGAGCATTCGCGCTCGAAGAGGTGCACGTAGTTGCCGTGCGTGTCGCCGAACACCTGGAACTCGATGTGGTGCGGCTCGGTGACGAAACGCTCGAGCAGCACGGCGTCCTCGCCGAATGCGCCTTTCGCCTCGCGCCGCGCGGCGGCGAGCTGGTCGTCGAACTCCGCGTCTTTCGTGACGAGGCGCATGCCCTTGCCGCCGCCCCCGGCGATCGCCTTGATGAGCAGCGGATAGCCGACTTTCTTCGCCTCGGCGCGCAGCAGCTTCGCGTCCTGGTCCGCGCCGTGATAGCCGGGCACGACCGGCACGCCCGCCTTTTCCATGATCGCCTTGGCGCGATCCTTGAGTCCCATCTTCTCGATCGCCTCGGGCGTGGGACCGATGAACGCGAGGCCCGCGGCCTCGACGGCGCGCGCGAAGTCCTCGTTCTCCGAGAGAAACCCGTAGCCGGGATGGATCGCCTGCGCGCCGCTCGCCTTCGCGACCTCGATGATGCGCTCGCCGCGCAGGTACGAATCCACCGGGCGCGGCCCGCCGATCAGGTACGCCTCGTCGGCCTGCTCCACGTGCAGCGCGTGGGCATCGATCGACGAATGCACCGCGACCGTCCCGATCGCGAGGCGGCGGCAGGTGCGGATCACGCGGCAGGCGATCTCGCCTCGGTTGGCGATCAGGATCTTGGAGAACATGGAGTGGGAGCGATTATAATCCGCGGCATGCATCAGCGATTCCGCCCATGAGCACGCCCGCCGGCCGCATCGCCTCCATCGCGACCCCGTGCATCGATGTGTGCACGCTCGACGCCGCGACGCAGGCCTGCCTCGGCTGCGGGCGTACGGTGGCCGAAATCCAGCAATGGATGGGCTATTCGGATGCCGAGCGCGTCGCGATCATGGAAGAGCTTCCGCACCGCCGCGCGCGTTTCGAAAGCGAGCGCGTGGCACAGGCCGCGCGCATCGCGGGGCAGTGGGATCGCTCGCGCTGCTCGAAATGCGGCGCACCGTTCGTCTGCGGCGCCTCCGATTGCTCCACGCCGTGCTGGTGCGCGAGCTATCCGCCGGTGGACCCGGTGGGTGAAGCGCGCTGCATGTGCGCCGCCTGCCTCGCCGCGGTGGCGGCGGCGACGCGCGCGCCCTAGAGCTCGGGCGGGTTTTCCGCCGGCACCGGCGGCTGCGGATCCGGCGGCACCCACGACGCGCGGCGTTTCTCGAGAAAAGCGGCGACACCCTCGCGTCCCTCGGCAGAGGAGCGCACGCGCGCGATGCGCTCCGCGGTGTCCTGAATCACCTCGCTCGATACCGCGCGATGGCTTACCGCACGGATCAGCTCCTTCGCCTCGCGCTGCGCCGCCGGCCCGCTCGCGAGGATCGAATCGACGACCAGGCCGATCTTCTCGTCCATGTCGCCGTCGTCCGCGCCCAGGTCGTGCACCAGCCCCAGGCGCCACGCCTCTGCCGCGTCGAAGCGCTCGGCGGTGAGGAAGTAGCGCCGCGCCGCGCGCTCGCCGATGGCGGCGATCACGTAGGGCGAGATCACCGCGGGAATCAGGCCGAGCCTCGCCTCGCTCAACGCGAAGGTCGCCGCCTGCGACGCGATCGCGATGTCGCAGCACGCGACCAGGCCCACGCCGCCGCCATAGGCCGCGCCGTGCACGCGCGCGATCGTGGGCTTGCGCAGGTGGGCGAGGGTGCGCATCAGCGCGGCGAGCCCCATCGCATCGCGCTGGTTCTCGTCCTTCGAGAAGCCCGCCATGCGCTTCATCCAGTTCAGGTCCGCGCCGGCGGAGAACGACTTCCCGGCACCCGACAGCACGACGACGCGGATGCCTTCCTCCGCTTCCATCGAGCGCAGCGCCTCGGTCAATTCCGCGATCAGCGCGTCGTCGAACGCGTTGTGGCGCTCGGGGCGGTTCATCGTGACGAGCCCGATCGGGCCCTGGCGTTCGACGGCGAGCGATTCGCTCATGGGGTGGCGCTCCCGCGGATGTTGGTATATTCGTGCTGGATGATAGATGAGAAACGCACCGCCTTCACGGTCGTCGCGACCTGCTTCATCTTCAACATCCTGAGCCGCGGCATCGGCGACGCCTTCACCGTCATGGTGCTGCCGCTGGAGCGCGAGTTCGGCTGGTCGCGCGCGCAGTTGACCGGGATCTACTCGACCTACCTGCTGACGAGCGGGCTCGCCGGCCCCGCCGTCGGTATGCTCTTCACCCGCTTCGGCCCGCGCATCGTCTACACCGCCGGCCTCGGCATCGCCGGTCTCGCGCTCGTCACCGCGGCGTCCCTCGAGCGCCTGTGGCAGCTCTATCTCGTGATCGGCCTCGGCGTGGGCGTGGGCGTGGCGCTGGTGGGCATGGTGCCTGCGACCGCGCTGCTCGCACGCTGGTTCCGGCGCCGGCTCTCGACCATGATCGGCATAGTGTTCGCGGCGTTCGGCATGGGATCGCTGGTGGTCGTCCCGCTCGCGCAACAACTGGTCGTGCTCTACGACTGGCGCGGCGCTTACCGATTGATGGGATGGGTCGTGCTGGGTGTGGCGGTGCTGCAGTTCCTCGCCGTGCCGTGGCGGCGCTACGCCGCGGGCAGCCCGAGCGTCGAAGCATTGCAGGCGGCCGATGCGGGCGCCGAGCAGTGGACCGTGCGCAAGGCGATGCGCACTCCGGTGTACTGGGGCATGGTGCGCGTGTTCTTCTTCACCTCCATGGGCATGTACATCGTGCTGGTCGAGCTGGTTTCCTACCTCATCGACCTGGGCGTGGCGCCGGTCGCCGCGGCCACCGCTTTCGGTGCGATGGGAATGTTGTCGGTGGCGAGCGTGATGTCGAGCGGCTTCATGGCCGATCGCTTCGGCACGCGCCCGACGGCGATGGCGAGCTTCGTCGGAACCGGGATCGGCATCTGTCTCTTCTTCGCGCTGTCGTATCGCCTGAACACACCCACCCTGGTGGCGTGCGTCATCGTCTACGGCCTGTGCCAGGGAGCGCGCGGCCCGCTGATCTCGTCGCTCGCGGCAAAGCGCTTCGCGGGCCCCGGACACGCGACCATCTACGGCACGATCCTTTCGACCAACGCGATCGGCGCGGCGCTCGGCTCGCTCGCGGCCGGCCTGCTGCACGACGCGACCGGCAGCTACCGGGCGAGCTTCGTCTTCGCGCTCGTGTCGATGTCGTTCGCCGCGCTGCCGTTCTTCACGGTGCGCGAGCTGCGGGAGAAATGAGGAATCGAGAGCCGGCGCCGCCCGCGAAGTCCGGACGGCGCCAAGCCGGCCTCAGTGCGACTTCGCGAGGTCGAGGGACTCGAGGTCGATCGAGTTGCCCATGGCCTCGTACCCGGACTTGTTCGGGTGCGTGTAGTCGAAGCAGTTCCAGCTGTCCCAGTACGACACGGCCGGCGCACCGTCGGCGCCGATCACGATAGGCCCTTCCAGCACCGCGCCGAACTCGATGATGCCGTCGAAGTTCGCCAGCGTGTGCATCCAGTGGTTCACCTCGAGCTTCACGGTTTCCATCGGGCCGGTCCATCCGGTCAACGGCGCGGGCCGGCCGCGGGGAACGACGGTGCCGCCGTAGATCGGGATGCCCTTGGCGTGCACACGGTTGATCACTTCCTGCATGCCCGCGATGAGCTGCGCGGACGTGGCATTGCCGGTGATGTCGTTGGTTCCCTCGTAGAAGATCACCGCGCCGATTCCGGCACGATCGAGCACGTCGTTGTCCAGCCGCAGGACCGCGGCCGGCCCGTTCCCGCCGGAAAGTACCACGCGGTTGCCGGCGATGCCCTGGTTGGCGACGGCCGGAGCGCGATCGCCGTAGAGCGCGTGCAGCCGGGCCGCGAGGACGTCGGTCCAGCGGTTGTACTGATCCGCCGGGATGTTGCCGGTCACCGGGTCGCGCGTGCTGCAGCGCCCGTCGGTGATCGAATCCCCGAGTGTCACGATGGTGCCGGGCGCCTTGCTCGACTGCACGTCGAGGGCGGCCACATAGTAGAACGGGTAATTGCCCGTGTTCTGCGGCACGGGCGTGAACCCGGCCCCTGAATTGCTGGCGCCGACAGCACCCGCGGCCATGTAGTTTGTCGTGAGGCCGAGCTGATGTCCGCTCACTTCCACCGCGCTCACCACCTCGAGGCTGACCGCGAGGCGCTCGAAGGCGTCGACGCGCAGCTTCACCGGGTCGCTGTACGCGCTGGCGCCCGCGGCGAGGGTCAGGCCGCGCTTGCCGCCGAACGTGAGACGGTAGTTGCTGCCGTCGATGGCGGCGCCCGTACCCAGGCGGCCGACGAATGCCCCCGAGAAGACCACGGGAGTCTGCGCCTGGGTGTTTTCGATCTTGACGCGCACGGCCTTGCCTGCGATCGTGGGCCGGACGATCATCCGCAGCGTGCTGGCTGTCAAGTCGGGGGCGAAGTTCGCACCCGTGAATGCCGGGCCCATCCGGTGGCCGATGGAAACGCTCCATGCGGTAAACCACTTCGACTGCCCGTCGTCATTGCCGTCATCCGCGCGGGCGGAAACGGCGAATACCAGGACTGCAATGGCCAAAAGATAACGCGTGAGGGTGCCCCTCATGATCTCTCTCCTCGAATGTTGTATTCGTTTGTTTGAACGGCCCGGAGATATTACGCCAGCCGCCCATTGACGCGGGCCGGCTACATGCGGAAGACGCCGAAACGCGTCTCCGCGAGCGGCGCGTTGAGCGCCGCGGCGAGCCCCAGGCCGAGGACGCGGCGCGTTTCGGCGGGATCGATGACCCCGTCGTCCCACAGGCGCGCGGTGGCGTAGTAGGGATGCCCCTGCAGCTCGTACTGCTCGCGGATCGGCGACTTGAACGACTCTTCCTCTTCCTTCGACCACTTGCCGCCCTTCGCCTCGATCCCGTCCCTGCGCACGGTGGCGAGCACCGAGGCGGCCTGCTCGCCGCCCATCACCGAGATGCGCGCGTTGGGCCAGGTCCAGAGAAAGCGCGGGTTGAAGGCGCGGCCGCACATGCCGTAGTTGCCGGCGCCGAACGAGCCGCCGAGGATCAGCGTGAGCTTCGGCACCTGCGCGCACGACACCGCCGTCACCATCTTCGCGCCGTGCTTGGCGATGCCTTCGGCTTCGTACTTGCGCCCGACCATGAAGCCGGTGATGTTCTGCAGGAAGAGCAGCGGGATGCCGCGCTGCGCGGCGAGCTCGATGAAATGCGCGCCCTTCAACGCCGACTCGGAGAACAGGATGCCGTTGTTGGCGAGGATCGCGACCGGATTACCGTGCAGGTGCGCGAAGCCGGTCACGAGCGTCGTGCCGTAGAGCGCCTTGAACTCGTGGAACTCGGAGCCGTCGACCAGGCGCGCGATGATCTCGCGCACGTCGAACGGGGTCTTCGGGTCCCTGGGGATGATCCCGTAGAGCTCCTCGGCGGAATAAAGCGGATCCGTCACCGCGGCCCGATGGGCCCCCGGCCCGCGCCGCGATGACGAGTGCGCGATGATCTCCCGGGCTATCGACAATGCGTGCCGATCGTCATCCGCGAGATGATCGGTCACTCCCGATACTCGGGAATGCACGTCTCCGCCGCCGAGTTCCTCGGCGCTCACGACTTCGCCGGTGGCGGCCTTCACCAGCGGCGGCCCGCCGAGGAAGATCGTGCCCTGGTTCTTCACGATGATCGACTCGTCGCACATCGCCGGCACGTAGGCGCCGCCCGCGGTGCACGAGCCCATCACCACGGCGACCTGGGGAATGCCCTGGGCCGAGAGGTTCGCCTGGTTGTAGAAGATGCGCCCGAAATGCTCCTTGTCCGGGAACACCTCGTCCTGCAGCGGCAGGAAGGCGCCGCCGGAATCCACGAGGTAGACGCACGGCAGGCGATTCTGCGCCGCGATCTCCTGCGCCCTCAGGTGCTTCTTCACGGTGAGCGGGTAGTACGTGCCGCCCTTCACCGTCGCGTCGTTGGCGACGATCATCACCTCCACGCCCTCGATGCGCCCGATGCCGGTGATGATGCCCGCCGAGGGCGCGTCGTCGCCGTACATGCCGAACGCGGCGAGCTGCGAGAGCTCGAGGAACGGAGCGCCCGGATCGAGCAGGGCGCGCACGCGATCGCGCGGCAGCAGCTTGCCGCGGGCGGTGTGCTTCTTCTGCGCGTCGGGGCCGCCGCCTTGCGCCACGCGCGCGACTTGGCGGCGTAAATCGTCGGCGAGCGCGCGGTGATGCTCGACGTTCGCCTTGAAGGCCGCCGACGACGGGTCGAGCTTCGAGGAGATCTTCGGCATCGCTCGCCTGGTTTAGCGCGGCAGCCGGTTGAACGGGCGGTAGGAAAGGCGCACGGCGATCGTGATCAGCGTCGCGTAGACGAACCAGCGCGTCTCGCCGCCGAAGAAAAGGTGCAGCGCGCCGAGCGCCATCGGCAACTCGCACAGCGCTCCGCCGATCGCGAGGCTCTTCATCAACGCCTTGCGCACCTCGGGGTCGGCCGCGCCGGTGCGCTTTACCGCCACCTCGTCGGCGTTCAGGCGCGGCTTGAACACCCGCAGGTAAATGACGGCGGGAAGCGCGGCCACGAGGATGCCGCCCATCATGAAGCGCTGCCAGTCGTACGTGCCGGTGGAGAGCGGGGCGCCGATCGCCTTCACGAAGGCGAGCACCACGGCGGCGAGCACCAGGGTGCCGACCATCTGCGCGACCCACGATGCGACCGGGCCCTGCCGCGGGTGGGGCGCGGCCCGGCTCATTCGGCGAGGCTGCGTGCGATCAGCATGCGCTGGATCTCGCTCGTGCCTTCGTAGATCTGGGTGATGCGCGCGTCGCGGTAATGGCGCTCGACCGGGTAGTCGTGCAGGTAGCCGTAGCCGCCGTGGATCTGGATCGCCTTCGAGCACACCCATTCGGCGAGCTCGGACGCGTAGAGCTTCGCCTGCGACGCTTCCGACAGGCACGGCACGCCCTGCGTGCGCAGGCGGGCCGCATGCAGGATCAGCAGGCGCGCCGCGTTGATGCGCGTGTGCATGTCGGCGAGCATGTTGGCGATCGACTGGTGCTCGGCGAGCTTCTTGCCGAACTGCGTGCGCTCCTTCGCGTAGGCGAGCGCCGCGTCGAATGCGGCGCGCGCGATGCCGAGCGCCTGCGCGGCGATGCCGATCCTGCCGCCCTCGAGGTTGGAGAGCGCGATCGCGAGGCCCTTGCCGCGCGGGCCGAGCAGATGATCCTCGGGGATGGCGCAATCCTCGAAATGGATGGCGCAGGTATCGGAGGCGCGGATGCCGAGCTTGTGCTCGAGCTTCTGCGGGTTGAAGCCGCGCGTGGCGGCGGGAACGATGAACGCCGAAAGGCCCTTCTTGCCGAGCTCCGGGTCGGTCA
This sequence comes from Burkholderiales bacterium, assembly GCA_031424255.1. GTDB lineage: Bacteria > Pseudomonadota > Gammaproteobacteria > Burkholderiales > Usitatibacteraceae > Usitatibacter. The sequence continues at coordinate 9,887 of JANPHA010000035.1, read as the reverse complement.
CTGCGAAGACGATCGCGACCGCGGCTCGCTTGCCGTTGGTGATGAACTGCTTGTTGCCGTTCAGCACCCACTGGCCGTTCTTCAGCACCGCGCGGGTGCGCAGGTTGTTCGCCTCGCTGCCGGCCTGCGGCTCGGTCAAGCAGAAGCAGCCGATCTTGCGGCCCGCGGCCATGTCCGGCAGCCACGCCTTCTTCTGGGCTTCGCTGCCCCACGCGAGGATCGGGCCGCAGCCGACCGAGTTGTGCACGCTCATCAGCGTCGCGGTGGAAGCGCAGCCCGCCGCGATCTCCTCGATCGCGAGCGCATAGGCGATGTAGTCGGAGAACGTGCCGCCCCATTCCTCCGGGACCACCATGCCGAGCAGCCCGAGCTCGCCGAGCTTGGCGACGGTGGCGTCGGGAATCCAGCCTTCGTCTTCCCAGCGCCCGGCGTGCGGCGCGAGCTCGCCTTGCGCGAACTCGCGCGCCAGGTCGCGGATCATCCGCTGCTCGTCGGTGAGGAAGTCGGTGTGGGTGCGCGTCAGCATCGGCCGGGCCCGGTCGCTATTTTTCGGCCTTCTCGACCGCGTCCTGGGCCTTCTTGTTGATGTCCGCTTCGAGCCCCTTGGCGGTCTCGAGCGCCTTCATCTGCGCCCCGTAGGGGCCTTGCTTGGCGCGCTCCGTGGCCGCGGCGCGCTCCGCCGCGGCGTCGACCTTCGGCTCCGGCGGCTTCTTGCCGCAGGCCGCGGCGAGCAGCGCCGCGGCCATGCAGATCACGACCGGACCGCGCGCGCCCCTTGTCATGCGCGCACGGCCTTGACGCGTTGCCGGATGTCGGCGCGCACCTTCGGCGGCAGGTGGTTCCAGCGCACGCCCGCAACCGCCCCCGCGAGTGCCAGGCAGGCGGGCACGCCGTCGCGCTCGGGCTTGGCGCGACGCAACTGCATCCATGCATCCCAGAAGCCCACGCGCATCAGCGCTTCGAGCGAGTCGATGCCGAGGGCGCGCAGGTCCGCGGCCAGGTTCTGGCCGATGTTGGGCGTGTGTTCGATCGGAGTAGCGAGATTGGTAGCCATGGTTACATTACCTCCAGTGCGATAGCAGTGCCTTCACCGCCGCCGATGCACAGCGCGGCGATCCCCTTTTTCCCCCCGCGCTTCTTGAGCGCGTAGATCAGCGTCGTGATGATGCGGGCTCCCGTGGCGCCGATCGGATGACCGAGCGCGCAAGCCCCGCCGTTCACATTCACCTTGTCGTGCGGAATGCCCACGTCCTTCATCGCGGCCATCGTGACCACCGCGAATGCCTCGTTCACTTCGAACAGGTCCACTTCGGAAGCCTTCCAGCCGGCCTTGTCGAGGACTTTCTTGATCGCGCCCACCGGGGCCGTCGTGAACCACTCCGGCTCGTGCGCGTTGGACGCGTAGGCGACGATCTTCGCGAGCGGCTTCACGCCGCGCTTCTTCGCTTCCGATTCCGTCATCATCACCAGCGCCGCGGCGCCGTCTGAGATCGACGAGGACGTGGCCGCGGTCACCGTGCCATCCTTGTTGAAGGCCGGGCGCAGCGTCGGGATCTTCTCCACGTTCACGTTGAACGGCGTCTCGTCTTCGGAGACGACCTCGTCGCCCTTGCGGCCCTTGACCGTGACCGGCGCGATCTCTTCCTTGAAGCCTCCCGACTTCGAGGCATTCACGGCGCGCGTGGTCGACTCCTTGGCGTATTCGTCCATGTTCTCGCGCGTGAAGCCGTACTTCTTCGCGGTCGCATCGGCGAAGACGCCCATCGGCTTGCCGTCGTAGGCGTTCTCGAGCCCGTCGAACGCCATGTGGTCGAGCACCTGTCCGTGGCCGTAGCGGATGCCGCCGCGTCCCTTGGGCAGCAGGTGCGGCGCGTTGGTCATCGACTCCATGCCGCCCGCGACGACGATGGTCGCCTGTCCCGACGAGAGCTCGTCGGCGGCCATCATCGCGGCTTTCATGCCGGAGCCGCACATCTTGTTGATGGTGGTGGCGGGCGTGGACTTGTCGAGGCCCGCGCCCAACGCGGCCTGGCGGGCCGGCGCCTGGCCCTGGCCCGCGCCGAGCACGTTGCCGAAGATGAGGTCGTCGACCTCGGTGGATTTGACGCCGGCCTGCTCGATCGCCGCCTTGATCGCGACGGAGCCGAGCTGGGAGGCGGACATCGAGTTGAACTTGCCCTGCATGGAGCCGATCGGCGTGCGCTTGGCGCCGACGATGACGATGGTTTCGGACATTGCTTCTCTCCTGGTTGTGCGGGTGAATCAGATCGACTCTTCGAACAGCTCGCGGCCGATGAGCATGCGGCGGATCTCGTTGGTGCCGGCGCCGATGTCGTAGAGCTTGGCATCGCGCAGCAGACGGCCCGCGGGGAAATCGTTGATGTAGCCGTTGCCGCCGAGACACTGGATCGCCTCGAGCGCCACTTGAACCGCGTTCTCGGACGAGAACAGCAGGCAGGCGGCGGCGTCCTTGCGCGCGGCCCGGCCGCGGCCCTGGTCGAGCGCCTGGGCGACGCGGTAGCTGAACGCGCGCGAGGCCTGCAGCTTGGTGTACATGTCGGCGAGCTTGCCCTGCATCAGCTCGAACGTGCCGATCGGCTGCTCGAACTGCTTGCGCTCGTGCACGTAGGGAATCACGAGATCCATCGCGGCCTGCATGATGCCGATCGGCCCGCCCGAGAGCACGGTGCGCTCGGTATCGAGGCCCTTCATCAGCACGCGCGAGCCGCCGTTCACCTGGCCAAGCACGTTGGCTTCGGGAATCTCGCAATCCTGGAACACGAGCTCGCAGGTGTTGGAGCCGCGCATGCCGAGCTTGTCGAGTTTCTGCGCGGTGGTGAAGCCCTTCATGCCTTTCTCGACCAGGAACGCGGTCATCGCGCGCGATCCCTCTTCCTTCGGCGCGGTGCGCATGTAGACGATGAGGACGTCGGCATCGGGGCCGTTGGTGATCCACATCTTCGAGCCGTTGGCGATCCAGCGCTCGCCCCTCTTCTCGGCGCGGCACGCCATCGAGCCGACCACGTCGGAGCCCGCGCCCGGCTCGCTCATCGCGAGCGCGCCGACGAATTCACCCGAGGAGAGCTTCGGCAGGTACCTGCGCCGCTGCGCCTCGCTGCCATTGAGATAGAGATTGTTGACGCAGAGGTTGGAGTGGGCGCCATAGGACAGGCCGACCGATGCCGAGGCGCGCGACACTTCCTCCATCGCTACCACGTGCGCGAGGTATCCGAGCCCGGTGCCGCCGTATTCCTCCGGCACCGTCATGCCGAGCAGGCCCAGGTCGCCGAGCTTCTTCCACATGTCCGCCGGGAACTCGTTGCCCGCGTCGATCGCGGCCGCGCGCGGGGCGAGCTCGGCATCGCACATGCGCTTCACCGTGTCGCGCAGCGCGTCGAAATCCTCGGTGAGGTGGGTGTCGAACAGCATGGGGACTCCTGCCGGCTGAGAGTGTAATTATCGCTTATTTGGGGGCCATCCGTATCGCCCCGTCGAGGCGGATCACCTCGCCGTTGAGCACCTCGTTGTCGAAGATGTGCTTGACAAGCGCCGCATATTCACTGGGTTTCCCGAGCCGCGGAGGGAAGGGGACCTGGGCGCCGAGCGAGGCGCGCAGCTCCTCGCTCATGCCCTGGAGCATCGGCGTCTCGAAGATGCCCGGTGCAATCGTCACCACGCGGATGCCGAACTTGGCGAGCTCGCGCGCGATCGGCAGCGTCATGCCGTTCACGCCCGCCTTGGACGCGGCGTACGCCGCCTGGCCGATCTGCCCGTCCATCGACGCGACCGAGGACGTGTTCACGATCACGCCGCGCTCGCCGCTCGCCTCCGCCGGCTGCGCGCTCATCTTCGCCGCCGCGAGCCGGATCGCGTTGAAGGTGCCGATCAGGTTGATCTTCACCGCGCGCTCGAAGCTCGCAAGCGCATGCGGCCCGTTGCGCCCGACCACGCGCTCCCCGGGCGCGACGCCGGCGCAATTGACGAGTCCGTGGATCGCGCCGAAGGCGGAAACGCACAGCTCCACGGCGGCCTGCGTGGAGGCTTCCTCGGTCACGTCGGTGCGGATGAATTTCGCATTCTCGCCGAGAGAGCGCGCGGTGGCGGCACCCGCCTCGTTCACGTCGGCGATCACGACCTTGCCGCCGTTGTCGACGAGCATCGCGGCGGTGGCGGCACCGAGCCCCGAGCCGCCGCCGGTCACGAGGAACACATGGTTCGCGATTTGCATGATCCGATTCGTTCAGGGCGTGTCGCGCAGCGCGACGACGGGAAGGTCGAGGGAACGCGCCCACTGTTCCCAGTAGAGCGCGCTGTTCGTCTTGAAACGCGCGGCGAGCGCCTCGACGGTGAACTCGTCGACGCCCAGCTCTTGCGCGAGCTTGCGGGCGAAATGCGGCTCGAGCGCGGCGACCGCGATCCAGCCGTCGCTCGCGGCGTAGAGATTATATCCGGCGAAGCCGCCGCCGAGGAGCGCGCCGCTGCGCGTGAGGCCTTCGGCGCGCGGCTGCGCGAGGAAGGCGGCGGTATCGGCGAGGGGCACCTCGGCCGATCCTCCACGCCCGGTGAGATCGCGCGCGTAGACCATCGCGAGGGCCGTGGAGACCGCGCGCTCGGCGCCCGCCATGTCGGCGAAGAGCGTGGGCGGCAGCGTCGGCGGGGTCAACAGGCCGTGGGCGGCGAGATAGGTGAGGTCGTGGCCGGGCACACCCTCGTCCGGCGCGGCGTGGCCGGTGATCGCCACGTGGCAGAGCTTCGGGTGGCGCCCGGCGAGAGCGGCCGGGTCGAGCCCGAGGCGCGCGAGTGCGGCGGCGCGCTGTGCGGTAAGAAAAACATCGGCGTCCTCGAGCCACGCGGCCATCCGCGTGCGTCCCGCTTCGGCCTTGAGGTCGACGCGGTGCACCTCGATGCCGGCATGCAGCCGCCGATACCACGCCGGGCAGAACTGCTCGAGCGGATCGCCGGAAGGCGGCTCGATCTTGAGAACACCGGCCCCCAGGCCCCGCAGCCGCGCGCACGCCGCGGGCCCCGGAGCATTGAGGGCCATCGAGACGACGCGCAGTCCGGCGAGAAACGACATGGGTAAGATGCTACCTTGGCTCCCTCGCTTCCGTCCTCGATTCGCCCGATCGTCCGCGGCTGGTTGAACTGCAACCAGGTCGTGATGCTCGCCCCGCGCGACAACGTCCTGATCGACTCGGGTTATTGCACCCACCGAGAGAAGACGCTGGAGCTCCTCGGCGGCCCTGGAGGCCTCGACCGCCAGCCGCTCGAGCGCCTGATCAACACCCACTGCCACTCCGACCACATGGGGGGAAACTCCGCGATCGCGAGCGCCTACGGCTGCCGCGTCACGATTCCCGCGGGGGAAGTGAAGAATGTCCAGCCGTGGACGCCGCAAAGCGTCTGGATGGCGCAGTTCGACCAGAAGGCCGACCCGTTCCGGTTCGACGACACGCTGCGCGCCGGCGACACGTTCGAGGGCGGCGGTTTCGAATGGGAGGCACATGCCGCGCCCGGCCACGACATGGACGCGCTGGTGTTCTTCGAGCCGATGAACCGCATCCTCGTCTCGGGCGACGCGCTGTGGGAAAACGGGATGGGCTTCGTGTGGCCGGAGGAGGGCGCGAATCCGTACATCGCGGCGGCGCACGAGACGCTCGCGACGCTCGAGAGGCTCAATCCCGCGATCGTGATTCCCGGCCACGGCAAGCCGTTCTTCGACGCGCGCGGCGCGATCGCAAGGCTGCGGGAGAAGCTCGCGGCGTTCGAGCGCGACCCGGCGAAGAACGCGCGCCACGTGGTGAAGGTGATGTTCGTGTTCGCGCTGCTCGATCGGCAGCAGATGGCGCTCGCCGACGTTCCCCGCTACCTCGCCGGAGTCGCCTGCTATCGCGAGCTCGCCGCGCGCTTCCTCGGCACGCCGCCGGAGGCGCTCGCCGAATGGCTGGTGGCGGACCTGCAGCGCTCCGGCGCGGTCACACTCGCCGACGGCATCCTGCGGCCCACGGCCACGGCGTGAACGATCAGGTGCCGAAGCCGCGCAAGCCGTCGAGGTCGAGGATGCGCACGCCGCCGTAATCGACCTTGAGCAGGCCCGCCTTCTCGAGCACCTGCAGCGCCTGGTTCACGCGCTGGCGCGAAACGCCCGAGAGGTAACCGATCTCCTCCTGCGAGATCTGCAGGTTGGTCGCGTGATCGGGATAGAGCACCGGGTTGAAGAGGCCGGCGAGCGAGCGCGCGACGCGTGCATCGGGATCGAGCAGCCGCTCGTGCTCCACCATCGCGATGAATTGCCCGAGGCGCTCGTTCAGCTGCATCAGCAGGAAGCGGTTGAAGCCGATGTCGGTGTCGAGCAGCCAGTCGAAGGTCGCGCGCGGCATGTACGCCACGCGGCTCTCGCGCAGGGTGACGACGTCGTATTTGCGTGTCTTGTCCTTGAGGAGCGAGCCTTCGCCGAACCAGCCGCCGCTGGTCACTCCGGTGAACGTCGTGGTCTTGCCCGCGGGTGTCACGCTGGTCATCTTCACCAGCCCGTCGATCAGCCCGATCCAGTGCTCGACGATCTCGCCCTTGCGGCACACCGGCACCCCGACCGGCAGCACGCGCACCAGCGTTTCGGCCTCGACGCGTGCGATCTGCTCCGCGGTGAGGGAGCGGGTCCAGAGCGAGGCGCGCAGCAGCTCGGCGAGGGTTTCCACCGGTCAGATTGTCAACCAAAAGACACCTTCCGCGCAGCCCGCGGACTACACTAGGGCCATCCAGGAGGAGACCTGAGGCCATGACGGCGGCAACCGGGACGCCCGATACGTTCCCGAAGCTTCTGCTCGAGCACGCACGCGTGCGCGGCGATCGTCCGGCGATTCGCGAAAAGGCCCTGGGGATCTGGCAGGGCTGGACATGGGCCGAGGTGCGCGACGAGATCGAATGGCTCGCGTGCGGCCTGGCGCAGGCGGGCCTCGCTCGCGACGCCCACATCGCGGTGATCGGCGCGAACCGGCCGCGGCTCTACTGGACGCTCACCGCCGCGCAGGCGCTCGGCGCGATCCCGGTGCCGTTCTACGAGGACGCGGTCGCCCAGGAGATGGTCTACGTCTTCCAGAACGCCGCCATCGAGTACGCGATCGTCGAGGACCAGGAGCAGGCCGACAAGCTCCTCGAGATCCTGCCCCAGTGCCCAAAGCTGAAGCACATCTGGTTCGACGACCCGCGCGGCTTGCGCCACTACACGCAGCCCGAGCTCGAGAGCTACGAGCGGCTGCGCGAGTCCGGGCGTGCGGCCGCGGGCGCGACCCCGCGATTCCTCGAAAGCGAGATCGCGAAGGGGAAGGGGAGCGATACCGCGATCATGCTGTACACCTCGGGGACGACCGGCTATCCCAAGGGCGTGGTGCTGTCCAACGACAATCTCATTTCGTCGAGCCGCGCCTACGCCGAGCTCGAGGGCCTGACCGACGAGGAGGAGGTGCTGGCCTACCTGCCGATGGCGTGGGTGGGGCAGAACATCTTCTCCTACGCCCAGCCGATGGTGGTGGGCTTCCGCATCAACTGCCCCGAGGCCGCGGATACCGTGATGACCGACATGCGCGAGATCGGGCCGACGTACTACTTCGCGCCGCCGCGCGTGCTCGAAGCGCTGCTCACCCAGGTCACGATCCGGATGGAGGACGCGAGCCGCCCGAAGCGCTGGCTCTTCCGCCATTTCATGGAGCTCGCGCGGCGCGTGGGCACGCGGCTGCTCGACCGCCGGCCGGTCTCCGCGCTGGACCGGCTGCACTACGCGCTCGGCAACCTGGTGATCTACGCTCCGCTGCGCAACGCGCTCGGCATGTCGCGCGTTCGTGTCGCCTATACCGCGGGTGAAGCGATCGGCCCGGATCTCTTCGTCTTCTATCGCTCGCTCGGCATCAATCTCAAGCAGCTCTACGGCTCGACCGAAACCTCGGTGATGGTATGCGTGCAGCCCAACGGCGAGGTGAAGCCCGATACCGTCGGCCCGCCGATGAAAGGCGTGGAAGTGCGCGTGCTCGACAGCGGCGAGATCGTGCTGCGCTGCCCGGGACTTTTCGGCGCGTACTACAGGAACGAGGCGGCCACGCGCGAGTGCAAGGATGCCGACGGCTGGTTCCACACCGGCGACGCGGGCTTCTTCGACCCGGGCGGGCACCTGAAGATCATCGACCGCGCCAAGGACGTGGGCAAGCTCGCCGACGGGACGCTCTTCGCGCCGAAGTACCTCGAGAACAAGCTCAAGTTCTTCCCGCACATCAAGGAGGCGGTGGCTTTCGGCGACGGCCATGCGCAGGCCACAGCGATGGTGAACATCGACGTCCAGGCGGTCGGCGACTGGGCGGAGCGCCGCGGCATCCCGTACTCGGGCTACACCGACCTCGCCGCCAAGCCGCAGGTGGTGGAGCTGGTGCGCGGATGCGTCGAGAAGGTGAACGCGGATCTGGCGCTCGATGCGAAGCTCCACGGCAGCCAGATCCACCGCTTCGTGATCCTGCACAAGGAGCTCGACGCCGACGACGGCGAGCTCACGCGCACGCGCAAGGTGCGCCGCGGTTTCATCGGCGAGAAATACGCGGCCATCGTGGCGGCGCTCTACTCGGGCGCGCAGCGCTGCGTGGTCGAGGCGCAGGTGCGCTTCGAGGATGGCCGCACCGGCAACATCCGCGCCGAGCTGCCGGTGAACAGCGCGCGGACGTTTGCGGCCCGAGACGCGCGCGAGGCCGCGTGAACCTGCGCGACCCCGAGCCGCAGGCCGCCCAGCGCCGGCTGGGAGCCGTGATCCTCGCCCTCGACGGCATCTCGCTCTCGTTCGGCGGGGTGACGGCGCTCACCGACGTGAGCTTCGACGTGCGCGAGCACGAGGTGCGCGCGATCATCGGCCCGAACGGCGCCGGCAAGAGCTCGATGCTGAACGTGATCAACGGCGTCTATCGTCCGCAAGCGGGCCGCATCACCTTCGGCGGGCGGACCTGGCCCCACATGGAGCCGCGCAGGAGCGCCGAGATGGGCATCGCGAGAACCTTCCAGAGCCTGGCGCTGTTCAAGGGCATGTCGGTCCTCGACAACATCCTCGCGGGCCGCAACCTGATGATCCGCTCGAACCTGCTGCTGCAGGCGCTGCGCGTGGGGCCCGCGTTGAAGGAGGAGATCGCGCATCGCAAGCGCGTGGAGGAGATCATCGATTTTCTCGAGATCCCGCACGTGCGCAAGACGCAGGTGGGACGGCTGCCCTACGGGCTGCAGAAGCGCGTGGACCTGGGGCGGGCACTCGCGATGGAGCCGAAGGTGCTGCTGCTCGACGAGCCGATGGCGGGCATGAACGTCGAGGAGAAGCAGGACATGAGCCGCTTCATCCTCGACGTGAACGACGAGTTCGGCACCACGATCGTGCTGATCGAGCACGACATGGGCGTGGTGATGGACCTCTCGGATCGCGTGGTGGTCCTCGACTACGGCCGCAAGATCGCCGACGGCACGCCCGACGAGGTGCGCGCGAGCCAGGCGGTGATCGATGCGTACCTCGGTGTGAAGCACTAGGATGAATCCGGCCGTCACGCGAAACCTGACGATCGCGTTCTTCATGCTGCTCGTCGCGGGCGCCGTCGCGCCGCTCTTCGGCCAGGCGCGCCTGCCGCAATGGATCGAGGTGGTGCTCGGCGGCCTCATGTCCGGCGTGCTGTATTCGCTCGTCGCGATCGGGCTGGTGCTGATCTTCAAGGCCTCGGGAGTATTCAACTTCGCGCAGGGCGCGATGGTGCTCTTCGCCGCGCTCTCGCTGGTGCGCCTGATGGAGAAGATGCCGTTCGTGGTGGCGCTGGGGCTGACGCTCGCGATCATGGTGGCGCTCGCCTGGCTGATCGAGCGGCTGGTGCGGCGCC
>JANPHA010000034.1:0-4367 GCA_031424255.1 Burkholderiales bacterium | reverse complement strand
GCACAATCCGGGTCGATGTAGGGTTGCTCGACAAGCTGATGAACCGCGTAGGCGAACTCGTTCTGGCGCGGAACCAAATTTTGCAGTTCACCAGTGCGCTCGGCGATGCGGCGTTCCTGAGCACGTCACAGCGATTGAACCTAATTGGGAACGGCGCGTTCGTCGCCCGCAGTTTCAGCGGGTTAGACGCCCGCGCGTTTTCTTCGCCGTCTGTTTGACCGTTTCCTTCTCCACGTCTCCTTCCGCTATCTGCTTCGCTCCGTTTTCTTAAAGAAGCAGATTTATCAACTTTGTATTCTTCTGCGTTTCCTTCGTCCCGTCGCGCGCGGGCGACGAAGTCGGTGGCACGGCGAGATCCCTTTGGCAGTCGCAAGTGTGCTGTCTTGTTGCGCAGATAATCGCCAGGAAGGTGGCGGTCGAGGTAAACTGCCCAGACAGGGGCCAACTTGCGGTAGTGTCCTCTAAAAAAGATGCCCGAGCGGCTTACCACAGCCTCTCGGGCGGCCCCAGCGGGAGCAAGACCTCCCTTGGGACAAGATCAGCATAACTTCTCACCCTCGCTTCCGACCAGAACCTCGGGACTGCCACCGCGGACCTGTCTGCGCAAGGGGTGCGGCCGGATCTTCCAGCCGCAGTGCTGGAACCAGCGGTATTGCCAAGATCCGGAGTGCTTAAAGTGGGTGCGGCGTTGGCAGGCCGCCAAGCGTCAACGACAGCGACGCAGCCGACCCGAGGTTCGGCAACAGCGAGCAGCCGCGACGAGACAGCAGCGGGCTCGCCATCCTGAGAAGTGTCGCGTTGCGGCCGCGGCGCGGGGTGCGACAACTGCCGACGGCGAAGAAACAGCCAGCGCGTGGTCACGCAGCAAGAACAATTCCTGTCCTTTTTGCGACCGTCCTGGGTGCTATGAGGTTCCTCGTCCTTCGTCCCGATGCGCGGCACGTTACTGCGGCGACGAATGCCGCCAGGCGGTGCGACGGGTCTGCGACCGTGAACGTAAGTGGTTGAGCCGCAAGACGCCAGCCGGTCGCTTCAAACGCCGCTTGGAATATCAGGCCCGGCGACTGGCGCGACGCGGCGTCGCGACACGAAATCGTAACGTGCTCGCCGGCGACGCCGCGGATGCGGTCGTCAACTATGGGGCTCCGAGCCAGGTGGCTCTACCTTGTGGCGATCTCCAGGAGAGATTCGCCGATGATCCACAAACGCCTGCTAGTTCCAGACCGCGTGCGCCGCCCTCCTCGTGAAGGTTTCTCTTGGGTTGACCGCCGATTCCTGCGCGACCATGCCGTGCGGCTGTCGGGCGATGCGATCCTGCTGTACTTCTTTCTCGCCGCGGTCAGCGATAAGGACGGTCTGTCGTTTTACAGCGACGCCTCGCTCGCCGTGCGCCTGCGGATACGCGAAGCGAGCGTCGCCACCGCCCGCGACGAACTCTTGACGCACGACTTGGTCGCGTTCCAGCCTCCGCTGACCCAAGTTCTCGCGCTGCCTCTGGCGCGAGTGCAACGTGGCGGACTGCATGCGCTGGGGGAAGTGTTTCGCGCGCTCGGTAACTCTGCCGTGAGGAATCCATGAAAGTTTCACAATGGGCCGAGATTCGCCGGTTGTCACAAGTCGAAGGCTTTTCGCGGCGGGCCATTGCCAGGCGGCTAGGCTGTTGCCAGAAGACCGTGAAAGCAGCTCTCGCCAGGGAACGTCCACCCGACGAAACGAGGCGGCCTCCACGGGGCAGTGTTCTGGATCCCTACAAGCCAAAGATCGACGCCCTCGTGGCCAAGTATCCGAACCTCTCCGCGGTGCGTGTGCTGGAAGAGATCCGCCAGGGGCCGGACAAATACCCCGGCCAAATCACGTTGATTCGGGAATACTTACGGCAACATCGGCCCGTACGGGGTCGCGTATATCAGGAGGTGGTTTACGCACCGGCGCAAGCCATGCAAGTCGATTGGGGAAGCTGTGGCCAGGTCCGCGTCGGAAACACGCAGCGGAACGTCTCGGTGTTCGTGGCCGTGCTCTGCCACAGCCGCCTGATCTACATCGAATTCTGTCTGTCGCAACGCAAGGCGGAGTTTTACCGCGCCGTGGTTCAGGCGTTGACGTTTTTTGGCGGCAGTCCACGTCAAATCATCTTCGACAATCTGAAGGCCGCCGTGTTGAATGGGTCGGGACGGCAGGCTTGTCTGCATCCGGAGTTTCTGGCCCTGTGCGGCCACTTCTGTCTGGAACCAATCGCTTGTCAGCGCCGGGATCCGGAATCCAAAGGAATCGTTGAAGCCAGCGTCCGCTATGTCAAACATAACGCCCTGGCGGGTCGCGACGAAGAACTCAGTCGATGGGAAGACTACGCTCGGTGGGCTGTCGCCTGGCGCGACGAAGTGGCCAATGTGCGACTCCATCATACGACGCGGGAACGCCCTCTCGATAGTTTCCAGCAGGAGCGTGGCTTCCTGCGACCGCTGCCGGGCCTCATCTTCGACACCGACGAGATCGTCTCGGCGGTCGTCAGCTCCCATGCCCGAGTCCACTTCGATGGGAATCGCTACTCGGTGCCACCGGGCTTGGCCCGCAAGACGGTTGTGGTCCGGGCCAATACGACCCAGTTATGCGTGATCTCCCAAGGAGAAGAAGTTGCCTGTCATACCCGTTGCTACGACCGCCACCAGCTGATCTGCCTGCCCGATCACCAACTGGCAGCCCTACAGATGCGTAGTCGCCTGCGAGCACGAGACATCGAAAACACCTTCGATGCGCTCGGCGGGGAAGCCCGCAAGTTTCACCTGGAACTTCGTCACCGGCCCGTGAAGACCACCGTCCACCTACGGCGTCTACTCAACCTGGTTCGGCTGTATGGGCGTCAGGAAGTCGTCGCCGCCATCACCCGCGCCAATGAATATCAGACCTACGATGCCGCTTATGTCGAGACCATCTTGCTGCAGGAACGCCGCCGACGCGAACTCCCGTCCCCGACGTTGGTCCGTCCCAAGCGTCAAGAACTGATTGAAGAGACCGATCTGGAGGAACCCGATCCAGCCGCGTACGACCGGCTGTGCGATCGAGATCAGGAGCAAGACCATGAGTGACCGTCACAAGCAGTTGCAGGAGATGCTGTTGCTCGATCTGGCCGAGTTGAAACTTACCCAGATTGCCGAGACCTACCGCGAGGTTCTGGACGAAGCGGCACGTAAGAACACGTCCGTGCTCGAAGTGCTCGCCTCTCTCATCGCAGCCGAAGTCACCGCGCGTCGTCAGCGGGCTCTGGATCGGCGTATCTGGCAAGCCAAGCTGCCCAAACTCAAAATCCTGGCGGACTATAAGTTCGAGTTCCCCAAACGCGTTCCCAAGCAAAAGGTCTTGAGATTATTCGACTGCGAGTTCGTCGAACAACGCCATTGCGCCGTGCTGATTGGGCCGACCGGAACCGGAAAAACGCACATCTTAACCGCCTTGGCCTACACGGCCTGTGAAAAGGGGCTGTCGGTTCGCTTCACCCGCGTCATCGACATGATCAACACCCTGACGACCGCCCAGATCAATGGCACTCTCGAACGCGCCTTGAAACATTATGTGAACCCTTCCCTACTCCTCCTCGATGAGCTGGGCTATCTGCCCATCGACAAGCGCGGCGCGGACCTGATGTTCCAAGTCGTCGCAGCCCGTTACGAGTCCGGATCGATCGTGATTACCACGAATCGTCCCTTCCGCGACTGGGGCAAGATCTTCGACGTCGACAACACCTTGGCCACCGCCATGATCGATCGGCTGATGCACCACGGGGAGGCGATTGTCATTCAAGGAGACAGCTATCGCACCAAAGACAACGATAAAGAAGAAGAGTAACCTCTCAGCCCGTCAGGCGTCAGCGCGGAAGGCATCGGCCTTCGTCGAGGTATGCGGATGAGCGTCAGTTGGGGAGCCCAGCTCGCCCTTCGGAACTCGCACACCGAAAGCTGCCGGCGGTACGACAGTGTGCCTCACTCCTGGCCCTCGCTCTGGCCAACGTTCTGTGGCAAGCGCCCCACTGGCGGGAGCTTCCATTCCCGCTTGGTGAATTCGAGTTGAGCCAGCACCGCAGGCACGCGTCCTCCGCGGGTGGCGACCCCAGCTCACCTGGTCCGTAAACCAACGACCATACCACTACGTGCCTTCCAATCCTCGCCCGGCAACATCCCCGAAAGCACATGGCTCCGCAGTCTTGAAAATACCTGTGCCGACCCGGGGGACAATCTGCGCTCATCCAATCCCATCGCCAACGTGCAGACCGCCAACCCGCTGAAACTGCGGGCCACGAACGCGCCGTTCCCAGGCGACTCGCGTCATTCACAGTGCTCTGAGAAAAACGATCCAGATCTCGGGACTGCCCCCCG
>JANPHA010000033.1:0-2293 GCA_031424255.1 Burkholderiales bacterium | reverse complement strand
GGAGAACGTTGCATCAATGTCTTCGCTGATTCTGGCCCCCGTGTAGAAATGCAGCGCGGCGCCCCCTGCGACGTACATCTTGATGGGCTCGGTGAGCTTTGCTCGTGAAGCCTTCAAGGATTCTTCAATGCGCGAAACGATGGTGCGAAACGCCTCCAGGTACGGACGCGCCGCACGGCCCGTGGCCACACGCTTCATTGCGCCACCGGTTTGAGGGAACGCACCATCGGCAGGAAGCGTGACGGCCTGGTGGGCGCCATGGAAAGCCAGGTGCCGAACTCGCTCGGATCCTGCATGGCGGGGCACAGCGCGAATGCGAGCGCCAGGTACGCCTCTCGATGGGCGCCACGCGAGCTTGCCATCATCATCGCGAGACCGGATAGAAAGTACCGCGGCCCAGCAGCCAGCCAGCGCCCGACATCCGTGGAGCCCGAAGCGCAGAGCAGCGCATACCCTCGTTCCACCTCGCGATTCCACGGCGTCGGCATCTCGCGATCCGGCTGGGGAACCAGGAGCAATCTTTGATTCGCGGCGCCGGCGAGGTTTGTGATCGTCCTCAAATCGCAATCGTCGCGCGCGAACAACCTCGAGAGGGTTTCTGCGCGCAGCCCCGCGCGCTCTGCCCAGCGTCCTCGATTCAGCCCGAGGCGCGCGGCAGCATGTTCCAGATGCGCGAGGCTCTCGAGGAGGTTGCCAGTAGCCATCGCCTGATATTACGATAATTGACGTAAAAGTCAATTATTGACCTATACATCAACTCAGTGGACTGGCGCCTCATTCTCGAGCGCCGTGAGCCTGGCCCACTCGATATCGGTAAACAGGCGCGAGCGCGTGAGGAACCGCAGGCCTTCGGGGCCGTCGAGCGAAAACATCCCGCCTCGACCCGGCACCACGTCGATGATCAGCTG
Organism: Burkholderiales bacterium; assembly: GCA_031424255.1. Lineage (GTDB taxonomy): Bacteria > Pseudomonadota > Gammaproteobacteria > Burkholderiales > Usitatibacteraceae > Usitatibacter. The sequence goes on along the minus strand of JANPHA010000033.1, from coordinate 1,385 downwards.
AGTGTGTTTCCAGTACTCGAACTGCGGCCCGCTGATGTAGAACGGCACGCCACCGATGTGACCCAATAACCGGTCATAGTCACCGATGATGAATTCTCCCAGCGGATAACACATCGGTGCGCTGCCGTCGCAGCATCCGCCCGACTGATGGAACATCAAGTCGCCGTGTTTCGTGCGCAGGGTGTCGATCAATGCCCGTGCCGAGTCGGTCGCGGTGACGCGCAAGACTTCCTCGGTCACGAGCATCTCCTGACCATCAGAAGAAGCCCAGCTTCTTCTCGCTATAGCTCACCAACACGTTCTTGGTTTGCTGGTAGTGGTCGAGCATCATCTTGTGGTTCTCGCGGCCGATACCGGACTGCTTGTAGCCACCGAACGCCGCGTGCGCCGGATATAAGTGGTAGCAGTTCGTCCAGACGCGCCCAGCCTGGATTCCGCGACCCATGCGGAACGCGGTATTCATATCGCGACTCCAGACGCCGGAACCGAGTCCGTACAGCGTGTCGTTGGCGATGGCCAGCGCCTCCTCCTCATCCTTGAACGTGGTCACCGAAAGCACGGGACCGAAGATCTCTTCCTGGAAAATGCGCATCTTGTTATTTCCCTTGAACACCGTCGGCTGCACGTAATAGCCGCCCTTGAGGTCGCCCTCGAGCACGGCACGCTTACCGCCGATCAGGCATTGCGCGCCTTCCTGCTTGCCGATGTCCATGTAAGACATGATCTTCTCCAACTGCTCGCTCGATGCCTGGGCGCCGATCATCGTTGTCGGATCCAACGGATTTCCCTGGGTGATCGCGGCGACACGCTTGAGCGCGCGCTCGATGAAGCGATCGTAGATCGACTCCTGGACGAGAGCTCGGGAAGGGCAGGTGCAGACTTCGCCCTGATTCAGCGCGAACATCGCGAAACCTTCGAGCGCCTTGTCGAAGAAACCGTCATCCTTTTCCATCACGTCGGCAAAGAAGATGTTGGGTGACTTGCCGCCAAGCTCAAGCGTCACCGGAATCAGGTTCTGACTGGCGTATTGCGAAATCAAGCGGCCGGTCGTCGTCTCTCCGGTGAATGCAATCTTGCCTATGCGGTTACTGGAGGCGAGTGGCTTTCCCGCTTCCAAGCCGAAACCATTGACGACATTCAGCACCCCGGGGGGCAGCAGGTCGGCGATCAGCTCGACCAGCATCAGGATCGACACCGGGGTCTGCTCCGCCGGCTTCAGGACGACGCAATTGCCCGCGGCCAGGGCCGGGGCCAGCTTCCATGTCGCCATCAGGATCGGAAAGTTCCAGGGAATGATCAGTCCCACGACTCCGATGGGCTCGTGATAGTGATACGCATAGGTTTCGTGGTCGATTTCGCTGACGCCGCCTTCCTGGGCGCGGATG
>JANPHA010000032.1:0-17048 GCA_031424255.1 Burkholderiales bacterium | reverse complement strand
CGCGCCGCACCTGCTGCTGTTCCCCGAAATTGCGTTCGACGAAGAGGCCTTCCTCGTCGCCGTGAAGGCCAACGTCGAGAAGCACGGCTATTGCGCCGTCGGCGTCTCCGAAGGCCTGCACGACAAGGACGGCAAGTTCCTCGCCGAGTCGGGCTTGACCGATGCCTTCGGCCACGCGCAGCTGGGCGGCGTGGCGCCGAGACTCGCCGAGCTGGTGCGCGGCAAGCTGGGCCTCAAGCACCACTGGGCGGTCGCCGATTACCTGCAGCGCTCCGCGCGCCACATCGCCTCGAAGACCGACCTCGAGCAGTCCTACGCCGTAGGCCAAGCCGCGGTCGAGTATGCCGTCAAGGGAATGAACGGCGTCATGCCGACGATCGTGCGCATCTCGAGCAAGCCCTACCGCTGGAAGGTCGGCGTGGCGAGGCTCGCCGATGTCGCGAACGTCGAGAAGAAGATGCCGCGCGACTTCATCACGCCGGACGGGTTCCACATCACCACGAAGTGCCGCAACTACCTTGCTCCTCTCATCGCGGGCGAGGCGTTTCCGCCGTTTGAAAACGGGCTTCCTCGGTACGTTCGCCTCAGGAACGTCGCCGTGCGCAGGAAGACCCGCGGAGATTTCAAGCTGTAAGGCCCAAAGACTCACCGCACTCACAATAATGGGAGAAGCAACATGTTGAACCAGGCAATTTACTTGGCGCTCGCATGCGGGCTCATCGCGCTCGCATACGGGGGCTTCACCGCGATGTGGATCCTGCGCCAGCCCGACGGCAACGATCGCATGCGCGAGATCGCCGCGGCGATCCAGACCGGCGCCAAGGCGTACCTGAACCGCCAGTACGCGACCATCGGCATCGTGGGCCTGGTGATCATGGTGATCATCGGCTTCGTGCTCGGGCTGACCACCGCGTGCGGTTTCGCCATCGGGGCGATCGCGTCGGGTGCGGCCGGCTACATCGGCATGAACGTCTCGGTGCGCGCCAACGTGCGCACCGCCGAAGCCGCGCGCCGCGGCATCGGCCCCGCGCTCGACATCGCCTTCAAGGGCGGGGCGATCACCGGCCTGCTGGTGGTGGGCCTGGGCCTCATCTCGGTGGCGGGGTTCTTCTGGTACCTGCTGGGCGGTGGCGGCGGCGCCAAGATGAGCGACGTGGTGAAGCCGCTCATCGGCCTTGCCTTCGGATCCTCCCTCATCTCGATCTTCGCGCGCCTCGGCGGCGGGATCTTCACCAAGGGCGCCGACGTCGGCGCGGACCTGGTCGGCAAGGTCGAGGCCGGCATCCCCGAGGACGATCCCCGGAACCCGGCGGTGATCGCCGACAACGTGGGCGACAACGTGGGCGATTGCGCGGGCATGGCCGCGGACCTCTTCGAGACCTACGCGGTGACCCTCATCGCGACCATGGTGCTCGGGGCGCTGCTGCTGTCCAACTCCCCGGCCGTCGGCAACGCGGTCGCGTATCCGCTGGTGCTGGGCGCCGTCTCGATCATCGCCTCGATCGTCGGCTGCTACTTCGTGAAGACCGCCGAGGGCGGCAAGATCATGAACGCGCTCTACCGCGGGCTTGCGGTGGCGGGCGTGCTATCGCTCATCGCGTTCTATTTCGTCACCGACTACATGATGAAGGACGTCATCGCGGCCTACCCGGTCCAGGGCGTGACGGTGCTCAAGCTTTGGGGCACGTGCGTCGTCGGCCTGGTGCTCACCGCGGCTATGGTGTTCATCACCGAGTACTACACCGGCACCGACTTTGCACCCGTGAAGCACGTGGCGGAAGCCTCCACCAAGGGGCACGCGACCAACATCATCGCGGGCATCGGCGTGTCGATGCGCTCGACCGCCTGGCCGGTGCTCTCGGTGTGCGTCGCGATCTGGGCGGCGTACTCGCTCGCGGGTCTCTTCGGCATCGCGATCGCGGCCACCTCGATGCTCTCGATGGCCGGCATCATCGTCGCCCTCGACGCGTACGGCCCGATCACGGACAACGCGGGCGGCATCGCCGAGATGGCCGAGCTGCCGAAGGAAGTCCGCAACGTGACCGATCCGCTCGACGCCGTGGGCAACACGACCAAGGCGGTCACGAAGGGCTACGCGATCGGCTCCGCCGGCCTCGCGGCGCTGGTGCTCTTCGCCGACTACACCCACAGGCTCGAGGAGACCGGCCGGCACATCACGTTCGACCTGTCCAACCCCGCGGTCATCATCGGCCTTTTCATCGGCGGATTGATCCCGTACCTCTTCGGCGCGATGGCGATGGAAGCCGTGGGCCGCTGCGCGGGCTTCGTGGTGGAGGAAGTGCGCCGCCAGTTCCGCGACATCAAGGGAATCATGGAAGGCACCGCGAAGCCGGATTACTCGCGCGCGGTCGACATGCTCACCAAGGGTGCCATCAAGGAGATGATGATCCCGTCGCTGCTGCCGGTGCTCTCGCCGATCGCGGTGGCGCTGATCGTGGGCTGGCTCATGGGCCGCGACGCCGGCGTGCAGGCCCTCGGCGGCATGCTGATGGGCACGATCGTGACCGGCCTCTTCGTCGCGATCTCCATGTGCACCGGCGGCGGTGCCTGGGACAACGCCAAGAAGTACATCGAGGATGGCCACCACGGCGGCAAGGGCAGCGATGCCCACAAGGCGGCGGTGACCGGCGACACGGTGGGCGATCCCTACAAGGACACGGCCGGGCCGGCGGTGAACCCGCTGATCAAGATCATCAACATCGTGGCGCTGCTGATCGTGCCGCTGCTCTGATCATTGCTTCGCTGTTGCGAAAGGGCCGCCACTGCGCGGCCCTTTCTATTGGCGGCGCTCATCGGCGGATTCAAAGCCTTTTGTCCGCATCACTTCTCTCCGGGAGATAATTCAATCCCCATGAAAGTCATCATCCTCGGAGCAGGCGTCGCCGGCGTGGCGAGCGCGTGGTACTTCTGGCGCGATGGCCACGAAGTGACCGTGCTCGAGCGCAATTCCGGCGTCGCCCTCGAGACCAGCTTCGCCAACGGCGGGCAGCTCTCGTACAGCTACGTGGCGCCTCTCGCGAGCCCCTCGGTCATCCCGAAGATCCCGCCGTGGCTGTTGCGCCGCGATTCCCCGCTGCGCTTCCGCCCCGCGCTCGATCCCGACCAGTGGCGCTGGTGCCTCGAGTTCCTCGCCGCGTGCAACCAGCGCACGGCGGAAGAGACTACCGAGCGTCTCCTGCGGCTGTCGTTCTACAGCCGCGATCTCATGCACGAGCTCGTGCGCGAGCACGCGTTGGATTTCGACTACGTGCAGAACGGAAAGCTCGTGGTGCATACCGATCCCGGTTCGTTCGAATCCGCGAAACGCCTGATGGATTTCCAGCGCAGCCTCGGCGCGGAGCAGGTGGCGCTGGATCCGAAGGCGTGCGTGGAGATCGAGCCCGCGCTCGAGGCGATGAGCCCGCGGCTGGTCGGGGCGATCTACACGCCGAGCGAGGATGCGGGCGACTGCTACAAGTTCTGCAACGAGCTCGCGCGCATCATGGCAACCGGCGCCAACCCGGCCGCGTTTCAATTCGGCGTCGAGGTCGAGCGGCTGCTGCCGTGGCGCGGGCGGCTGATGGGCGTGGAGACCAGCCACGGCGTCTTCGAGGCCGACGCGTACGTGATGGCGCTCGGCAACAACGCCCCCGCGCTCGCCCGGGAAGTCGGCATTCGCATCCCGATCTATCCGCTCAAGGGCTACAGCCTGTCGTTGCCGGTGACCGACGACCGCGGAGCGCCGCGCATCAGCGTGACCGATTTCAAGCGCAAGGTCGTGTATGCGCGCATCGGCGACGAGCTGCGCGTGGCGGGCATGGCGGATCTTTCCGGGCGGCGCGCGGTGGTCGATGTCGAGCGCGTCGACCAGCTCGTGAGCGAGGTGAGGAACACGTTCCCGCGCGCCTCCGATTTCCACAAGCTGAGCCCGTGGTGCGGGATGCGCCCGGCCACACCCAGGGGAACGCCGGTGATCGGGGCGACTGCGCACGCGAACCTGTGGCTCAACGTGGGCCACGGCGCGCTCGGCTTCACGCTGGCGCTCGCGACCGGGCGCGTGGTCGCCGACCTCGCCTCGGGCCGCAGCCCCGGGGTCGCGCTCGACGGCTTCACGCTTCACTGAACGATCGACAAAGGAGAACGACCGCATGGCAATCGATTTCTATCACGGGCATGGCTCGCCCTATTCCTGGCGCGTGTGGCTGGCGCTCGAGCACAAGGCGGTGCCGTATCAGCTCAAGCTGCTGTCATTCACCGCGGGCGATACGAAGAAGCCCGAGTTCGTGGCGTTGAACCCGCGCCACCAGGTGCCGACGATCGTCGACGACGGCTTCGCGCTGTGGGAGTCGACGGTGATCCTCGAGTACCTCGACGAGCGCTTCGTGTCGGGCAAGCCGCTCTATCCGGGCGATGTCCGGGAGCGGGCGCGCATCCGCCGGCTGGTGCGCGAGGCCGAGGAGTACCTGGGCGTCCTGGGCGTCGACCCGATCACCACCGAGTATTTCGGCAAGGAGGGTGCGGCCGCGGATCTCGCCGTCGTCGAGCAGGCAAAGGCGCGCCTGCGCGAGGAGCTTGCGACGTTCGCCACCGAGCTGCGCGGCGATTTCCTCGCCGGCGCGCAGCCGACCGCCGCCGACTACGTCCTCTACCCGTGGATCGGCTACGTGAAGCGCATCACGGTGCGCCGACCGGAGACGAAGCTCGTGGAGTTGCTGCCGCCGAAGATCGCCGAGTGGGCCAGGCGCATCGAGGCATTGCCGTTCTTCGACAAGACCTTCCCTGCGCACTGGCGCTCGTGAAGTTCGAGCGCCTCGCGACCGATGGCGCCGCGCGCCGCGGCAGGCTCACGCTGAATCACGGCGGCGTCGACACTCCGGCCTTCATGCCGGTGGGCACCTACGGCACGGTGAAGGCGATGAGCCCCGCGGAACTCGCCGACATGGAGACCCCGATCGTGCTCGGCAACACGTTTCATCTCTGGTTGCGGCCCGGGCTCGAGGTGATCGCGAAGCACGGCGGCCTGCACCGCTTCATGGGATGGAGCCGCCCGATCCTCACCGATTCCGGCGGCTTCCAGGTGTTCAGCCTCGGAGCGCTTCGCAAGATCTCGGAGCAGGGCGTCGCATTCCAGTCGCCGATCAACGGCGACAAGCTCTTCCTCGGGCCGGAAGAGTCGATGCATATCCAGCGCGTGCTCGATTCGGACATCGCGATGGTCTTCGACGAGTGCACCGGGCACCCCGCAACCCACGACCAGGCGGCCGAGTCGATGCGGCTGTCGCTGCGCTGGGCCGAGCGCTCGAAGCGCGCCCACGCGGACAGTCCCAACGCGCTCTTCGGCATCGTGCAGGGGGGAATGTACGAGGACCTGCGCGACGAATCCCTCGACAGCCTCGCGCGCATCGGCTTCGACGGCTATGCGATCGGCGGCGTTTCCGTGGGCGAGCCCAAGGAAGACATGGCGCGCATCGTCGCGCACGCCGCGCCGCGCCTTCCGGCGGAGGCGCCGAGGTATCTGATGGGGGTGGGCACGCCGGAGGACATCGTCGGAGCCGTGAGCGCGGGCATCGACCTGTTCGATTGCGTGCTGCCGACCCGCAACGCGCGCAACGGCTGGCTCTTCACGCGCTTCGGCGACGTGAAGATCAAGAACGCGCGCCATCGCGAGGACACCGCGCCGCTCGACGCCACCTGCGGCTGCTACACCTGCCGCAATTTCAGCCGCGCCTACCTGCACCACCTGCACCGGACCAACGAGATCCTCGGCGCGCGCCTGAACACCATCCACAATCTCTTCTACTACCAGGACCTGATGCGCGGGCTGCGCGAGGCGATCGCCGCTGGAAGGCTGGACTCATTCCGTACCCAATTTCAAGCCGCGCGCGTGTTAGAATCACGGGTTAGCTAGCAGGGAATAACCCTGCAATTTCAATAATTTCCGCGCGGAGTATCCCCTGATGATCGGCACCGCATACGCCCAGGCCGGCCCGGCCACCGGCGGCGACACGCTGATGGGCATGCTGCCCATCATCCTGATGTTCGTGATCCTCTACTTCCTCATGATCCGTCCGCAGATGAAGAAGGCGAAGGAGCACAAGACGATGATCGAGGCGCTGCAGAAGGGCGACGAGGTCATCGCCGTGGGAATCCTCGGCAAGATCGCGAAGATCAGCGACAACTACCTCACGCTCGAAATCGCCCCCAGCACCACGATCCAGGTCCAGAAGCAGGCGGTGACGACGCTGTTGCCCAAGGGCACGATCAAGGACGCGCAGTAGGAACCATGAACAAGTACCCCTTCTGGAAGTACGCGGTCATCGTGATCGCGCTGCTGGTGAGCCTGCTCTACGCGGTGCCCAACCTTTTCGGCGAGGTGCCCGCGGTGCAGGTGACCGGCGTGCGCTCCACGGTCAAGGTCGACGACGCGCTGCGCGCGACACTGGCCGATGCGCTCAAGGCGGCGAACGTGGCGACGACCGGCGTCGACGTCGAGGAGAGCATGACGCGCTACCGCTTCGCCGACACCGACGCGCAGCTGAAGGGGCGCGACGTGATCCAGGGCAAGGTGGGCCGCGACTATGTGGTCGCGCTGAACCTGGTTCCGAATACCCCGCACTGGCTGCAGGCGCTGGGCGCCAAGCCGATGTACCTCGGGCTCGACCTGCGCGGAGGAGTGCATTTCCTGCTGCAGGTGGACATGAAGTCGGCGGCCAACAAGGCGGTCGAGCGCTATGTCGGCGACATCCGCTCGCTGCTGCGCGACAAGAAGATCTACTACTCGGGCCTGTCGCGCGAATCCGATCGCATCATCGTCAAGTTCCGCGAGCCCGCCCAGCGCGTCGCGGCGCTGAAGCAGATCAACGAGACCATGCCCGATCTCGTGGTGCGCGAGAGCGAATCCGGCGACGAGTCGCAGCTGGTGGCGACCATCAAGCCCGAGGTGGTGAAGGCCAACCAGGACGCCGCACTCCAGCAGAACATCCAGACGCTGCGCAACCGCGTGAACGAGCTCGGGGTCGCCGAGCCGATCGTGCAGCAGCAGGGCCTCGACCGCATCGTGGTGCAGCTCGCCGGCGTGCAGGATACCGGCCGCGCCCAGGAAATCCTCGGGCGCACCGCCACGCTCGAGATCCGGCTCGTCTCCGAGGAGCAGGCCGCGGGCCGCGGCGAGGACGCCTTCGCGGCGTACAAGGACACCCCGGCGCCGGTCGGCACGGAAAAATACTACGACCAGCGCAACGGCGCGCCGGTGCTGGTGAGGAAAGCGGTGGTGATCACCGGAGATCGCATCACCAACGCACAGGCGAATTTCGACCAGCAAAGCGGCGGCGCCGCCGTGGTCAACGTGAAGCTCGACAGCGCCGGCGGGCGGCTGATGCGCGCCACCACGCGCGAGAACGTCGGCAAGCGCATGGCGATCATGCTGGTGGAGAAGACCGGCACGGTGGTCGCGATGTGGCCGAACATCCAGGAGGAATTCGGCGCGGACTTCCGCATCACGGGCCTGTCGGACATCAACGAGGCGAAGAACCTCGCGCTCCTGCTGCGCTCGGGCTCGCTCGCGGCCAACATGGACGTGATCGAGAAGCGCACCGTCGGCCCGTCGCTCGGCAAGGAGAACATCGAGAAGGGCTTCAAGGCGGTGCTCTACGGCTTCATCGCCATCGCCGCCTTCATGATCCTGTACTACGCGGTCTTCGGCGTGATCTCGGTGATCGCGCTCGCGTGCAACCTGCTGTTCCTCGTGGGGCTGCTGTCGATGATGCAGGCCACGCTCACGCTGCCGGGCATCGCCGCCATCGCGCTGACGCTCGGCATGGCGATCGACGCCAACGTGCTGATCAACGAGCGCGTGCGCGAGGAGCTGCGCTCCGGGATGACTCCGCAGATGGCGATCCAGGCCGGATACGAGCGCGCCTTCGGCACGATTCTCGATTCCAACGTGACGACGCTGATCGCCGGCCTGGCGCTGCTCGCCTTCGGGTCCGGACCGATCCGCGGCTTTGCCGTGGTCCACTGCCTCGGGATTCTCACCTCGATCATCAGCGCCGTCGTCGTCTCGCGCGGGATCGTGAACCTGATCTACGGCGGGCGCAAGAAGGTGCCGAGGCTGCTGATCGGCAATACGAAATGGCATCGCAGCGATAGCGACAAGAACAAAGCGGTCGTATAAGGACACGGGACCATGGAATTCTTCAAGATCCGCCGCACCATCCCCTTCATGCGCCATGCGTTGGTGTTCAACATCATCTCGCTGGTGCTCTTCCTGCTCTCGGTCGCTTTCCTCGTGACCCGGGGATTGCACTTCTCGATCGAGTTCACCGGCGGCACGGTGATGGAGGTGAGCTACAACCACGCCGCCGAGCCGGAGAAGATCCGCGCGGCGCTCGAGAAGATCGGGCTGAAGGACGTGGTGGTGCAGAACTTCGGCACCTCGCGCGACGTGCTCGTGCGCCTTCCGCTGAAGGAGGTCGCCGGCTCGAGCCAGAACGTCGAGATGCAGAAGCAGGCGGACGCGGTGATCGCCGCGCTCAAGGCCGACGATCCGACCGCGGAGCTGAAGCGCGTCGAATTCGTCGGCGGGCAGGTCGGCAAGGAGCTCGCCACCGACGGCGCGCTGGCGCTCCTCTTCGTGTGTATCGGCATCGTGATCTACCTCGCGTTCCGCTTCGAATGGCGCTTCGCGGTGGCGACCATCATCGCCAACCTGCACGACGTGGTGATCATCCTGGGCTTCTTCGCGCTCTTCCAGTGGGAGTTCTCGCTGCCGGTGCTGGCCGCGGTGCTGGCAGTGTTCGGCTACTCGGTGAACGAATCGGTCGTGGTGTTCGACCGGGTGCGCGAGAACTTCCGCAAGATGCGCAAGGCAAGCGTGCCCGAGATCATGGACGCTTCCATCACGGGAACCATCTCGCGCACCATCATCACCCACGGCTGCACGCAGATGATGGTGCTGTCGATCTTCTTCTTCGGGGGCGCCAGCCTGCACTACTTCGCGCTCGCGCTCACGATCGGCATCTGCTTCGGCATCTACTCCTCGGTGCTGGTCGCGTGCCCGCTCGCGATGTACCTCGGGGCGTCGCGCGAGGATTTCGTCAAGCCGGAGAAAAAGGCCGTCGAACACCAGACGCCCTGATGAACGTTCTCGATATCGTCCTGCACCTCGATGTGCACCTGCTGCAGCTCGTCGAGACCTACGGACTCTGGGTTTACGCGATCCTCTTCGCGATCATCTTCTCCGAGACCGGCTTCGTGGTGACGCCGTTCCTGCCGGGCGACTCGCTGCTCTTCGTGGCCGGTGCCATCGCGGCGGGCGGGGCGCTCCACATCCACCCGCTGGTCGCGCTGCTGGTGCTCGCCGCCTTCCTCGGCAACAGCGCGAACTACGCGATCGGCCGCTGGCTGGGCAAGCGCTTCTTCACGAACGAAGGCTCGCGCTGGCTCAATCCGAAGCACCTCGCGAAGGCGCACGAGTTCTACGAGCGCCACGGCGGCAAGGCGGTGGTGATCTCGCGCTTCCTGCCGATCGTGCGCACCTACATCCCGTTCGTCGCCGGGATGGGGGCGATGAGCCCGGCGCGATTCACCGCGTACAACATCGTCGGCGCGCTCGCGTGGGTGGCGTCGCTCACGTACGCGGGCTACTTCTTCGGCAACATTCCGTGGATCAAGGACAACCTCACGTGGCTCATCGTCGGCATCGTCGTCGTGAGCCTGCTGCCGCTCGCGATCGCCTTCGCGCGCTCGAAGAGGAAGAAGAAGTAGGTCAGCGGCTGCGGGTCGAGCGCAGGTAGGCGACCGCGGCGAGGAAATACCCCAGCGCGAGCACCACCTCGGCCCCCGCCAGCCGCGCCGCGAGGCCCGAATCGGAGTACGCGCGCGTGGCCCCTTCGGCGAAATACAACCAGATGAGCAGCGTGCTCCACTGGTAGGTGTAGCGCCGCCCGCGCAGCACGCCGAACAGCGGAACCAACAGCGGCAGGATCTTCAGCGCGAGCCACGAGCCGCCGGGCTTCAACGGCGCGAGGAAGAGCTCCCACGCGACGCCGAGGAAGATCAGGGCCACGAGGCAGGTGGAGGCGACGAAAAGGGAAATCGGATCCCGGCCCCCGGCTTGAGGATTGCCGGGGCAAGCTTCGCCGGGATGGCCATCCCCGCTCACGCGGCGAGCTTTTTGGCGACGCTCGCCAGGCGCTTGCCGAGCGCGAACGCGAGGCGCGATTCCTCGTCGCTCACCGGCCGGTCGTTCGCGATCCCCGCGACGTGCGTTGCGCCATACGGCGTGCCGCCCGAGCGCGTCGCGTTGAGATCCGGCTCGGTGTAGGGCAGGCCCACGATCACCATGCCGTGGTGCAGCAGCGGCAGCATCATCGAGAGCAGCGTCGCTTCCTGGCCGCCATGCATCGAGGCGGTCGAGGAGAAGACCGCGGCGGGGCGGCCGGCGAGCGTGCCGCGGCCCCATTCGGCGCCGAGTCCGTCGATGAAATACTTCAGAGGCGCCGCCATGTTGCCGAAGCGCGTGGGCGAGCCGAGCGCCAGGCCCACGCATTCCTCGAGATCGCGCGGCTCGACATAGGGCGGGCCTTCGGATGGAATCGCGGCGGCGCTCTTCTCGATCACCGCCGCGACCTTCGGCACGGTGCGCACGCGGGCCCGCATGTCCGGCACGCTTTCGATCCCGCGCGCGACCGATTGCGCCAGGCTGCGCACCGAGCCGGTGGCGCTGTAGTAGAGGACGAGGACGTCGGCCACGGGACTCGATGCGAGGAAGGCGGCTGCTATGATACCTCGCCCTTCTCGCGACACACTCGAGCTGCCGACCGTGCTCGCACCACTCAAAGACACCTACGGGTTCCTGCGCTTCGTCTTGCGCCGCTGGAACGAGGACCGCATCCCGCAGATCGCGGGAAGCCTCACCTACACGACGCTGCTGGCGCTCGTGCCGACGTTCGTGATCGCGGTGGCGGTGCTTTCCTCGGCGCCGTTCTTCGAAGACGTGATGTCGCAGATCAAGATCTTCCTGCTGCTCAACCTCATGCCCGATATCGCGCACAAGATCATCACGGTCTACATGCGCGATTTTGCCCACAACGCGAGGCGCCTCACGTTCCTCGGGCTGGTGGCGGTGTTCGTGCTGGCGGTGATGCTGATGCTGATCGTCGAGCGCTCGCTCAACGCGATCTGGCGCGTGCGCCGCTCGCGTCCCTACTGGCTCTCGGTGCTCGGCTACATCCTGCTGCTGATCGTGGGCCCGGTGCTGATCGGCCTGAGCGTGTCGATCTCGACGTACTTCGTGTCGCTTTCCTACGGCACGGGCACGCAGCCCTCCGACTGGCATCCGCGCCTGCTGCGCATCGTCCCCACCGCCATGAGCGCGATCGCATTCTTCCTGATCTATCTCGTGGTCCCGCACCGGCACGTGCCGTGGCGGCACGCGGCGATCGGGGCCGCGGTCGCGGCGGCGCTGTTCGAGGCGGCGAAGGAGGGGTTCGCGCTCTACGTGCGCCACGCGCCGACCTACAACCTGGTCTACGGCGCGTTCGCCGCGGTGCCGATCTTCCTCATCTGGATTTATCTCTCATGGCTCGTGGTCCTGCTGGGCGCGGAGGTCACCGCCTCGGCGTCGTACTGGCACGGCGGGCTCTGGAAGAAGAACGCCACGCCCGGCACGCACTTTCGCCACGCGGTCGGCATCGCGCGCACGCTCCTCGAAGCCGGAGCCGAACCGCTGCCGTTCGAGCGCCTGCGCAAGGCGACGCGCATTCCGGTCCACGAGCTCGAGGACGCGCTCACGCGGATGCGCGACGCGGACATCGTGAAGCGCGTGCGGCGCCGCGGCTACGTCCTCGCGCGAGAGCCCGGAAAGATCACGCTCGAAGAGCTCTACTCGGCGACCGTGGCGCCCGTCGGCGGGATGAAGCCGGAAGAGTGGTCGGAGATCTCGACCGATTTCGAGCGCGCCGCGCAGCAGATGCGCGACGGGCTCAAGCGCCCGTTGACGACGCTGCTCGATTCGCCCACGCGCGAGCCGCCGTCCCCGCTCAGGAAGGCAAGACGTGGAAGAGCTCGAAGCGGGCGGTCTTCTCGATGAGGCCCGCGGCCCGCACGCGGGACACCAATCCCTCGCCCTTGATCTCGAACTCGCGCATCTCCGAGTAGGTATTGGGCGGGGTGAGCAGCGATTCGCCGGTCGAAGCCTCGTCGTCGTCGGCGAGCAGCACGCCGAATTTGGCCTGGGGCCCCGCGGAGACCACCGGCTGGATCCACACCGCGCACGCCGCGGGCGAGAAGAACTGCACGCCGAATTCCATGCCGCCGTCCTCGAGCGCGGTGATCCAGCGCGCGACGCCCACGGTCCAGAACGGCTTGCCGATCGCCTTGATGCCGAGCACTTCGCCCACGCCGATCGGCTGCTGCGTCGCCACGGTGCGGCGCACCTTGATGCCGCCCGCGCTCTGGTTCACGACATCCCATTCGTGCACCGGCATCGACTTGGAAATCTCGTCGTCGGGAACGGCGAGCAGCGGGATGGTGATGCCCTTGCGGATCGCGTCGGCCTCGGCTTGCGCATCCACGCTCGCCGCGATCGAGACGAAATGACCGATCGCCTTCAGGCCCACGCAGATCGCGACCGTGGTATCCATCGCGTCGCGCCGATGGGCTCTCTTGGGCGGATCGCCCCAGAGCACGATCAGGCGCGTGATCGTCGCGAGGACCTCGGGCCCCACGGTCTTGCTCATGGTCGAGGAGACGTTGCCCGTCTCCACCGCGAGCTTGCGCGCGCGCAGCTTGTCGACGATCGGGCTCGCGTCGAAGAGCCGCCAATTGGGCCCGCCGGTGTCGTCGTTGGCGGAGAGCGCCGGCTTGGGCGGGCGGTCGGTATCGCACGCGACGAGGAAATGCCCGCCGGGACGCGTGGCCGGCCGCTGCTGGCCGAGAGTTGCGCCGGCGCGCACGCCGCGCGCCTGCACCAGCACGCGCTCGAATTCCCCGGGAACCAGCCGATACGGGTCGGTGAGGGCGAGCAGCAACGCCTCGGAATAGGTGTCGAAGATCGTGGCCTTGCTCTCGGCATCGGCGATCTCCGCCGCGATGCCTTCCTGCTCCGCGTAGAGATAGAGGCGATGCAGCTCCTTCCACACGCCCGCGTGGACCGGCGCGTAGGTCCGGTAGCTCGCGCGCATCTCGGCGACGAGGTATTCCATCGCGCGCAGCACGAGCACCGGGATCTGCTTCTTCACGCCGAACGCGATGCGCTTGCCGGTCTTCTCCACGACCGCGACGCGGTAGCCGGCGCAGAGCTCGGAGGCGAGGTCGCGCGCGAGCCCGAGGGCGTCGCGCCCGCGCGGGCCGAGCGGCAGCGTGGCTTTGCCATAGATGTCCTCGAGCTCCTCGAGCAGCACCGCGGCGATCGGGCGGAAGATCTCCAGGATCTGGATGCGGTCGTCGGTATCCATCTTCGAGCGGTTGATCGCGGCGAGATGGGTGCAAAGCTTGCGGCCCGAATCGAGTGTCTGCGCGAGCGGCAGCGCCTCGGCCCATGCCTTCACCTGCCGGGGGCGGATCTCCAAGTCCTTCGGAGGCGCCACGCGTTCCGTGGGAAGGCTCAGGTCGACCGTCATGGGCGGATTTTCAAGTAAGCTCTTCCGAAGCATAGACGAGGGAAATGGGTTTGCAAACCAATCGCTTGAGGAACATCGCCGCGGGGGCTGCCCTGGCCGCCGCCCTGCTGGGCACGGCCTCGGCCGCGGGCTTCGATCTCACCGACACGCAGGGCACGCGCCATCGGCTCGCCGATTACAAGGGTCGCTGGGTCGTGCTCAATTTCTGGGCGACGTGGTGCGTGCCGTGCATCCAGGAGATTCCCGAGATCGCGGCATTCCAGCGCGACAACCGCGAGGTCGTGGTCCTCGGCATCGCGGTGGATGCGCAGGACGTGAAAAAAACGCAGCAATTCGCCGCGAAGGTGGGGCACGAGTATCCGCTGGTGATCGCGACCGAGCAGGTGGAGAAGCAGCTCGGCTCGCAGCATGCGCTGCCCACGACGCGCATCTACGATCCGAACGGAAAGGTCGTCTACGACCAGGTCGGGCGCGTGAATCGCAAGACGCTCGAGAGCGTGACCGCGGTGCGCGCGCCGCGCTCAGCGCAGATCGGGACTTGAGGCGAGCGCCCAGCGCTCGCGCCAGGCCTTCAGCACCAGGTTGGGATATTCGGGCTGGCCGAGGCTGCCGTTGTAGCGCGCGAGCGCGTTGGCGAGGTTGCCCTTCTCGCGATCGAGGTAATGGCGCAGGATCGTGCAGCCGTAGCGCAGGTTGGTGCGCTCCTGGAAGAGATTGTGGCCGGGCTCGCCGATCTCCTTCACCCAGAACGGCATGACCTGCATCAGGCCGCGCGCGCCGGAGCGCGACACGGCGTACTTGTGGAACTTGCTCTCCACGTCGACCACCGCGAGCACCAGGTGCGGATCGAGCCCGGAGCGCATCGACTCGTAGCGCACCAGCGCGAGGAACTGGCGCGCGCCGTCCTCGTCGGCGATCTTTCCCGAGACGCGCCGCGTCATCGCGCGCACCCACGCGCGCGTGTCGAGGTCCTTCAGGTCGACGCTGCCGCGGTCGTTGACCGCGCTCGCCATCGAGGCGCGTACGCTCGCCGAGAGGAGCTCGTATTGCTGGGCGCCGGCGAGCGCGGCGGGCGCGAACGCCATCGCGGCCGCCGCGAAGAGCGCCGCGAGATCAGGCCTGCGCGATGGCCTTGCCATGGGTGAACCGTGCGGCGACGTGGGCCGCGGCCTCGTCTAGCGCAACCCGGGTCGCCTGCGCGTCGCGCCGGTGCTGGTATTCGACGACACCTTCCTTCAGGCCGCGATCGCCGATCACGATCCGGTGCGGGATTCCGATCAGCTCCTGGTCGGCGAGCAGCACGCCGGCGCGCTCGTTGCGATCGTCGAGGAACACCTCGATCCCGGCCGCCGCGAACTGCGCGTAGAGCTTTTCCGCGGCGGCCTTCACCGCCTCGCCCTTCTGGTAGCCGAGCGGAATCAGCGCGACCGCGAAGGGCGCCATCGGATCGGGCCAGATGATGCCCTTGTCGTCGTGGTTCTGCTCGATCGCGGCGGCGACGACACGGGTGACGCCGATGCCATAGCAGCCCATCTCCATCGGCTTGGTCTCGCCCTTCTCGTCGATGTAGGTCACGCCCATCTTCTGCGTGTACGCGGTGCGCAGCTGGAAGATGTGGCCCACCTCGATGCCGCGCGCGATCTCGAGACTTCCCTTGCGATCGGGCGAAGCATCGCCCGCCACGACGTTGCGGATGTCGGCCACGATCGGCTCGGGCAGGTCGCGCCCGAAGTTGACGCCGGTGAGGTGATGGCCGTCCTCGTTGGCACCCGTGCAGAAGTCGCTCATCGCGGCGACCGTGCGATCGGCAATGATGCGGATGTCGTTTCCCACCGGGCCGAGCGAGCCGGGCGCGGCCCGGAGTCTCGCCTGGATCTCCGCGTCGGAGGCGAAGCGGAACGGGTTCATGCCCGCAACCTTGGTCACCTTGACCTCGTTCAGCATGTGGTCGCCGCGGATCAGCAGCATGACCATTTCCTTCTCGTTGCGCGCCTCGTCCTCGTGCATGACGACGATCGTCTTCACCGTCTTCTCGATCGGCAGGCCGAGGAACGCGGAGACTTCCTCGCAGGTGTGCTTGCCCGGCGTGGCCACTTTGCGCATCGGCATCGAAGGCGCTGCGCGCGCCGCCGCCGGCGGGAGCGCCTCGGCGAGCTCGACGTTGGCCGCGTAATCGGAGCCCGTGGAATACGCGATCGCGTCTTCGCCGGAGCCCGCGATCACCTGGAATTCGTGCGAGCCGGTGCCGCCGATCTCGCCGGTGTCGGCGGCGACCGCGCGGAACTTGAGCCCGAGCCGCGTGAAGATGCGCGTGTACGCCTGGTACATCGCGTCGTAGCTCCTCTGCAGCCCGGCGAAATCGGCGTCGAACGAGTACGCGTCCTTCATCGTGAACTCGCGCGCGCGCATCACGCCGAAGCGCGGGCGGATCTCGTCGCGGAACTTGGTCTGGATCTGGTAGAAGTTGACCGGAAGCTCGCGATAGCTGCGAATTTCCTTGCGCACGATGTCGCACATCACTTCCTCGGCGGTCGGCGCGTAGCAGAACTCGCGCTCGGCGCGATCCTTGATGCGCAGCATCAGCGGGCCGTACAGGTCCCAGCGGCCGGTCTCCTTCCACAGCTCGGCCGGCTGGATCGGGGGCGCGAGCAGCTCCATGGCGCCCGCCCGGTCCATCTCCTCGCGCACGATCTGCTCCACCTTCTTCAGCACCCGGAGGCCCAGCGGCATCCAGGTATAAAGCCCGCTCGAGAGCTTGCGGATCAGCCCCGCGCGCAGCATCAGCTTGTGGCTCGGAAGCTCGGCCTCCTGGGGGGCTTCCTTCAGGGTGGCGAGGTAGTACTGGCTGGCGCGCATCACGTCTCCGAGAGGGCTGTGGCCGGGGAATCCCGGCGTTTTCAACGAATAATCATCGAGTTGCAGACCTGCATTCTACACGCGGGCATGGTTCCGGCGGTGGCTGGCGGGCGCTCGCAAACTGTGGAAAAATGGACTCAACTCAACGGATTGGATGGTGGACGCCATGATCGATCGGGACGGTTATCGCCCGAACGTCGCCATCGTGCTCGTAAACAACCGGAATCAGGTTTTCTGGGGCAAGCGCGTCAAAGAGCACGCTTGGCAATTCCCCCAAGGCGGCATCAAGCCGGGGGAGACTCCCGAGCAGGCGATGTATCGGGAGTTGCAGGAGGAAACGGGCCTCGAGCCACAGCACGTGAAGATCCTCGGGCGCACGCGCGAGTGGCTGCACTACAACGTGCCGATCCACTGGGTGAAGCGCGAGTGGCGCGGCACGTACAAGGGCCAGAAGCAGATCTGGTTCCTGTTGCGCCTGACCGGGCGCGACTGCGACATCAGCCTGCGCGCGAGCGGCCATCCCGAGTTCGACGCGTGGCGCTGGCACGACTACTGGGTGCCGCTCGAGGC
>JANPHA010000031.1:0-1920 GCA_031424255.1 Burkholderiales bacterium | reverse complement strand
GTGCTCGCCAACGAGCAGGTGATCGACGGGCGCGGCTGGCGCACCGGCGCGGTCGTCGAGAAGCGCGAGATCCCGATGTGGTACATGCGCATCACGCAATACGCCGACGAGCTGCTCGATTCGCTCGACGGCCTGGGCTGGCCCGAGCAGGTGAAGCAGATGCAGCGCAACTGGATCGGCCGCAGCGAGGGCGTGGAATTCACGCTGCCCTATGCGCCCGAGACCGCGCGCCGCATGGCCGACGGCAAGCCCGGATTGAAGGTGTTCACCACGCGCGCCGACACGATCATGGGCATCACGTTCGCGGCGGTCGCGGCCGAGCATCCGCTCGCGACCGAAGCGGCGAAGGGCAATCCCGAGCTCGCGCGCTTCATCGAGGAGTGCCGCCACGGCGGCGTGCAGGAAGCCGAGCTCGCCACGATGGAGAAGAAGGGCCTGCGCACCGGCCTGCACGTGCTGCATCCGTTCACCAGGGAGCCGGTCGAGGTGTGGGTCGGCAACTATGTGTTGATGAGCTACGGCGAGGGCGCGGTGATGGCGGTCCCGGGCCACGACGAGCGTGATTTCGCGTTCGCAAAGAAATACGGCCTCGAGATCCGGCCGGTGATCGATGTCGACGGCCAGCCCTATTCCACCGACCAATGGCAACCCTGGTACGAAATGCCGGGGCGCAACGTGAACTCCGGTGCCTACGACGGGCTCGCGCAGGCGGCGGCGATCGACGGGGTCGCCGTGGCGCTCGAAAAGCTTGGCTTGGGACGCAAGCGCGTGCAGTACCGGCTGCGCGACTGGGGCATCTCGCGCCAGCGTTACTGGGGCACGCCGATCCCGATCGTCAAGTGCGCGAAATGCGGCGACGTCGGCGTTCCCGATGGCGAGCTTCCGGTGGTGCTTCCCGAGAACCTGGTGCCGGACGGCACCGGCAGCCCGCTCGCGCACACGCCGTCGTTCATCCAGACGAAATGCCCGAAGTGCGGGGGTGCCGCCGAACGCGAGACCGACACGCTGGACACTTTCGTCGATTCCTCGTGGTACTTCATGCGCTACGCGTGCCCCGGCGCGAACGCGATGGTCGACGAGCGCACCCAGCACTGGATGCCGGTCGACATCTACATCGGCGGCATCGAGCACGCGATCCTGCATCTGCTCTATGCGCGCTTCTGGACCAAGGCGATGCGCGACATGGGCCTCGTCCGGTTCGACGAGCCGTTCGCCAACCTGCTGACGCAAGGCATGGTGTTGAACCACATCTACTCGCGCCGCTTGGCCAAGGGCGGCATCGAGTATTTCGCGCCCGGCGAGGTCGACAACATCGTCGGGGCGGACGGACAGATCACCGGCGCGAAGCTGAAGAGCGACGGCAGCGCGATCGACTACGAGGGCGTCGGCACGATGTCCAAGTCGAAGAGGAACGGCGTCGATCCGCACGACATGGTCGAGCGCTATGGTGCGGACACGGCGCGCTTCTACGTCATGCAGGCGAACCCGCCGACCGACACGATGCTGTGGTCGGACCAGAGCGTCGAAGGCTCCTTCAAGTTCCTGCGCCGGCTCTGGGCGATGGTCCACGAGCAGGTGACCCCGGGTGTCGTCGCGCGTTACGCGAGCACTGCGGATGCACCCGAGCTTTCCACGCAGCTGAAGGACCTGCGCTTCAAGCTGCACAAGGCGATCGAGAAGGTCGCGGACGACTACGGCCGGCGCCTGCAATTCAACACCGCGATCGCCGCCGTGCGCGAGATGCTGAACCTCTACGAATCGGTCGAGGATCGCAGCCCGGTCGCGCGCGCCATCGCGCAGGAAGTGCTCGAGGACGCGGTGCTGTTGCTCTCGCCGATCATTCCCCACATCACCACCGCGCTGTGGAGCGAGCTGCGTCCCGGCACGAAGCTGCTCGACCAGCCGTGGCCCGCGGCCGAC
>JANPHA010000030.1:0-1800 GCA_031424255.1 Burkholderiales bacterium | reverse complement strand
CGCCGTCATTCGCTGTGAACCGGAGGGTTGCTGGTTCGAATCCAGCCTGAGGAGCCAGCTCCGTAAGATCAATGAAATCAACGACTTGCGAGTCTCGCTGTTGGCGCCATGCGTAAGTCTCATTCCGAGAGTCATTTGTGGCGGAGGGGCCGCGCTGGACGATGTCCGCAACTGGTTGCGGCTGGGCCTGCAGGCCCGCGAAAGGGAATGAAAATCGTGGGATTGGGCAGAATGTCGATGTTGGGAGCGGCGAGATCGAGATGAGCCATGGAGCCATCGAGGCCGAGCAACTGTTTGATCCGGAGCGTGCGTGATTGACCGAATAATTGAGCGTCGTCGCGCTTGCCCAAGAGCCGGCGACAGCTCGCGACCCTGAGTGATGTGAGAAGGCACGCTTTCCGCTCCCACGAGGAGAGACCGATGCCGTACCAGATCGCGGGGATTGACGTGCACAAGAAGATGTTGGCCGTGGTGGTGGCCGACGTCGAGGTCGACGGTGACTACCACTTTGACCGGCTGAAAGTCGGGACCAGCCCCGCCCAATTGCGCGCGCTCGCCGACTGGCTGGTTGAGTGTGATGTCGAGGAAGTCGTGATGGAATCGACCGCGCAGTACTGGCGACCCGTGTGGGAGGCATTGGAGCAGTACTGGAGGCCGGTGCGCCGGACGCGCGCGGGGGCGAGCCCCGTGTCCGGAACTCTTCACCTGGCGCAAGCCCAATCCAATCGTGGCGCCGGCGGGCGCAAACGGGATTTTCCGGATGCCGAACGATTGGTGAAGCGTCTGGTGGCCCAAGAGCTCACCTTGAGCTTTGTGCCCGATGCCGAGCAGCGACTCTGGCGGACGGTGATGCGCCGGAAGTATCAGATCACGCGTAACCGCGTGCAGCTGCACAATCGATTGGAATCGCTGCTAGAAGAAGCGCACATCAAGCTGTCCAGCCTCGTCTCGGATCTGCTGGGCACCAGCGCACGACGTATGCTGCAGGCCCTGGCCGACGGCGAAACGGATGCTGCGACGCTGGCGGCGCTGGCGGACCACCGTTTACGCGCGACGGCGGCTCAATTATCGGACGCCCTCCAGGTGTGTGCGACCCTCAATCCTGTGTATCGCCGGCTGCTGAAGCTGACCCTGGAAGAATGGTGTTTGATCGAGGATCACCTCGGCGAGCTTGATCGCCAGATGGCCCAGCTCCTCACGGCTCATCACGATCCGGTGCAGCGCCTCGCGGAAGTCCCTGGGTTGGGCGTCGATTCCGCGCAGCAGATCATTGCGGAAGTCGGCGCCACCGCCGCGACGTTTCCTTCATCGAAGCATCTCGCGTCGTGGATGGGCGCCTGCCCTGGGACCGAGGAGAGTGCGGGCACGAACTACAGTCATCGCTGCCCCAAGGGTAATCGACAGATGCGGCGGGTCCTCAATCAGGCCGCCAACGCCGCCGTGAAGGCCAAAGGCACGATCTTCGCCATCGTGTATCGTCGGCTCGTTCCCCGACTCGGACACGCCCAAGCGATCGGCGCCATCGCCCACCGGCTGTGTCGTCTGATTTGGAAGATCCTCCACGAAGGCATTCGGTACGAGGAACGCGGGCCAGCCGTCAGCGAAGAAGCGAAGAAGGTGCGGGCGCGCAAGATGATCCGCGAACTGCGAAGCCTCGGCTATCACGTCGAACGGCTTTCGGCTCCATCGGGCAGCCCGGCATGATCGCGAGCGATTTTCGACCCTGGGCCCTCCGGGTAGCCTGACCCATGCTTATGGCCAAGGCGAAGGTACCCCTCGAAAAACCCACCAAAAAAAAGG